>JASJCC010000002.1 GCA_030066175.1 Paracoccaceae bacterium | reverse complement strand
AAAAACGTTTCCTGGGTCGGCCGAGCCGCTGGAGAGCCTCGCCATCGCCCAAAACGCCATGGGCCGGCACGATCTTGCGGCCGAGAGCGCCAAAAAGGGCTTGACCATCGCCCCGGACCGACCGCAGCTTTACCGCGAAATGGCACAGGCGCTCTATGCGTTGGGGGATGTCGGGCCGATGCGCCCCGCCGCACAGTTTGCCGCCGCCAATCTGCCCAAGGACAAACTGGCCGTGCGCATGGCCGCGGTGGCCGAGCTGGTGCATGGCAACAAGCAGGCGGCGAAAGACCGTTTTGCACAACTGCTTGAACTCGACCCCGGCAACGGTGCCGCGCACCGCGCATTTGCGGAACTGCAGGAGTATGACAGCAAATCGGATCGGCACCTCAAGCAGTTGCAGAAACTCAACCGCTCAAACAAGGTGTCGGACTTCGACAAATACGAGGTCCTCTTTGCCCTGGGCAAAGCGTTTCACGACCTCGCAGACACCGACGCCTGCTTTGCCCACTACGCCAAGGCAAATGCGCTGAAGAAGAAGGCGCTTGGCCTTGGCGTCGATCCCTACCGACAAGAGTTTGCCCTGATCCGCACATCGTTTGCGGCCTGCGGGCAACGCTTGATCGACACCGCCCCAAACACCCCCATCACCCCGCGCCCGATCCTGGTGGTCGGCATGCCACGATCGGGCACCACCCTGATCGAAAGCATCCTCGCCGCGCATTCTCAGGTCGGCGCCGCGGGTGAGCTTGGGTTTTTTCAACGCCGCCTGCTGCCAGAGATCACGCGCCACAAAGCGACGCCCAGCCGCGCCTTTTCCGATGCAACGATACAAGCGCTTCGGGCCGACTATGCCAAACTCCTCACCTCCCGCGGGGGCGCGTTTGCCAGCGTTGTCGACAAGATGCCGTCGAATTTCAGCCGGCTGGGGCACATCCTGGCGCTCGTCCCAAACGCCCGCGCGATCAATCTGGTCCGGCATCCCGTCGCCGTGGGCTGGTCGAATTTCCGGCAATGCTACATCCGGAAAACCAACGGCTTTGCCTATGCACAGACCGACATCGCTGAATACTACGCGCTCTACCACTCCCTGATGGCCGTCTGGAAAGAAGCGTTTCCCGACCGCATCCTCGACCTGCACTACGACGCGCTGGTCGATCGGCCCGAAGAGACGGTGGCCGAAGTTCTGGCCTTTCTCTCCCTCGACTGGGAGGACGACTGCCTGGCGTTCCACCAAAAGAACCGGCCCGTCGCCACGGCCAGCGCCTTTCAGGTGCGCAGCGGGATCTACAAAGACAGCACGGCGGCCTGGCACCCGTTTGAGGACCACCTCAAGCCAATGATCGACCGGATGCGCGCGCTCGGGGTCTACTGACCGAAGCGCCGCCACAGGACTACGACCATGGGGCAAGAGACTCCTGCGCGGCGATCTGCTACCACACCATCAGCATCGAAAGGAGCAAAGATGCTGAGAAGACCCTTGATCTACCTTGCCTGCCTTGTCTGGGCACCGGTTGCGCTGGCGCTGGAAGACCCCAAGACCCAGCTGAAAGACCCGATGAAATCCGGGATGTGGGACTATCACCAGATCGAATTGCTGGGCGACCCGGAGAACATCCGCTTTGACGACCGCGTGATTGTGCGCGGGCCCGAGTCCGCCGAGGATAGCCTAAATGTCCCGCTTCTGGTCGATGCGAGCGGCATCAAAAACGTCAAACGCATCATTGTCAGCGCCGATTACGGCCCAATCCCGCACATTCTGACCTATTACCCCGAAAAGGCCGAACCCAAGATCGGGCTGCGGTTCAAGATCGACCAGGCCACGGCGATCCGCGCCAGCGTCGAAACGCATGATGGCCAGTGGCTCATCGGGTCGACCTATATCGACGCGGCGGGTGGCGGCTGTACCGCCCCGGCGCATGCCTATGCCAGCGACGATTGGGAAGAGAAGCTGGGTGAAATTCACGGGCGCCTCTGGGCCGCCAGCGGACGGGCGCGGGTGATTGTCGATCATCCAATGGATACCGGCCTTTCGGACGGCATCCCCGTCTTCATCATTCAAAACCTGAGTTTCGAAAGCGACGAAGGCGACCTGATGGCGCGGGTTGAGCTATACGAGCCGGTGAACGAAGACCCCGCCTTTTCGCTCTATTTCGAACCCGGAACGCTGGGCGGCACCCTGCATGTGAAGGGCCGCGACAATAACGGCAACCGGATCAACGGCGTGTTGTCTGAGAGCGAAACCCACTGATGATCACACGGCGGTACGCGTTGGGGCTTCTGGGGGCCGGTGCGCTTGCGCCACGGGCCTTTGCACAGGCCCGACATGTCTATGACCTGACCCCGGTGCAGATCGCCGACGGCATGTGGATGATCGAAGGATCCACCGACTATTTCAGCATGCAGAATGGCGGGGCGATTGTGAACATCGTCCTGATGAAGGGTGACAGCGGCCTGATCCTGTTGGATAGCGGCCCGTCGCTGCGCTATGGCGAGGCGTTGACCACAGTGGCGCGCCAGCTTGATCTGCGCGGGGTGACCAGCGTTGTGAATACTCACCACCATCCCGACCACTTCTTTGGCAACCAGGCCTTTGCCGATAGGCCGATCTATGCTCTGGGCGAAACCCTCGCGGCGGCCAAGGCCGAGGGCGAAAGCTTTGCCGACGCGATGTACCGGCTCTTGGGTGACTGGATGCGGGGGACCGAGGTGGTGCCGCCGACACAGGTGATCGACGGCGGCAACGTGATGATCGACGGACGCGCCTTCCACGCGCTGCCGCTGGGCGGGCACACGGCGGGTGATCTGGCGCTGGTGGATCAGAAGACCGGCACGCTGCTCACCGGCGATCTGGTGTTTTATGATCGCGCCCCGGCGACGCCCAGCGCCGACTTGACGCGCTGGCAACAGTCGTTAAATGAGCTTGAGAAAGTGGAGGCGGCGCAACTGGTGCCCGGCCACGGCCCGGTCGACAAGACACGCGCGGCCATCCCGCAGACACGCGGGTACCTGACCTGGCTCGAAGACACCCTGCGCACCGCCGCCCGCAATGGGCTGGACATGGTCGAGATCATGGAAACCCCCCTGCCCGCGGAATACGCGGCTATGGGGGCCGAACCGGGGGAGTTCCACCGCTCCGTCGCGCATCTCTTCCCAGGCATCGAGCTACAGGAACTGCCGCGCGCGAATTAATCGGTATCGACGGGCACGGGATCGACGGGCGACAATTGCGCGCCGATGTCGAGCCAGCCATCGGTGCCCAGCCGGAACCAGTAGACGCGGGTATAGCCCATGGCCGAGATGCGCTGCGCGGCGTTCCAGCTCATCCAGCAATCGGCGATGCAGTAAATCACCAGTGGGTGGTCGGTATCTCCACCTGTCAGCGCCGCGAGGTTGTCGGCCAGGTAGCGTTGCATAACAGGCGCCAGCTGCCCCCGCCCGGTTTCCGGCAGCCAGACCGCACCGGGCAGGCTGTGACGTTGCTCCGACACAAGCCAGGTGCCATCGAGCTCATCAAACCGCGATTGCGCGGCGCCATAGACGTCAACCGGCAAGGCGCCCTGCTCCAAAAGCGCGCGAGCCTCTTCCGGGCCAACCAATTGCGCCGGCGGCGGAATGTCGTCCGGTGTCGGCGCCCGGTGCCGCGCGATGCGATAGCCTGTGACCGGGTCAAACAGGTCCGGCCGCTTCTCTTGCGTCTCGATGTAGGGCTCCGCCTGTCCGTCCGTCGCAATCACGGATAAGGCAAGCAGGACAACCGCAACCGATCTGATGGGCATCAGACGGCGGGCCAGTCGAAACACCGTGGATGACAAGGCCAAAGGTTCGCTCCGCTTTCGACCGAACGCAGAAATCGCGGGTTTCAGACCGCCCGTTCATTGGTAGGCCCAGCGGGCCGGAAAGTCTATCTCGGCGCCACAGCGCGCGTCGAATTAAAGAGCCGATTTCTTCGCCCATCACCGGCCTGCAGCGACCAAAAAATATGCAAATCCTTCGATCTTTACCGGGGATCACCGACACAGACCGGCTTGGCCGAAAGTGCCCCTTGCAGGCGGCGCGCGACTGGGCCACTCGAAAGACATGAGCGACAGGCTGACAGTTGTTGTGGTCGAAGAGGATCGTGATCGGGCGATTGCGATTGATGTCGCGTTGAAGCAAACCACCGACTGCGATGTCTTTGTCATCGACCATTCCAGCGGGCTGGCCCGGCGGATCGCGGCCCACGCGCCGGACATCGTGCTGATCGACGTCGACAACCCCACCCGCGACATGCTGGAGGAACTGACGCTGGCCTCTGGCCCGCTTGAACGCCCCGTGGCGATGTTTGTCTCCAACGCCGCTGGTGGTCTGGCGCAAACCGCGATCGAGGCGGGGGTGTCGGCCTATGTGGTGGACGGGCTGTCGCCGGAACGGATCAAGCCGGTGATGGACACCGCCATTGCGCGCTTCAGCATGGTGCGCCAGATGCGGACCGAGCTGGCCGAAACCCGCCGCGCGCTCGAAGAGCGCAAGGTCATCGACCGCGCCAAGGGCCTGCTGATGAAGGCCCGCGGCATCGACGAAGACGCGGCCTATGCTCTTCTGCGCAAGACCGCGATGGATCAGGGGCGCCGCGTCGCCGATGTGGCGGAATCCCTCGTCACCGCCTCGGGGCTTTTGGGATGAAGTCGACCACCCTCCCCGTTGCTTATATGCCGCTCGTTGATGCGGCGCCGCTGATCATCGCGCAGGAAATGGGCTTTGCCGAGACCGAAGGCATCGCGCTCGACCTCATTGCCGCGCCCTCCTGGTCATCCGTGCGTGACATGCTGGCCTTTGGCCGGGTCGATGCAGCGCATATGCTGTCGCCAGTTCCGGTGGCGATGAAGATGGGGCTGGGTGGTGTGGCGACGCCAATCTCGGCCGTGTCGGTCCTGTCAGTGAACGGCAACGTCATCGGCGTCGGGCGTGAGCTGGAGGACAAGCTGCGCGCGTCAGGCTACGGCTTCGATTTCGCCGACCCGATCCGCGCCGCCGAAGCGCTGGCGCAGGTCCGCACCGGCCCGCTCACCTTCGGCGTGCCCTTCCCGTTTTCCATGCATGTCGAGCTTTTGCGCTATTGGAGCGCCGGCACAGCGCTAGGCACCGACGGCATTGAAATCCGCACCGTGCCGCCGCCCTTGATGGCCAACGCGCTGGCCGCGGGCGATGTGGATGCGTTCTGCGTCGGTGAGCCCTGGGGCTCGGTCTCTGTCGACATTGGTGCAGGCGCCCTGTTGCTGCCGGGCAAGGCGATCTGGGAGTTTGCCCCGGAAAAGGTGTTGGCCGCGCGCACCGATTGGGCCGAAACCGAACCGGATCTTTTGGGCCGTCTGATGCGCGCGGTCCGGCAGGCGGGCAAATGGCTGGCCAAACCCGAAAGCCGGATCACCGCGGGTGAGATCCTATCGCGGCGCGATTACCTTGACGTCTCGCCCGAGCTCATCGACCGCGCCCTCTCCGGCCACCTGATCGTCTCAAGCCGGGGTGAGCAGCGGCAGGTCGACCGCTTTGTGGAATTCTACCGAGGGGCCGCAACCTTTCCATGGCGCAGCCAGGCCAAGTGGATCGCCTGCCAGCTGGGCAAGACCCACAAGCTGGACGTGACCGACACGCTGGAAGAGGCCGGCTTTGTCTTTCGCTCGGATCTGCACCGGCATCATCTGGCGAAATCGGGCAACGATTTGCCCGGCGCGTCCGAAAAAGTTGAGGGCGCGATTCGCCTTGCAACCCCTGTCGCCTCGGCGCATGGAAAGCTCAGCTTGCTGCCCGATACGTTTTTTGACGGGCGCATTTTTGACCCTTCGGACCCAAAGTGACCGAAATTTAGGCGTCCAACCCGGCGAAAAGAGCAAAATGTCCCACCCAATCGCGAAAATCTTTCCTTTTTTGCTGCACTGCCGCATCTAAGACGCATCGACCTACAACGGGGTGGGTCGAGACGAATTTCTTCCCACTGACAGGGAATTCCAGAGCAAGGTCGCTCGCTTTCCGCCGAATCCTCGGCGGTCAGTGAACGGCCTTTTTTGCGTTTTTGGCCCGCGTCTCCTCCCCGCGGGCACTGCGAAAGGACAAACGATGAAAAACCTGATCTTCGGCCTTGCTGCCACAACCGCACTGACGAGCCCCGCTTTTGCCGAACTGCTGGACCTTGAAAAGGACGAACTGACCTTTGGCTTTATCAAGCTGACCGACATGGCGCCTTTGGCCGTTGCCTATGAAAACGGGTATTTCCTCGACGAGGGCCTGTTTGTGACGCTTGAGGCGCAGGCCAACTGGAAGGTGCTGCTGGACGGCGTGATCGACGGGCAACTGGATGGCGCACACATGCTGGCCGGTCAGCCGCTGGCCGCGACCATCGGCTTCGGCACCGAAGCGCACATCATTACCCCCTTTTCGATGGACCTGAACGGCAACGGCATCACCGTGTCGAATGACGTCTGGGAAAAGATGCTGCCGCATATCCCGAAAATGGATGACGGCCGCCCGCAGCACCCGATTTCGGCTGAGGCCCTGGCGCCGGTGGTCGAAGAGTTCCGCGCCGAGGGCAAGCCCTTCAACATGGGCATGGTGTTCCCGGTTTCGACCCACAATTACGAACTGCGCTACTGGCTGGCGGCAGGCGGCCTGCACCCGGGCTACTACTCGCCGGAAAACGTGACCGGCCAGATCGGAGCCGACGTGTTCCTCAGCGTCACCCCCCCGCCGCAAATGCCCGCCACGCTCGAGGCCGGCACGATCTACGGCTACTGCGTGGGTGAGCCGTGGAACCAGCAGGCGGTGTTCAAAGGCATCGGTGTACCGGTGATCACCGACTACCAGCTGTGGAAGAACAACCCCGAAAAGGTGTTCGGCATCACGGCGGAGTTTGCCGAGCAATACCCCAACACCACGCTGGCGGTGACCAAGGCGCTGATCCGCGCGGCGATCTGGCTGGATGAAAACGACAACGCCAACCGGCCCGAAGCGGTCGAGATCCTCAGCCGCCCGCAATATGTGGGCGCCGATTACGAGGTGATTGCCAACTCGATGACCGGGTTCTTTGAATTCGAGAAAGGCGACAAGCGTGACATCCCCGACTTCAACGTCTTCTTCCGCTACAACGCGACCTACCCGTTCTACTCGGACGCCATCTGGTACCTGACCCAGATGCGCCGCTGGGGCCAGATCGCCGAGCCGAAGACCGACGCCTGGTATGACGAGGTCGCCCGCGACGTCTACAAGCCCGAGATCTACCTCGAAGCGGCCCGCCTGCTGGTGGATGAGGGCCTGGCGAACGAGGCCGACTTCCCCTGGGACAGCGATGGATACAAGGCCGCCACGCCGGGCGAGGACATCATCGACGGCATTCCCTATGACGGCCGGACCCCCAACGCCTACCTGGAAAGCCTGCCGATCGGGCTGAAAGGCGCCCAGGTTGTCGTCGGCAACGAGGTCCAGGGCTAAGCCCGAACGACGAGGCCCCGGATCAAGTCCGGGGCGGGGTCTCACCACCCAGACATCGCGCCCCGGGCTTGACCCGGGGCCTCCCCCGCCACCCGAGGACAAAAGCATGACGACCGTCGATCCAAACTTCACCGACAGCGCCGCGCAGGAAGCCCGCCGCGCAAGGCTTTTCACCCGCATCAACGCGGCAGACAAATGGTTCCAGGTGTTGGGGCTAAGCTGGCTCACGCCGGTGTTGAAGGCCGCCGCGGGGGACAATCCGCGCGCGCAAATGAAGGAAATCTGGCGCCTGCTGGCCGTGCCGCTGCTGGCGATCTTTGCCTTCCTGCTGATGTGGGGCACGCTGGCGCCCAAGGTGCAGACATCGCTGGGCGCCGTGCCCGGGCCGTCGCAGGTCTGGACCGAAGCCGTCAACCTGCACAAGGACGCCCAGGCCAAGGCCGAAAGCAAAGCGGCGTTTGAGGCCAAGGTCGCCCAGCTGAACGAACGCCTGATCTCGCAGGGCAAAGAGCCCAAGCAACGCGCCTATACCGGCGCGCCGACCTATTACCAACAGATCTGGACCTCGATCAAAACCGTGTTCTTCGGCTTTATGATCGCCACGGTTGTCGCTGTCCCGCTGGGCATCGCCGCTGGTCTCTCGCCTACGGCGAACGCAGCGCTGAACCCGCTGATCCAGATCTTCAAACCGGTCTCGCCGCTCGCGTGGCTGCCGATCGTGACCATGGTCGTCTCGGCCGTCTACGTCACCCAGGACGGCTGGTTTGCCAAGTCGTTCCTGATCTCGGCCATCACCGTGACGCTCTGTTCGCTCTGGCCCACGCTGATCAACACCGCCCTTGGCGTGGCCAGCATCGACAAGGATCTGGTCAACGTCTCCAAGGTGCTGAAAATGAGCACCTACACCAAGATCACCAAGC
This sequence comes from Paracoccaceae bacterium, assembly GCA_030066175.1. Classification (GTDB taxonomy): domain Bacteria; phylum Pseudomonadota; class Alphaproteobacteria; order Rhodobacterales; family Rhodobacteraceae; genus JASJCC01. The sequence continues at coordinate 41,364 of JASJCC010000002.1, read as the reverse complement.
TGGTGCTGCCCTCGGCCCTGCCGCTGATCTTCACCGGCTTGCGCCTGTCGCTGGGGGTCGGCTGGATGGTGCTGATCGCCGCCGAAATGCTGGCGCAGAACCCAGGGCTTGGCAAATTCGTCTGGGATGAGTTCCAGAACGGATCGTCCTCGAGCCTCGCCAAGATCATGGTGGCAGTCTTCACCATCGGGATCATCGGCTTCCTGCTCGACCGGGTGATGTACGCGCTGCAATCGCTCTTTACCTTCACGAACAACCGGTGAGCGCCATGAGCATTCTCAAATTCGACAATGTCTCAAAGAGCTACGGCACCGGCACCGCCCGCACGGACGTGCTGAAAGGTATCAACCTGGATGTGGCCGAAGGTGAGTTCCTGGTGATCCTGGGCTTTTCCGGCACCGGTAAGACGACGCTGATCAACATGATGGCGGGGCTGGAAAGCCCCACCACCGGCGACGTCACCTTCAAAGGCGCACCGATCACCGGACCCGGGCCGGAACGCGGTGTGATCTTTCAAAGCTACAGCCTGATGCCCTGGCTGACGGTCAGCGGCAATGTGGGGCTGGCTGTCGACACGGTGTTTCCGGGCCTTTCCAAAGCGCAAAAAGCGGAAAAGGTCGCCCATTACGTCAAGATGGTGGGTCTGAGCCACGCTGCCACGCGCCGCCCGGCCGAGTTGTCGGGTGGTATGCGGCAGCGGGTCAACGTCGCCCGCGCGCTGGCGATGAGCCCCGAGATGCTGCTGCTCGATGAGCCGCTCTCGGCGCTCGACGCTTTGACCCGCGCCAACCTGGCCGACGAGATCGAGCGTATCTGGGAAGCCGACAAGAAAACCTGCGTGCTGATCACCAATGACGTGGACGAGGCGATCATCCTCGCCGACCGGATCATCGCGCTGAACCCCGATGGCACGCTGGGGCAGGAATTCAAAGTCTCCATCCCGCGCCCGCGCGACCGGATGGAGATGAACACCAATGAAACGTTCAAGCGCCTGCGCGCCGACGTCACCAATTACCTGATGGATGTGGGGATCGAGGCCAAGGTCGAAGGCACGCGGCAGCTGCCCGATGTCACGCCAATCCACGGCGTGCCCGCGGCTGTTGCTAAGGCGCAGGAAGGGCTGATCGACAATCGCTTTCTTGATTTCAGCCAGCTGCACAAGGTCTATCCCACCCCCAAGGGGCCGCTGACGGTGGTCGAGGATTTCGACCTCAAGATCGACCGGGGCGAGTTCATTTCGCTGATCGGTCATTCCGGCTGCGGCAAGTCCACCGTTCTGACCATGACGGCCGGGCTGAACGAGATCTCCAAGGGGGCGATCAAGCTCGATGGCCGCCACGTCGAAGGCGCCGATCCCGAACGCGCCGTGGTGTTCCAATCCCCGAACCTCTTCCCCTGGCTCTCGGCGCGGGAAAACTGCGCCATTGGTGTCGACAAGGTTTACCCCAAGGCCTCGCAGCCGGAACGCCAGGACGTGGTGGAATACTACCTCGAACGCGTCGGTCTGGCCGATGCGATGGACAAACCCGCCAGTGATCTGTCGAACGGTATGCAGCAGCGGGTCGGCATCGCCCGGGCCTTTGCCCTGTCGCCGAAACTGCTGCTGCTGGATGAACCCTTTGGCATGCTCGACAGCCTGACCCGGTGGGAGTTGCAGGAAGTGCTGATGGAGGTCTGGTCGCGCACCAAGGTGACCGCGATCTGCGTCACCCACGATGTGGACGAGGCAATCCTGCTGGCCGACCGCGTGGTGATGATGACCAACGGCCCGCAGGCCACGATCGGCAAAATCACATCGGTCGACCTGCCCCGCCCGCGCACCCGCAAGGCGCTGCTGGAACACCCCGACTACTACGCCTACCGGCAGGAAGTGCTCGATTTCCTCGAGGAATACGAACACGGCGCCAAACCGAAACCCAAGGCCCCCAAGGCCATAGCGGCGGAGTGAAAGCGATGACAAAGAGACTTGTGATCATCGGCGCCGGGATGGCCTCGGGCCGGATGATCGAACAGCTGGTCGAGACCGACGCGGATGCCTATGACATCACGCTCTTCAACGCCGAACCACGCGGCAATTACAACCGCATCATGCTGTCGCCGGTTCTGTCGGGTGAAAAGACCTATGAGGAAATCGTCACCCACGACGATGCCTTTTACGCCGAACACAAGGTGACCTGCCGCTTTGGCGAAAAGGTGCTGCGCATCGACCGCGAGATGAAGGTGGTCGAGGCGGAAAACGGCCACGTGCCTTATGACAAGCTGGTCTTTGCCACCGGCTCCAACCCCTTCATGATCCCGCTGCCGGGCCACGACCTGGAGGGCGTGATCGCCTACCGCGATCTCGAAGACACCGAGCGCATGATGGCGCTGGGTGACGCCCACCGCGTCGTGGTGATCGGCGGCGGTCTGCTGGGGCTCGAAGCGGCGGCCGGGATGGCCGCGCGCGGCGTCGACGTGACCGTGGTGCACATCATGGGCCACCTGATGGAACGTCAGCTGGACGAGGCCGCGGGTTACCTGCTCAAGAAATCCTTGCAGGCCAAGGACATCACCGTTCTGACCAGCGCGAATTCCAAGGAAATCCTTGGCGAGAATGGCCATGTCCGCGCGCTGCGCCTTGACGATGGGACTGAGCTGCCCTGTGACCTTCTGGTGATGGCCGTCGGCATCCGGCCCAGCGTTGCACTGGGGCAGGACAGCGGGCTGGCCGTCGGGCGTGGCATCCACGTGGATGACCAGATGATCACCTCGGACGCCAATGTGCTGGCGGTCGGTGAATGCGTCGAACATGACGGCGCGGTCTTTGGCCTTGTGGCGCCGCTCTACGATCAGGCCAAGGTGGCGGCGCAGACGCTGCTGGGCCAATCCGCCGCGTTCAAACAGAAGACCCTCTCGACCAAGCTCAAGGTCACCGGCTGTGATCTTTTCAGCGCGGGGGACTTCGCCGATGGTGAGGGCCGCGAAGACATAGTGTTCCGCGACCCGTCACGCGGCGTCTACAAACGCCTGGTCATTGAAAACGACCGCCTGATCGGCGCGGTGATGTATGGCGACACTGCCGACAGCAACTGGTTCTTCGGGCTGATCCAATCCGGCGACGACATCTCGGAGATGCGCGAAACGCTGATCTTCGGCCCCGCCTATCAGGGGGAGGGCGCCGCGGACCCTCTCTCAGCCGTTGCAGCATTGCCGCCTGAGGCGGAGATTTGCGGCTGCAACGGCATTTGCAAAAGCACCATCACCACGGCCATCGAAGGCGGCGCAACCGACCTTGGCGCCGTGAAAGCACAGACCAAAGCCAGCGCGTCCTGCGGCACCTGCACCGGGCTCGTGGAACAGCTGTTGCAGGTCACGCTGGGCGACGATTTCCAGATGCCCAGCGCGCAGCCCATCTGCGGTTGCTGCGATCTGACCCATGAAGACGTCCGGCGCCTGATCAAGTCGCAGGAACTCAAGAGCCAGGAGGCGGTCTGGCAGGAGCTGGGCTGGAAAACCCGCAACGGCTGCCATGTCTGCCGCCCGGCGGTGAACTTCTACCTGCTGGCGGACTGGCCGCTGGAATACCAGGACGATCCGCAAAGCCGGTTTGTCAACGAACGCAAACACGCCAACATCCAGAAAGACGGGACTTTTTCCGTTGTGCCGCGGATGTGGGGTGGGATCACCAACCCCACCGAGTTGCGCGCCATCGCCGACGCGGCCGAGAAATACGACGTGCCCACGGTCAAGGTCACCGGCGGGCAGCGCATCGACCTCTTGGGCGTGAAGGGCGAAGATCTGCCCTTCATCTGGGCCGACCTGAACAAGGCGGGCCTGGTGTCGGGGCACGCCTATTCCAAAGGTCTGCGCACGGTGAAGACCTGCGTGGGCACCGATCACTGCCGGTTCGGCACGCAGGATTCGACGGGTCTTGGCATCAAGCTCGAAGAGGTGCTCTGGGGCTCCTGGACGCCGCACAAGGTCAAGCTGGCGGTCTCGGGATGCCCGCGCAACTGTGCCGAGGCGACCTGCAAGGATGTGGGCATCGTCTGCGTCGATAGCGGCTATCAGGTCGGTGTCGCCGGGGCCGCCGGGATGGACGTGAAGGAAACCGAACGCCTGGCGGATGTGCCGACGGAACAAGAGGCGATCGACCTCACCGTGGCCTTCATCCAACTCTACCGCGAGAACGCCAAGTACCTGGATCGGCCTTATAAATGGGTCGCCAAGGTGGGGCTCGAGTGGGTCAAGGAACGGGTGGTCGCGGATCTCGAAGAACGCGCCCGCCTGATCGCCGCCTTTGAGCTCAGCCAGTCGATCTATCGCAAGGACCCCTGGGCCGAGCACGCGGCGACCAAGGCCGAAAGCTATCAGCCGCTGGCCGATCTGAACCTGGAGGCGGCGGAGTGACCGACCTTCTTACAGCGATGAGGGCAGTCCCCGGCCGCGGGCGGGGGAGAAGCCCCCGCCCTGGGGGACGGTCGGGGGCTGCCCGGCGTTGCCGCCGGGCGGGACACAGTTTCAAGCGCAGTTGCGCAAACACATGGGGGTCATTCTCATGAACTGGATCGACATAGGCCATATCAACGACATCCCGCTGCGCGGCGCGCGCAAGCTGAAGACCGCTTTGGGCTGCGTCGCCGTCTTTCGCACCGACGCGGACGAGGTCTTTGCCGCCACCGATAGCTGCCCGCACAAAGGCGGGCCGCTCTCCGAAGGGATCGTGCACGGCCAGTCCGTCACCTGCCCGCTGCACAATTGGGTCTTTGATCTCAATACCGGCCAGGCGCAGGGCGAAGACGGGAGCATCACCACCTTCCCGGTGCGCGTCGAGAATGGCCGCATCCTGATTGACGGCGCGCAGCTTGCCGGGCGGAGTGCCGCGTAATGGACGGCTCCGGTCTCCCTGAGGTTCGGTCCACCTGCCCATATTGCGGGGTGGGCTGCGGGGTGCTCTTGCGCCCCGATGGACAGGGCGGACTGGACGTGCGCGGCGACCCCGATCATCCGGCCAGCTTTGGCCGGCTCTGCTCCAAAGGATCGGCCCTGGGGGAAACCGTCGGGCTGGAACAACGCCTGCTGGCGCCCCAGGTGAACGGTCAGGACACCGCATGGGACGACGCGCTGCAACTCGTCGCTGACCGCTTCCGCCAGACCATCGCAGACCACGGCCCCAACAGCGCGGCCTTCTACGTCTCGGGCCAGCTGCTGACCGAGGATTACTACGTCGCCAACAAGCTGATGAAAGGCTTCATCGGCTCGGCCAATATCGACACCAATTCCCGGCTCTGCATGGCCTCCAGCGTCGCCGGCCACAAGCGCGCCTTTGGCACCGACACCGTGCCCGGCACGTACGAAGATCTCGACGAGGCCGATCTGGTTGTCCTCGTGGGCTCAAACCTCGCCTGGTGCCACCCGGTGCTCTATCAGCGCCTGCTGACAGCGCGGAAAACGCGCGGGACCAAGATCATCGTGATCGACCCGCGCCGCACCGCGAGCTGCAACGACGCCGATATGCATCTGGCGTTGGAAACGGGCTCGGACGTTGCGCTCTTCAACCGGCTCTTTGCCGCGATCCACGAGGCGGGCGCCGTCGATCAGGCCTATCTCGCGCATACCCAAGGCTTTAACGCCGCATTGGACGCCGCGCGCGGCGATGATCCCAGCGTCACCGGGCTCAGCCCCGCACAAATCGCCGATTTCTGCCAGCTCTGGATCGAGACCGAAAAGGTCGTGACGATCTACAGCCAGGGCGTCAACCAATCGACCAGCGGGTCCGATAAGGTCAACGCCATCCTCAACTGCCACCTCGCCACCGGGCGGATCGGCAAACCCGGATGCGGGCCGCTTTCCGTCACCGGTCAGCCCAACGCCATGGGCGGGCGTGAGGTGGGCGGGCTCGCCAACATGCTGGCCTGCCACCTTGACCTCGAAAACCCCGATCATCGTGGTGCGGTGCGGGATTTCTGGGATGCCCCTGCCGTGCCCGATGCCCCGGGCCTCAAGGCCGTCGACATGTTCCGCGCCTTGGGGGACGGGCGGATCAAGGCGCTCTGGATCATCCACACCAATCCCGCCGTCTCGATGCCCGAGGCCGACGCCGTGCGGGATGCCATCGCCAACTGCCCCTTCACCGTGGTCAGCGACATCACCGCGCAAACCGATACCGCCCGGCTGGCGGACGTGCTGCTGCCAGCTACCGCCTGGGCGGAAAAGGACGGCACGGTCACCAATTCCGATCGTACGATCAGCCGTCAGCGCGCGGTTCTGGCCGCCCCGGGCAAGGCCCGCGCCGATTGGGACATCCTGGCCGAGGTGGGCCGGCGCATGGGGTTCGGCGCCGCCTTCGACTACGACCACCCGGCTGAGATCCTGCGCGAATACGCGGCCCTGTCGGGCCTTGCGGGACAGTTCGGGCGGGACTTTGACATCTCGGCCCTCGCGACGCTGTCGGACAGCGGGTACGACAAGCTTACACCGCAACGCTGGCCGATCACGGCCAATCGCTCCGGTGGACGGTTCTTTGCCGATGGCGCGTTCTTTCATCCCGACGGCAAGGCGCGGCTGTTGCCGGTGCGCTGGAAGCCGCCCGCGGCCAAGACCGGCCCGCGCTATCCGTTCCGCTTCAACACCGGGCGGCTGCGCGACCAATGGCACACCATGACGCGCACGGCGCTCAGCCCACGCCTGTCGGCGCATCTGGCCGAGCCGTTCCTGGACATCCACCCGCAGGACGCAACCGAGCTTGGGATCACCGCCGCCGATCTGGTGCGCGTCACAAGCCCCTCAGGCAGCGCCATCCTGCGCGCGCGGATCACCGATGCGGTCCTGCCAGGCCAGGTCTTTGCACCGATGCACTGGACGGGCGAGACCGCCCCTTCGGCCCGGATCGACGCGCTGGTCGCCGCGGCCACCGATCCCGTCTCGGGCCAACCGGAAAGCAAGGCCAGCGTCGTGGCCGTGGCCCGCTTTGACGCCGCCTGGTACGGCTTTGCCATCTCGCAGAACGACATGGCGCCGGATTGCGACTACTGGGCCCTCGTCCGCACCTATCGCGGCTACCGCGCGGAACTGGCGGGCAGCACACCGGTGGCGGATTGGGAGGCTGAAGCACGGCGGCTCTGCAACGCGCCGGGCGCCGAGGTGGCCTCGGTCATCGATGCCAAAGGTGGCTGGGCACGGGTTGTCCTGCAGCAAGACGGCGTTCTGGTCGGTGCGCTTTATGCCGCACGCCACCCCGTGGCGGTGATGCGCGACTACCTCGCCGGCCTGCCCGGCAGCGCCAGCGGTGACGCACTGACAGGCCGTCCGCCGGCCGACGTGCCCAACCCCGGTCCAATCCTCTGTTCCTGCTTCGGCGTGGGCGTCAACACCATCGTCGACGCCATCGAAAGCCAGGGCATCCTGACCGTCGAGGATATCGGCGCGGCGCTCTCCGCGGGCACCAATTGCGGCTCTTGCCGCCCGGAACTTGCCGAGCTTCTCCGCGCGGCAAAAACCCCGGAGGCCGCGGAATGACCCTGGCAGAACACGTCCGCACCCTTGGGCGAGGCCCCGGACGGTCGCGCTCGCTGACGCGGGCCGAGGCACAGGACGCCATGACTCAGATGCTCTCTGGTCAAGCCGCGCCCGAGGCGATTGGCGCCTTGCTGATGCTCTTGCGGATGAAGGGCGAAACCGCGGACGAAATCGCCGGCTTTGCCGAGGCCGCGCAGGCCGCCATGCCCGGACTCACCAATGTCGATCTGGATTGGCCCAGCTACGCCGCCGGGCGCACGCGCGGTCAGCCCTGGTTTCTGCTCTCAGCCAAACTGGTGGCGCGCGCTGGCTTTCGCGTGTTGCTGCACGGCTGGAATGGCGCCGACCCCAAGGTGCGCGCTGGCCTGACCGCCGCGGGGATCCAAACAGCCCCCGATCTCGACACCGCCGCGCAGATCCTGCAGCGCGACCGCGTCGCCTACCTGCCAATTGAAACCGCCCACCCCGCGCTCTTCCAGCTCCTTCAGCTGCGCGAGGTGCTCGGCCTGCGCTCTTGCGTCAACACCGTCTGCCGCATGCTGAACCCGGCCAAGGCCCGCGCCAGCGTGCAGGGTGTGTTTCACCCGTCTTACCGCCTGCTGCAAGCCGATGCCGCCCAGCTGATGGGCTGGCAGAGCCTCAGCGTGATCAAAGGCGGCGGCGGGGAGTTCGAACGCCACCCTGCCAAGAGGACCGAAGCCTTTGGCCTGCGCAACGGCACTCCCTGGCAGGCAACGTTCCACCCGCTGATCTCGGAAACCCGCCGGCTCGCCGACAGCACCGGATTCGGCCTGACAGACCTCCGCCAGAACACCCCGACCCCCGCCTTCGAAAAATCCGTCATCCTCGGCACCGCAGCACTGGCGCTCGACACGCTGGGCCAGTCCAACGCGCTGCAAACCGCCGAAGCGCTCTGGTCCGAGCATCAGACCCGCTACGCCGCTTGAAAGGAGCTTTGCCATGAAAGCCTTCCCAATGTTCATCCGCACCAGCGGCCGCCGTGTCGTGATCGTCGGTGGCGGCGAACAGGCCGCGCAAAAGACCCGGCTGATGCTGAAAACCGATGCGCAGCTGGTGCTGGTCGCCGAAACGCTGGAAGACGAATTGCAGGCGCTGGTCGATGAGGGTCGGGCGCAGCACGTGACGGACCTCAGCACAAAGATCTTCGATGACGCGGCGATGGCTTTTGTCGGCAGCGGCTGTCCGGGTCTGGATGCGGCGGTGCATGGGCTGGCCAAGGCCGCGCGCTGCCCGGTGAACGTGGTCGACCAGCCCGATCTCTGCGACCTCACCACCCCGGCCATTCTGGACCGCGATCCGGTGGTCGTCGCCATCGGCAGCGAGGGCACCTCCCCGGTGCTGACACGCGAAATCAAGACGCGGCTGGAACAGATGCTGCCGCAGAACCTTGGCGGGCTGTCGGCCCTGGCCGGCCGGCTGCGCCCCAGCGTGGACCGGCGTGTGCCGCGCGCGCAAAGACGGGCGCTTTGGGCCTGGGTTTTCAAAGGCGCGCCGCGGGATATCTGGACCCGCGGCCAGGAACGCGAGGCCGCCCGCGCCATCAAAGACGCGATCGCCAATGGCGGCCCGCCGCAGGCCAAGGCCGAGGGCCACATCGCGCTGGTCGGCGCCGGCCCCGGCGCGCGCGATCTGCTGACCCTGCGCGCGGTTGAACGCCTGCAAGAGGCTGATGTGATCTTTTACGACCGTCTGGTCGATGAAGAGGTGCTGGAACTCGCCCGCCGTGACGCCGAGCGGGTGTTTGTCGGCAAACATGTCGGCGCCAACAGCTGGCCGCAGGACAAGATCAACCGCGTCATCGTCGCCGAGGCCAAGAAGGGCCGCCGCGTCGTCCGGCTAAAATCCGGCGATCCCGGCATCTTCGGGCGTGCCACCGAAGAGCTCGACGCCGCACGTGACGCCGGCATTCCGGTTGAGCTCGTTCCCGGTGTCACCGCCGCCGCGGCCGCCGGTGCCGCCCTGGGCCGCAGCCTGACCGAACGCGGCGTCGCCAACACGCTGGTGCTGGCCACCGGCACCGGCTGTGCCAGCGACCCGCTGCCCGATTGCACGCGCCTCTCCGGCCCGGGCACCACAACGGCGTTCTACATGTCGGTCCGCCAGGCCGGCCGGCTGGCCGATCACCTGATGGCCAAGGGCCTGCCGGGCGACGCCCACGTCGATATCTCGGTCAATGTCTCCAAACCGGGTGAGAAACACCTGGTCGCCACCGTCGCGTCCCTGCCTGAGATCATCGCGCAAAACGAGGTCAGCGGCTGCGCCGTCCTGCTGGTGACATGGCCGGAAAGCACCGCGGCGCGCCGCACGGGCGCTGAAATTTTCAGCACACAGGTGCCAGAACCCGCCCGCATCGCGGTCGCCTAAGCCTCCAGAGACCTTCTGACACGGATTTTCCGCACCAAGAAATTTACCATCTGGTCAGAGAATCCAAAATGTGTTCCCCTTTCGCAAGAAACGTTGCGATAGGAATCACAGATGAGCTCTTCGTTGCGCAAAGACGGCGTTGTGCCCGGCCGGTTGGACGAGGCCGCCGTTCAGGCCAATTTCACCGACCTGCACCCGGCCTATGATCCGCATGAGGCGCTGGTCGCCGCGGATCGGTGCTATTTCTGCCACGATGCGCCCTGCATCACCGCCTGCCCGACCTCGATCGACATCCCGCTTTTCATCCGTCAGATCGCCACCGGCACGTCTGAGGCGGCGGCGAAGACGATCATGGATCAGAACATCCTTGGCGGCATGTGCGCCCGCGTCTGCCCGACAGAAACACTCTGCGAAGAAGCCTGCGTGCGCGAAGCTGCCGAAGGCAAACCAGTGGAGATCGGCCGCCTGCAGCGCCACGCCACCGACACGCTGATGGCGCAAAACGTGCACCCCTACGCACGCGCCGAACCCACCGGCAAAAAGGTGGCGATTGTCGGCGCGGGCCCGGCGGGGCTGGCTTGCGCGCACCGGCTGGCGATGCATGGCCATGACGTGGTGATCTTTGAGGCGCGCGCCAAAGGGGGCGGGCTGAACGAATTTGGCATTGCCGCCTACAAATCCACCAATGACTTCGCCCAGCGCGAGTTGGACTGGCTTATGCAGATCGGTGGGATCGAGATCCGCTATGGCCAGGCGCTTGGCGCCGGGATCACGCTGGACGGGCTGCGCACCGATTTCGACGCGGTGTTCCTGGGCATGGGCCTCGGCGGCGTGAACAAGCTATCGCTGGAGGGCGAAGACAAAGACAATGTCGACGACGCGGTGGGCTTCATCTCTGAACTGCGGCAGGCCGACGATCTGACCGCGCTGCCCGTCGGCCGGCGCATCGTGGTGGTCGGCGGCGGCATGACGGCGGTGGATGCCGCCGTGCAGTCCAAGCTTTTGGGCGCCGAAGAGGTCACAATCGTCTACCGCCGCGATCAGGCCGCGATGCCGGCCTCGAAATACGAACAGGATCTGGCGCAGCAAAAAGGCGTGCGGATGGTCTTCAACGCCGCCCCGGTCGGGATCGAAGGCAATGGCAGCCTGACCGGCGTGCGCTTTGCCTTTACCGCGCAGCAGGATGGCAAGCTGGTCACGACGGACGAAACCTTCACCATCCCCGCCGACCAACTGCTCACCGCGATTGGCCAGACGCTGAGCGACGCGCCAGAGGGCCTGCAGATCAACCGTGGCAAGATCGCCGTCGACGCTACCGGGCGCACGTCTTTGCCGGATGTCTGGGCCGGCGGCGATTGCGCATCGGGCGGCGACGACTTGACCGTGACCGCCGTGGCCGAAGGACGGGACGCCGCCGAGAGCATCCATGCGACCCTTACCACGTGACCCTGTCCCGGACCCGATCCGGGACCTCTTGGCCCATCAGCCGGGAGGCCCCGGGTCAAGCCCGGGGCGCGACGGACAATTGACGGGCCAAAGCGCCCCTTAGCAGAGGACATGATGACATGGCCGACCTGACCACCACCTTCTGCGGGATCACCTCGCCCAACCCGTTTTGGCTCGCCTCGGCACCGCCGACCGACAAGGAATACAACGTCCGCCGCGCCTTTGAGGCCGGCTGGGGCGGCGCCGTCTGGAAAACCCTGGGCATGGAAGGCCCGCCCATCGTGAACGTCAACGGGCCGCGTTACGGCGCGATCTGGGGGGCGGACCGGCGCCTCTTGGGTCTCAACAATATCGAGCTGATCACCGACCGCCCGCTTGAGATCAACCTCGAGGAAATGACCCGCATCAAGCGCGATTTCCCGGAACACGCGCTCATCGCCTCGGTCATGGTGCCCTGCGAAGAACAGGCCTGGAAAGACATCCTGCCCCGCATCGCCGAGACCGGCTGTGACGGGTTCGAGCTCAACTTCGGTTGCCCGCATGGCATGGCCGAACGCGGCATGGGATCGGCCGTAGGCCAAGTGCCGGAGTATATCGAGATGGTCGCCCGCTGGTGCAAAGAGGCGACCGACCTACCGGTGATCGTCAAGCTGACACCCAACATCACCAACATCCTCTACCCGGCCGAGGCGGCGCTGCGCGGCGGCGCGGATGCGGTCAGCCTGATCAACACGATCAACTCGATCACGTCCGTGAACCTCGACACCATGGCGCCTGAACCCACAATTGACGGCAAGGGCACCCATGGCGGCTATTGCGGCCCGGCGGTCAAGCCCATTGCGCTCAACATGGTCGCCGAAATCGCGCGCCATCCGGAAACCCGCGGCATGCCGATCTCGGGCATTGGCGGGATCACCACTTGGCGCGATGCGGCAGAGTTCATGGCGCTCGGGGCCGGCAATGTGCAGGTCTGCACGGCGGCGATGACCTATGGCTTCAAGATCGTGCAAGAAATGATCTCGGGCCTCAGCCAATGGATGGACGAACAGGGCCACCAAAGCACCGCCGACTTCATCGGCAGCGCCGTACCCAACGTCACCGACTGGCAGTACCTCAACCTCAACCACGTGACCAAGGCGCGGATCGACCAGGATGCCTGCATCAAATGCGGCCGCTGCTATGCCGCCTGCGAAGACACCTCACACCAGGCGATCACCATGTCGCCGGACCGCGTGTTCGAAGTGCAGGATGACGAATGCGTGGCCTGCAACCTCTGCGTCAATGTCTGCCCGGTTGAGAACTGCATCACGATGGAGACGCTGACCCCCGGCATGGTCGACGCGCGCACCGGCAAGGTGGTCGAGGCCGATTACGGCAACTGGACCACCCATCCCAACAACCCGTCGGCGGCGGCTGCCGAATAACATGTTCCCCCTGTCCTCCCCGGGGCAGGGGCACCTGGCGATGCTGGCCTTTTCGCTGCTGGTGTCGCTGTCATTCTTCTTTGGCCATTTCATCGCAAAGGACATCGCGCCCGGCGCGCTGATGACGCTGCGCTTTGGCTTGGCGGCTTTTGTGCTCTGGGTGCTGTTGCGTGTCTTGGGTGTGACACCCGTGCTGACGCGGTTCTGGCGCTATTTGCTGATCGGCGGCTGCATGGCCATCTATTTCATCACGATGTTCGAGGCGCTGGCGCTGACCTCCGCCGTCTCCACCGCTGCCGTCTTCACGCTGACCCCGCTTCTCGCCGCCGGCTTCAGCCTGCTGCTATTAAGGCAGACAACCAGCGCCTGGGTTCTGTCGGCCCTGCTGATCGGGGCGGCCGGGGCGATCTGGGTGATCTTCCGCGCCGACATCAATGCGCTCCTAAGGTTCGAGATCGGCCCGGGTGAGGCGATCTTTATGATCGGCACCCTGGCCCATGCCGCCGTGCCGGTCGCCCTGCGCAAGCTCTGTAACGATGTCACGCCGCTGCAATCGTCCTTTGGCAACTCGATCGGCGCGCTGGTGGTGACGACCATCTATGCCGCGCCCGAACTGCTCGACACCTCGTTTGCAACCCTGCCCGCGCGGGTCTGGTGGGTCACCGCTTATCTCGCCATCGTCACCACCGCAGGCACGTTTCTCTTGCTGCAATTCGCCAGCCAACGCCTGCCGGGCAGCAAGGTGATGGCCTATACCTATCTCGTGCCCAGCTGGGTTGTGATGTGGGAGGTGCTGAGCCTGTCCCGCTGGCCCGCTGCCGCCATCTTCTGGGGCATCGCCGGGACGATCCTGGCGCTCTTGATGCTGCTCAGGGGCGCAGCGCGCGAATGAAGAGGTCGGTCAAATATGCATCCGCCTCGTCAAAAAGCGTATTGCTGTCCTTGCCGTTCAGCACCGCACGCACCTGCACGTCGAAATCGGCATAATGCTGCGTCATCGCCCAGATCGAAAAGATCAGGTGATGCGGATCGAGCTTGGCAAGCTTGCCCTCGTCGCTCCAGCGCGCAATCACCGCGGCCTTTTCGTCCACCAGGTCTTTCAGCTCACCCGAAAGCGCATCCCGCGTCCGCGGCGCGCCGTGCAGGATCTCGGTGGCAAAAAGCTTGCTTTCGCGCGGCATCTCCTGGCTCATCCGCAACTTGCGGCGGATATAGGTCAGGATTTCAGCCAGCGGATCGCCCTCGGCCGAGAGCTCCCGCAGAGGCCGCAGCCAGGTTTCCAGCTGGCTCTCCAACAGCCCTTTGTAGATCGCGTCTTTGGAGCCGAAGTAATAGACCACATGCGGCTTTGACATCTCGGCCGCGGCGGCGATCTTTTCCAGCGTCGCGCCCCGCAACCCGTGGACCGAGAACACCTCCAACGCCGCGTTCAGGATCACCTCGCGCTTTTCGCGCTGGATCCGCGTCTGCTTTCGAGGGGGCGATTGGTCGGTCATGTCGGGTGCAGGTCTCATCCCATGCGGAATCGGGCGCGCGGCGGCCCCGTCAGGCTGCCCAACACGCAGGCCGCTTTCAACAGAATTGCGCGCCGAGGCGGCATTTTCCTGTCCAATTGGTCAAAAACCGTTTGACCAGCCTATCCACAATATCTCACGCTTGCGACAAGACGGGGAATCGAGCGGCCAGAGGCGCCCGATACGACAGGGGGACAGACATGGACCGTGGTCAGAATTTGCGCATCGATCCGGACCGGCTGTGGGACAGCCTGATGGAAATGGCCAAGATCGGCCCGGGTGTGGCGGGCGGCAACAACCGCCAGACCCTGACGGATGAGGATGCCGAGGGCCGCGCGCTGTTCCAGACCTGGTGTGAGGCCGCGGGCATGTCGATGGGCCTCGACACCATGGGCAACATGTTCGCCACGCGCGACGGCACCGATCCGGACGCCCTGCCGGTCTATATGGGCTCCCACCTCGACACCCAGCCGACCGGCGGCAAATACGATGGCGTGCTCGGGGTGCTGGGCGCGTTGGAAGTCGTCCGCACGCTCAACGACCTCGACGTGAAAACCAAACACCCGATCGTGATCACCAACTGGACCAACGAGGAAGGCACACGCTTTGCCCCTCCCATGCTGTCCTCAGGCGTGTTCGCCGGCAAGCACACCGAAGACTGGGCCAAGGACCGCGTCGATGCCGAGGGCAAACGCTTTGGTGATGAGCTGGAGCGCATCGGCTGGGTCGGCGACGAAGAGGTCGGCGCCCGCAAAATGCACGCAATGTTCGAGCTGCATATCGAACAGGGTCCCATTCTGGAGGCCGAAGGTAAGGATATCGGCGTCGTCACCCACGGCCAGGGCCTGCGCTGGATCGAATGCACCTTTACCGGCAAGGAAAGCCACACCGGCTCGACCCCCATGGCGATGCGCAAAAACGCCGGCCGCGGCCTGGCGCTGATCACCGAACTGGTGCACGAAATCGCGATGCAGAACCAGCCCAACGCGGTGGGCGCCATCGGCCATATCGACGTCTACCCCAATTCGCGCAACATCATCCCGGGCAAGGTCGTCTGCACCGTCGACATGCGCACGCATCTTCTGGACAAGCTCAACGCCATGGTCGCCGAGTTCATGGAGCGCGCGCCCAAGCTCTGCGCCGAGATCGGGGTGGAGTTCGACTGCCACATCGTCGGCCAGTTCGACCCGCCCGCCTTCGACGAAGGCTGCGTGGGGGCCGTCCGCGATGCCGCTATTGAGCTCGGCTACAGCCACATGGACATCGTCTCCGGCGCCGGCCACGACGCCTGCTGGATCAACGACGTCGCCCCCACCGCCATGATCATGTGCCCCTGCGTCGACGGCCTTTCGCATAACGAGGCCGAAGACATCAGCAAGGAATGGGCCCAAGCCGGAACGGATGTGCTGCTGCACGCCGTGCTGAACACGGCGGAGATTGTGGAGTGAGCTTGCCAGAAAGAAACCCCGCCCCGGGCTTGACCCGGGGCCTCACGGGATTTGCTACCAGAGGCCCCGGGTCAAGCCCGGGGCGGGGTTTACTGTGCGTTAACTGTTCTTCCCCAACGTGCTGCCGTGCCGCACTTCGTCTACATTCTCGCCTCCCGACCCGGTGGTGCCCTCTATACCGGGCGCACGCAGAACCTTCGCAGCCGCGTCGAAGCTCACAGGGCCGGGCTTTCCGAGCATACCGTACGGTACAAAATCAAGACGCTTGTCTGGTTCGAAGCGCACGCGGAGTTCGAGACATCCCTGCGCCGGGAGCGCGCCATCAAACGGTGGCACCGCGGGTGGAAAGACGCGCTGATCACAGAGTTCAATCCCAATTGGAAAGACATGACACACGCCATTCCGGACTGAAGGGGCGCGAGGCCCCGGGTCAGGCCCGGGGCGCGTGTCACATTGGAGGCACCGCATGACCACAGTCATCAAAAACGGAACCGTCGTCACCCATGATCTGACCTACAAGGCGGATGTCTTGGTCGAGGGGGGCAAGATCGTTGAGATCGGCTCGGACCTTAAGGGCGACGAAACCCTCGACGCCACCGGCTGTTATGTCATGCCCGGCGGGATCGACCCGCATGTGCATCTCGAGATGCCGTTTATGGGCACTTATTCCAGCGACGACTTTGAGTCAGGCACCCGCGCAGCGCTCGCGGGTGGGACCACGATGGTCGTCGACTTCTGCCTGCCCAACCAAGGGGAAAGCCTGCTCGACGCGATCAAGCGGTGGGACAACAAATCGACCCGGGCAAATTGCGACTATTCCTTCCACATGGCGGTGACCTGGTGGGGCGAGCAGGTCTTTAACGACATGAAGACCGTGATCGAAGACCGGGGCATCAACACCTTCAAACACTTCCTCGCCTATAAAGGCGCGCTGATGGTGAACGATGACGAGCTCTATTCCAGCTTCAACCGCTTGGCCGAGCTGGGTGGCATCGCCATGGTGCATGCCGAAAATGGCGACGTGGTGGCGGAGCTCAGCGCCAAACTTCTCGCCCAAGGCAACACCGGCCCCGAGGCGCACGCCTATTCCCGCCCGCCGCAGGTCGAGGGGGAGGCCACCAACCGCGCCATCATGATCGCCGACATGGCGGGCGTGCCGCTTTATGTCGTGCACACCTCGTGTGAAGAGGCGCATGAGGCGATCCGCCGGGCGCGCCAGCAGGGCAAGCGCGTCTGGGGGGAGCCGCTGATCCAGCACCTGACGCTCGATGACAGCGAATACGCCCATCCCGATTGGGATCACGCCGCGCGCCGCGTGATGTCACCACCTTTCCGCAACAAGCAACACCAGGACAGCCTCTGGGCCGGTCTGCAGGCGGGCTCCTTGTCGGTGGTGGCAACGGATCACTGCGCCTTTACCACTGAACAGAAACGCTATGGCGTAGGCGATTTCACCAAGATCCCCAATGGCACCGGCGGACTGGAGGACCGGATGCCGATGCTCTGGACGCACGGGGTGATGACCGGCCGGCTGACGATGAACGAATTCGTCGCCGTGACCTCGACCAACATTGCCAAGATCCTCAACTGCTATCCGCGCAAGGGCGCAATTGCGGTGGGGGCTGACGCCGATCTGGTGGTCTGGGATCCTGAGAAATCTAAGACGATCACCGCCGGCACCCAGCAATCCTCGATCGACTACAACGTGTTTGAGGGCAAAGAGGTCACCGGCCTGCCGCGCTTTACCCTGACCCGCGGGCATGTGGCCATCCATGATGGCGAGATCCGCACGCAGGAAGGCCACGGCCAGTTCGTCAAACGCCCGGGCAACGGCGTGACCAACCGCGCGCTCAGCACGTGGAAAGAGCTGACCGCCCCGCGCCCGGTCGAACGCACCGGCATTCCGGCGACCGGGGTTTAACCTTCGCAGCGAATTGAAAGACGTGTTGGACAGTTGATGACACAGACCGCAGAACTTGGACGGACGCCGATTGTTGGTATCTTTCTGGGATACGTTGTCAGCTGCTTCTTGGCCACGACGTGGCTATCCGCAGCTCTCTTTTTCGAGCAAAGCCACGTACCTTCAGCGACGGAAATGGTGGGAGCAATTTACACGTTCAGTGTCTTTGCGTTGGTGTTCTGCGCGCTTCCCTTTGGATTGGGACGGTTCATCATTAGCCGGCTCAGAGCAAAGCGCCTGTGGCACTACGCGTTATTGGGCGCGTCGACTGGCACAGTCATCGGTTGGGCAGTCATTACCGACTGGGCCGTGAGCCTTAAGGCTTTGAGCTTTGTCTTGTATGCGTTTTCAATGCCAGGTTTGGTCATCGGATTGGTCGATTTTGCTATCGAAGCGTTTTTCCTCCGCTTGCTCTAACAGAGGACGACTAGGTTTTGAGCCAAAAAACGGTCATCGCGGCCTCCGACCTGAACCTGACCTTCGAGACCAACGATGGCCCGGTGCATGCGCTCAGCGATGTGCATCTGACCATCGACAAGGGCGAGTTCGTGTCTTTCATCGGCCCGTCGGGCTGTGGCAAAACCACGTTTCTGCGCTGCATCGCGGGGCTCGAGACGCCCACCAGCGGGACGCTGACCGTGAACGGGATGACACCCGATGCGGCGCGGCGGGCGCGGGCCTATGGCTATGTGTTCCAGCATGCAGGGCTTTATCCCTGGCGAACTATTGCGGGCAATATCCGCCTGCCGCTGGAGATCATGGGCTATTCCAAATCCGATCAGGCTGAGCGGGTGTCGCGGACTTTGGAGCTGGTGGACCTTGCGGGTTTCGAAAAGAAATACCCCTGGCAGCTGTCGGGCGGTATGCAGCAGCGCGCCTCGATTGCCCGCGCCTTGGCCTTTGACGCCGACATTCTGCTGATGGACGAACCCTTTGGCGCGCTCGATGAGATTGTCCGTGATCACCTGAACGAACAGCTTTTGCACCTCTGGGAACGCACCGAAAAGACTATCGGCTTTGTCACCCATTCGATCCCCGAGGCGGTGTATCTCTCGACCAAGATCGTGGTGATGAGCCCACGCCCAGGCCGGATCACCGAGGTGATCGACAGCCCGCTGCCGAAGGAACGCCCGCTCGATCTGCGCGAAACACCTGAGTTCCTCGAAGTGGCGCACCGGGTGCGCGAGGGGCTGCGGGCGGGGCATTCTTATGACTGAGGCTGTGCGCCCGGGCACTGCGTCTGATGCGGCCGCCTGCGCGGCGATCAAGAACGCGTGGATCGACGGGACGGATTGGATGCCACGCGTACACCCCGCGGACGACGTGGAACGGCATTACCGCGAGGTAGTGTTCCAAGACCGCGCGGTCTTTGTCACCGGGCAACCGGTCGAGGCTTATATCGCGCTGAGCGACGACAACTATATGACCTCGCTGTTCTGCGCGCAGCCGGGGCGTGGGCGCGGTAAGGCGCTGCTCGATCACGCGAAAACAACACGGCCGGAACTACGGCTCTGGACCTTTGTCGCCAATACCGGCGCACAGCGGTTTTATGAACGGGAGGGCTTTGCCGTCGTTGATCGCTCGGACGGTGACAACGAAGAACGCCTGCCCGACCTGCTCTATTGGTGGGGGGCGGCCTGATGCGCAACCTGCTGCCGATCCTGACCGTGCTCGCCGTGCTGGTGGGCATCTGGTACCTGGCGGTCGCGCCGATGAATGTCCGCGTCGCGCTGGATACGGTGGAACGCGGCGGGGCCGAGGTGGTGCCCGCAGGCTCCGCGACGCGGCGCGACGTGTCGGTCTGGCGGCTGATGGCGCAGAATGCCGAGCATGTGCCCGCCGGCTACGCGCTGGATCGCCCGCGCCTGCCGACACCTGCGCAGGTGGGGCAAGAGCTGTGGAAGACCACCGGCGCCATGGCGCTGAAAGGCCGGGCATGGTCAAAACGCTCGCTGCTCTATCACGGCTGGATCACGCTGCAATCGACGCTCTGGGGCTTTGCCCTTGGCACCAGCCTGGGCATCGCAGGCGCCATTGCCATCGTCTATTCCCGTGTCGCGGATATGAGCCTGATGCCCTGGGCGATCATCAGCCAGACCATCCCCATCGTGGCGCTGGCGCCGATGATCATCGTGGTCTCCAGCCAGTTGGGGGTCGATGGGCGCGGCGTGCCCAAGGCGATCATCTCGGCCTACCTATGTTATTTCCCGGTGCTGGTCGGCATGGTCAAAGGCCTGCGCGCCCCAGCCCTATCGCAGCTGGACCTCTTAAAAACCTACGACGCCACCGGCCTGCAAAGCTTTCTCAAACTGCGCCTGCCCGCCTCGGTCCCCTACCTCTTCACCTCGCTCAAGGTCGGCATCGCCGCCGCCCTTGTCGGCACCATCGTGGGGGAGCTGCCGACCGGCGCCATCAGCGGCCTCGGCGCCCGCATCCTCATCGGCGATCAGTTCGGCACCCCGCTGGCGATCTGGTCGGCGCTCTTCGCCGCGGCGATCCTGGCGGGTCTTCTCGTCACCCTGCTCGACCTCAGCCAAAAGCTGATCCTCAACCGCATGGGGATGCAGCCATGAGCGCGCTGATCCTCGCCCTCATCTTCTGGCTGAGCGCCTGGGCCTTTAACGTCTGGCTCTCCAATTCCCGCTGGCGCACCACCCGCGCCGCGCGGATCGCGGTGCCCGCGCTCTTCGGCATCACCCTCTTGGTGCTGTGGGAGGGGATCGTCCGCGGCCTCGGTGTCAGCGCTGTCATCCTGCCCGCCCCCAGCATCGTGGCACAGACCTTCGCCGCCTCCACCGACATCCTCTGGATCGACTTTGTCCAGACCTTCCTCAAGGGCGCCTTGCGCGGCTTTGTCATCGGTGTCGCCGCCGCGCTGATCTGCGCCCTGCTGATCGACCGCTCGGCCTTTCTGACCCGCGGGTTGCTGCCCATCGGCAATTTCTTTGCCGCCCTGCCGATCGTCGGAGTCGCCCCCATCATGGTCAACTGGTTCGGGTTCGACTGGCAATCCAAGGCCGCCGTCGTCGTGATCATGGTGTTCTTCCCGATCCTGGTGAACACCGTGCAAGGCCTGCGCGCAACCGATGCGATGCAGCGCGACCTGATGCACACCTATGCCGCGAGCTACACCCAAACCTTGCTGAAACTCAGGCTGCCTGCCGCCTTGCCCTTTCTTTTCAACGGGCTCAAGATCGCAACAACGCTCGCCCTGATCGGCGCGATTGTTGCTGAATATTTCGGCTCCCCCACACGCGGGATGGGTTTTCGCATCTCGACCGGGGTCGGCAGCTTGTCAATCGATCTGGTCTGGGCTGAGATCGCCGTCGCCGCCTTGGTGGGTACGATGTTTTACGGAGTGATGGCGTGGATCGAGCGTCGGGTGACCTTCTGGCACCCCTCACAACGTGGATAACAAAAAACGAAGTCACAGGGAGACTTGACCAATGAAACTCAAAGCAACTTTTGGCGCTGCCGCGCTTAGCCTGCTGGCCGGGGGTGCCATGGCCGCAGACGATATGACGCTGCAGCTCAAATGGGTCACGCAAGCACAGTTCGCCGGCTACTACGTGGCGCTGGAAAACGGCTATTACGGTGAGGAAGACCTCAACGTCACCATCAAGCCCGGTGGCCCGGACATCGCGCCGACACAGGTGCTGGCTGGCGGCGGCGCGGATGTCACCGTCGAATGGATGCCCGCGGCCCTCGCTGCACGCGAAAAGGGCCTGCCGATGGTCAACATCGCGCAGCCGTTCAAATCCTCGGGCATGATGCTGACCTGCCGCAAGGATGCCGGCGTCGCCACCACCGATGACTTTGCCGGCAAGACGCTGGGCGTCTGGTTCTTCGGCAACGAATTCCCGTTCCTCAGCTGGATGAGCCAGCTGGGCCTGCCGACCGATGGCTCGGATGCCGGGGTCGAAGTGCTCAAGCAGGGCTTCAACGTCGATCCGATCCTGAACGGTCAGGCGGCTTGCGTCTCGACCATGACGTATAACGAATACTGGCAGGTGATCGACGCGGGCCTCACGCCCGACGATCTGGTGACCTTCAAATACGAAGACCAGGGTGTCGCTACGCTGGAAGACGGGCTTTACGTGCTCGAAGAGAACCTCGAAGACCCCGCGTTCCAGGACAAGATGGTGCGCTTTGTGCGGGCCTCGATGAAGGGCTGGAAATGGGCCGAAGAGAACCCCGAAGAGGCCGCGATGATCGTGCTGGAATATGACGAAACCGGCGCCCAGACCGAAGCGCATCAGGTCCGCATGATGGGTGAGATCGCCAAGCTGACGGCCGGCTCCAACGGCACGCTGGTCGAGGCCGACTACCAGCGCACCGTCGACTCGCTACTGGCCGGTGGTTCCGATCCGGTGATCACCATGCAGCCCGAAGGCGCCTGGACGCACATGATCACAGACAAGGCTCTGAACTGATCTTTGCCTTCCAAAGGGGCGCCCCAGCGGCGCCCCTTTTCTTTTGAGGCCCAGGTTTTTGATCCGCTCTGTCCGCTGTCCTGAACAGGGTCTTGGGTAGCAGTCCCAAAGCGCCGGACGGCCGGATGGCAGATTTTTCGCATCCTCGCGCCATTGTGACCGCCGGTTTTCCGTACCGACGGGCCTTTCAGCCGGATGGCAGAGCAATCCGTACCGAATTCGATCCGAATCGGACGTATTGCTGTTTTCCGCGCCGTAACGCCCGGTTTTAACCCAGGGCAATCCGTACCGAACAAAGGCATTTCAGGACGTATTGCTGCTTTCCAAGTGGTGAATCCCGCAGGTTTAACGCAGCGCACGCCCTGGTACTGGGATTTCGCCCAAAAGCCTCAACCCAACCGGGCGACAATCGCGCGGCCGGCGGCGTGGACTTGGTCGGAGGGGGCCTTGGCGCGGATCATGGCAGAGATGCCGACCACCGACATGGCAAGGAAGGCGGCGAGGTCATCGAGGTCGGCAGTTCCGTCCACCTGCCCGGCGGCGCGGGCGTTTTCCAGGGCGCGGCGGAAGCCGGCATTGAGGCGCGCCAGATAGGCACCGACAAAGGCGGCACTGCCGGGGTCGAGCGCGGCGCGTTCCACCGCCGTGTTGGCCATCAGGCAGCCCAGCCCGGCAAAGGCGCCGTCGATGGCCGAGGAATAGCCGGTAAAGGCGCGGCGGATCGACGTGGCATCGGCGTCCGGATCCTCAATCGGCGCCAGCACCCGCGTGAGGTGGATCTCGCTATAACGTTCCAGCGCAGCCTCAAACAGCTCCTGCTTGGAGCCGAATTCCGAATACATGGTTTTGCGATTGACCCCGAGCGCGGCCACCAGCTCAGCCGTGCTGGTACCAGCATAACCCTGCTTGCGAAACAGCTCGATCGCGCGGTCCAGCAGGTCTTCTCTCTTATAGGTTTTCGGGCTTGGCATCGCGTCCTCAGATTTGTTGTTGACTCAAGGTAATCGATCAGTTACCCATGTCAAGGTAATCGATCAGTTACCATACAGAAACCTGATCGACCCAACCCAGAGGAGACCAAGACAATGACCTATGATGCCGTGAAAAAGACCGCCGCTGCCGCCCTGATGGCCGCAACTCTGGCCACCCCCGCGCTGGCCGAAACCGCCACGTCACAGTTCGATCTGACCTATGTCTGGACGGCGCATCCCGGCATGGAAGAGCGGCTCGTGGCGACCTATGACGCCGTGGGTGATGTGCTGGAGGCCAATGAACCGGGGCTTTTGTTTTACGAGATCGCCGTCTCGGAGACCGGCAACCAGATCGTGATCCACGAGGTGTTCGAAAACAGCGACGCGCTGGCCTTTCACCTGACCGAGACTGCCGCGCAGTTCTTTCCGCAGCTGGTGGAATTTGCCACGCCGGGGCCGTTTGTGTTCCGCGGCGACGTGCCGGCCGAGCTGAAGGCCGCGGCCTACGGCATGAACATGGGGGCGATCTTTACCGGTGACTGGAGCGGCTTTGACCGCCAGTAAACGTGTGATTTCCAGGAGAAAGCGGCGGCAAGGGGTCTTGCCGCCGTTTCCTTGTCTAAGCATTCCTGGTTAGGCTGAAACCGCTAGGCAAAAAGAGGGACTGATGAAGATTGCCGAAAGCCTGTCCGGAGGCGACCGCCGCAGCGTCGGCCGCACGCAAGAGGTGGTGGATCACGTGTTGCAGAACCGCGCGGCTTTGGCAGAGCTGGTCGCGGCGTTGGCGGTTGACGACGCGGTTGTGCGGATGCGGGCGGCGGATGCGTTGGAGAAGGTTTCAGCCCAGCAGCCGCGTTGGGTCGATGGCTTTGCGCAGGATATCCTCGATGCAGCACTGGGGTGCGAACAGCAGGAGGTGCGCTGGCACGCAGCCCAAACCCTGCCGCGGTTGCAGCTAGAGGCGGGGCAGCGGGCGGCGGCGGTGGAATTGCTGTTCGCGTGTCTGGAGTCTGACAGCCGCATCCTGCGCGCCTTTGCCCTGACCGGGCTGGTGGATTTCGCCGAGAGCGATGCCGCCTTGCGGGCGCGGGTGGCGCCGCTGGTCGAGGCGGCTTTGGCGTCGGACGTGCCCTCGATGGCCGCGCGGGCGCGCAAGCTGGCCAAGCGGTTGCAGCGGATGACTTAGGCCGGCTCGGGCGCGCGCACGCGGTGGCCCTCGGCATCGAAATGGAAAGCATGGGCGGGGTCATAGGCCAGCGACACCTGCTCTCCGACTGCCGTCATGTACTGCCCGAAAAGCCGCACGGTCAGGGTTTCGCCCTGCGCGGTCTGGACCAAGAGATTGGTGTCCCCGCCAAGGCGTTCGACATGGGTGACCTCGCCGCTGATTTGGCCTGTATCGGACAGGCTCAGATGTTCCGGCCGAATGCCCAGGGTCTGGCCCGCCGGCAGATCGGGCACCGACCGGCCGAGGAAATTCATCGAGGGTGAGCCGATGAAGCCGGCGACAAAGCGGTTTGCGGGGTTATTGTAAAGCTCCATCGGCGAACCCACCTGCTCCACCCGCCCGTCACGCAGGACAACGATGCGGTCGGCCAACGTCATGGCCTCGATCTGGTCATGGGTGACGTAGATGATCGAGGCATTCAGCGCGCGGTGCAGGGCGGCGATTTCGACGCGGGTGTTCATGCGCAGCGCTGCGTCGAGGTTCGACAGCGGTTCGTCAAACAGAAAGAGCTTGGGGTCGCGGACAATGGCGCGGCCGATGGCGACGCGCTGGCGCTGGCCACCGGACAGCTCGGCCGGGCGACGGGCGAGATAAGGGTCAAGGTCGAGCATCTTGCTAGCCTTGGAGACACGCTCGGCCACGACGGATTTGGCGGCCCCCTCCTGTTTCAAACCAAGCCCCATATTGTCCTTGACCGTGAGGTGCGGGTAGAGGGCGTAGGTCTGGAACACCATGGCGATGCCGCGCTTGGCAGGGGGGACGTGGTTCACCAACTCGTCATCGATCATGACGGTGCCCGAGGTCGCGTCCTCCAGCCCGGCGATGACGCGCAAAAGCGTGGACTTGCCGCAACCCGAGGGGCCGACAAAGACAACAAATTCACCCGGCTCGACGGTGAGGTCGATGTCTTTCAGCACGTGGACCTTGCCGAAGAACTTGTTCACCTTGTCGAGTTTCAGCGCGGTCATGCGTTGGTCTCCAGTTGGATGGCCTGGGCGGTGCGGATGCTTTCATCGGCGGCAAGGCAGATCGCCAGAGATTGCACGGCGTCCTGCATGTGGCGTGTGAGGTCGGTGTCTTTGGCGATGGCGTCGAGGATCCAGGCCTGTTCGGCGTCGCAAAGCTCCTGGTGGTCGGGCTCATCGGGCAGGTCGATCAGTTGGTCTTGGCCGGGGCGGTGGACAAGCAGCCCACCGACGCGGGTGTGGCCATCGACATCGTCGGAATCGCCGGTGCTGGCATCGGTGATGCTGACCGCGCCGTTGGGGCTGACGATGTCCTTCACGAAGAACGCGGTTTCCGACATCATCGGGCCCCAGCCGGCCTCGTACCAGCCGACCGATCCGTCGTCGAAGACCACCTGGAACTGGCCGTAATTGTACATGTCGGGGGCGATTTCGTCGGAGAGGCGCAGGCCCATGCCGTGCACACGGAGGGGCTTGGCATCCGTGATCTGACACATGACATCGACGTAATGCACCCCGCAATCGACCAGAGGTGAAGTGGTCTCCATCAGCGCCTTATGCGTCTCCCACGTCTCCCCCTCGGATTGCTGATTGAGGTTGAGCCGAAAGACGTAGGGCCCACCCAACGCCCGCGCTTCGAAGATCAGGCGCTGCCAGCTGGGGTGGTGGCGCAGGATATAGCCGACGCCGAGCTTGCGCTGCAGACGGCTGGCGGTGGCGACGACGCGTTTCGCATCCTGGGTGTTGGCGGCGAGCGGCTTTTCGACAAAGACATGCGCGCCCGCCTCCATCGCGGCGATGGCGTATTCGGCGTGGCTGTCGGTGTAGGTGGCGATCACCACGAGGTCAGGTTTGGTTGCGGCGAGGGCAGCGTGGAAGTCTTGGAACATCGGATAAGGTTTCAGCGCGTCGGGTAGATCGACCGGGGAGCGGTTGACCAAGGCCACGATCTCGGCCCCCGGGTGGTGGTGATGCGCCAGAGCATGGCTACGCCCCATATTGCCAAGCCCGGCGATGAGAACCTTGGTCATTGTGCAAATCCTTTGATCGATTGTCTCGCCAAGGGCCGCGCATGCGCCGTGCCCGACCTCGGAAGGGCGGTGACACCCGTGGCTGCGCCGGTGCTCCAAAACCCGAATGACACACGCATTGCCGGCGACCCAACGAATGCCCT
The DNA here is from genome assembly GCA_030066175.1 of Paracoccaceae bacterium. Classification (GTDB taxonomy): domain Bacteria; phylum Pseudomonadota; class Alphaproteobacteria; order Rhodobacterales; family Rhodobacteraceae; genus JASJCC01. The sequence continues at coordinate 14,919 of JASJCC010000002.1, read as the reverse complement.
CCCGTCGGGGAGGTCGGGCATGGCGCATGCGCGCCGGGAGCGCGGAACGGGCAAAGGGACCTGTTTCACAGACCGGGCAAAGGCGGGGATGGCTTGGGCGCCGCGCGGCGCTTTGTTGGATGCAACCTCTGAACCCAGTTGCCCGGCGGCACGCCGGGCCGCGCCCGACCCTCCCCCCGGGAGGGCGCATTGGTGCCGTCCCGCGCACATGCTGCGTTTTGGCAGGTGCCGCTGTCGCGCGCCAATCTGCCGAGGCGTTCGCCCTCCAAGGGTCGGGCGCGGCCCACTGTTGCGCTCCACCGCTCTCATTTCACCGCCCCCGACGTGATGCCTCGGATCAGTTGGCGCGAAAAGATGACGTAGAGGATCATCACCGGTAGGATTGCCATCGACAGGGCCGAGAGCACCGCGTTCCAGTCGGTCACGAATTGGCCGATGAAGACTTGTGAGCCGAGCGTCAGCGTCTTGACCTCTTCCGCCGGGGCCAGGATCAAGGGGAACCAGAGGTCGTTCCAGATCGGTATCATGTTGAAGACCGCCACTGTCGCCATCGCTGGGCGTACCAAAGGCAGGACGAGGCGGAAGAAAATCTTGTATTCGCTCAAGCCGTCAATCCGGCCGGCGTTTTTCAGATCGTCGGACACCCCCTGCATGAACGATGACAGGATAAACACCGCCAGCGGCAGCCCTTGAGCCGTGTAGACCAGGATCAAAGCCATCAAGGTGTTCACCAGCCCGGTGGCCACCATCATCTCGAGGATCGCAACGGTGCCGATGCGGATGGGGATCATGATCCCGAGCGCCAGGTAGAGCCCCATCAACGTGTTGCCGCGGAACCGATATTCGGCCAGCGCGAAGGCCGCCATGGCGCCGAAAAGCAGGATCAGCGTCAGCGACGCCATGGTCACGATCATCGAGTTCTGGAAATAGAGAAAGAAATCCCCCTGCTTCAGCACCGTCTCATAACCGATCAGCGAAAACGTCTCTTCATTCGGTAGGCCCAGCGGGTCACGAAAGATCGCGCGGCGGGTCTTGAAGCTGTTGATCAGGATCACGAAAACCGGAAAGAGCGTAATGATCACATAGACGATCAGCACGCCATGCATCGCGATGGTGGTACCGAGAGAGCTGCGGGCCTTGTGCATTCCGTCGCTCCTCAGAACTGATAGTTGCGCAGCCGGCGTTGGAAGCCGAAGAGGTAGATGCAGACGCCGATCAGGATGATCACGAACATCGCCGAGGCAATGGCCGAGCCCATATGCGGATCCCCCAGCTGCAGCTGGAAACCAAAGAAGGTGCGGTACATGAAGGTGCCGAGGATATCGGTTGAGAAATCCGGGCCCGCCAGCGCGCCTTGGGCGGCATAGATCAGGTCAAAGGCATTGAAATTGCCCACGAAGGTCAGGATCGAGATGATGCCGATCGAGGGCAGGATCAGCGGCAGCTTGATTTTCCAGAAAGCCGACAGGCCGGTGATGCCGTCACATTCGCCGGCCTCAAGGATCTCGTCCGGGATCGACAGAAGCGCGGCATAGATCAGCATCATCGGGATGCCGACAAATTGCCAGACCGATACGAGCGCGAGGGTGGTGAGGGCGTATTCTTCTTTGCCCAGCCAGGGAGCGTAGAGGAACTTGAGCCCGATCGCGTCGAGCATGCCCGGCGCGATGCCCCAGATCGGCGACAGGATTAGCTTCCACGCAAAGCCGACGATGACAAAGCTGAGGATCGTGGGGACAAAGATCGCCGAGCGGTAGAGCGCGGAAAACCGCAGGCGGGGGCTGGACAGGATCGCAGCCAGCGCGATGCCGATTGGGTTCTGCACCAGCATATGGATAACAAAGAACCAGGTGTTGTTGGCAAGCGCGTTCCAGAACTGCTCGGACCAGAGCGCATCGCCGAAAAGGGTGCGGAAGTTATCGAGGCCAATGAAGATCCGCTCTTGGTCCACCTCGGCGTAGAACGACAGCCGCAAGGTGTTGAAGAGCGGGTAGATCATCACCGCCGTATAGACCAGCACCGCGGGCGCCAGGAACACGGCGATGTGCCAGCGGGTCTTGGGCTTGGGCGGCGGGGTGGACATCGGTGTTTCCTCTGGGGCGCGGGCCCCGGATCAAGTCCGGGGCAGGCCGTGGGGTGGGCTTGGGTGAGGCCCCGGATCAAGTCCGGGGCGGGGTTTCGCGTGACGGTCCATCGGTCCCTCTGGGCAACCGTGATAAGGCCGGCGGCCGGGAAAACCCGTCCCGCGCTTGACTCGGGACCTCACCGTTGTCACCCCTGCTCCTATTGCTGCGGGCCGTACCAGCTGGCGAGACCCGATTGCAGGCGGGCGCCGGCGGCTTCGGGGGTTTCATCCCCTTTGATCACCGCCACGCTGGCGTTCCAGGTATCGTTCTCCAGGTTCGGCGTCCCACGTGACAGGATCTGGTAGGTCGAGCGGATGGTGCTTTCGCACTCCTCCCGCCAACCGATGAATTCCTGCGCCAGCGGGTCGGTCAGGGTGACCGGCGCGTTGGAGAGCGGGAAGAAGCCCGGCAGCTCATTGGCGAAGATGTTGGAGAACTCTGACGACGCCACCCACGAAAGGAACGTGCGCGCAGCCTCTTGGTTTTCGGACGCCGCGTTCATGCCGATGCCGATATCGGTGTGGTCCGAGATATAGCAGGTGTCACCCGCGGCCTGCACCGGCGGCTTGAAGGCGCCCATCTCAAAATCAGCCTGCGCGTTGAAGCCCGAGATTTCCCAACTGCCGGCCGGGTAGATCGCGGCGCGGCCCAGGGTAAAGATGTTCTGGCTGTCGGGATAGGTCTGCGCCTCGTACCCGTCACCCATATAAGCACCCCAGCGGGCGAGCTGGCGATAGGGGGCGACCCAGGGTTCATCGGTCAGCTTCTGGTCGCCGGCGATCAGCGCGGTCCGCCCCTCTTCGCCTTTCCAGTAATTCGGGCCGATATTGTTGTAGCCCATGGTGGCCGCTTCCCACTGGTCGTTCGTGCCCATCGCCATCGGGATGTAGGACCCATCCGCCTTGATCGCGTCAAGCGCGGCAAAGAATTCGTCGACCGTGGCAGGCACGGCAACGCCGACCTCTTCGAACGCCTCCTTGTTGTAGATAAAGCCGTGGATCACGCTCGCCATCGGCACGCAATACGTGGCCGAGCCGTCATCGGTCGACCAGCCGGAACGGGCCACGTCCGAGAAGTTCGCCATGCCGTCGAGGTCACTTAGATCGGTCAGGTGGCCGGCATCGTAAAGCGCCAAAGACGCATCGAAGGGCCGGCAAGTGATCAGGTCACCGGCGCTGCCGGCGTCGAGCTTGGAGTTCAGCACGGCGTTGTATTCCGCCGGCGCGGAAGGGGTGAATTTGACCTTGATGCCCGGGTACGCGGCCTCGAAGGCGGGGATGATCTTGTCCTGCCAGATCGTGAGGTCGTCATTGCGCCAGCTTTCGATGGTCAGCATGGCGTCCTGCGCTGTCGCCGCCGAGGCCGCCAGCAGCGTGGTGACCAAAAGCGCGCCTTTGATGGGTTGGAATGTCATGACTATCTCCCTTGGTTTTATGTTTTGGTTTTCGTGGTGTCTTGGGTGCCGCGCGCGAGGCAGGTGCGCAGGCGCCCGCCGGTCTGGGCCAGTTGCTGCCGCGCCGTGTCGGGCGCGTGGCCGGCGGCGATGAGGATGGCGAGCTTGGTGTCGTGATCCGCTTGCTCCAGCGCCTCGTTGGCCTTTTCCTCAGGCACCCTCGCGGCGCTCTGCACAATCGCGGCAGCGCGCTTGCGTAGCTTGGCATTGTCGGGCGTGAGGTTGACCATCATACCGTCAAACACATGCCCCATCAGGATCCCCGCCTGGGTCGAGATCATATTCAGCGCGATCTTTTGTGCCGTGCCGGCGCCGAGGCGGGTTGAGCCCTCAACCACTTCGGCGGCGGTGGGCAGGCAGATGGTTGTGTTCGCCAGCGTCAGCAGGGCGCTGTCGGCGACATTGGCGATGCCGATGATCTGCTGGCCCGTGTCCTTGGCCGCCTCGGCAAAAGCCAGCGCGTAAGGCGTGGTGCCACTGGCGCTGACGATGATCGCAACGTCACCGTCCGCCATCTGTTTCGCGGCTTGCGTCGCAGCGGCGGCGTCATCTTCGGTCAGGCCGGGCATCGCGCCCTCCACCGGCACGCCACCCGCCATGCAGACGCGGATCTGATCGGGGTCGATGCCGAAGGTGCCGGGCCACTCGCAGGCATCTGCTAGCGCCATCAGCGCCGAGCTGCCCGCCCCGGCAAAGAACAACGTGTGCCCGGCGCTGAGCGCGGTGGCCACGGTCTCGGCCGCCTGGTGGATCTGCGGCAAGGCGCTGGCGACGATCTGGGCGGCGCTGATATGGGAGCTCAGCATCACCGACAGCGCAACCGGGCCAGGCAAAACATCGACCGGCGCGGCTGGTGCGTGCTGCTTTTTCTGTCCCTGCAAGCCGATTCCCCCTTTGGCTGAGTCAACGATACCGAAGCAATACCTTTTGTCTACCAATTTGTTGCCTGACTCGCATTTCCAGCGATATCGGGCCAGATCATGCGCTTTTGGTGCTGTTTTGGGCTTTTTAGAACGAAATAGGTATGTTAAAGGTATCTACATGAGTTCTGCGCCTCAATACCATATCTGCGCCGTGGATGGCGGCGGTACCGGCTGCCGCGTGGCCGTTGCGACGGCGGATGGCACGGTGCTTGCGCGCAGCGCGGATGGCCCGGCGAATTACACCACCGATCCCGCGATGGCGGTCGGCAACGTGTTGGGCGCGGTGCACAGCGCTTTGGCGGATGCCGGGCTGACCAAGGATGATTGGGCGCGAATGGTGGCGCATGTGGGGCTGGCTGGGGTGATGACCGACGCGGATGCCGCGGCGTTGGCGCAGCGCATGCCCTTTGGCCGCTGCCGCGCCTCGGATGACCGGTTGACCACCACCATGGGGGCTCTGGGGGACCGGGATGGCGCTGTTTTGGCGGCCGGCACCGGGTCTTTCACCGCCCTGCGGCGTGGCGGCGACGTGCAGCTTTACGGTGGCTGGGGGTTGCAGGTGGGCGACCATGCGTCAGGCGCTTGGCTGGGGCGCAAGGCGTTGGAGCACACGCTGCTGGCCGTGGACGGGTTTGGCGAAAGCAGCGCCCTGACGCACTCCTTGCTTGCCCGATACGATACGCCCACCGGGATCGTCAGTTTTGCCGCCACCGCCCGCCCGCAGGACTATGCCGCGCTAGCCCCGTTGGTCATCGAGGCCGCCCTCGTCGGGGATGTGGTCGGCGCACGGCTGATGCAGAATGGCGCAGACTATCTGAACACCGCGCTGACCGCCTTCGGAATCGGGCCGGGCGATGTCGTGTGCCTTGCCGGTGGGGTCGGGCCGCACTATAAGCCCTATCTCGCCGCGGAATACCAGGCCTTGGTGACACACCTTGCAGGCTCGGCATTGGATGGCGGGCTGGCTCTCGCGCGCGCGGCGTTGCAGCGGGAGGGCGCACAGAGATGACGGTGGCCGAGTTCCTCGAACCCTCGGGCTGGTTCCGCCCGGATGCCGGGCCGCGCTACGTGCAGCTGCGCCAAAGGCTGAGCGAAGGTGTGTCGAACGGCGTGCTTGCCCCGGGCAGCCCCCTGCCACCCGAACGCGAGATCGCCGCAATCACCGATTTCTCGCGCGTGACAGTGCGCAAGGCGATCCAGTCGCTTGCCGATGAGGGCACGATTGTGCAGCGCCAGGGCTCGGGCTCGTTCGTGTCGCAGAAACCGGCGCGGATCGAACAGAAACTGTCGCGCCTGACCTCGTTCTCCGAGGATATGACCCGGCGCGGCAAAAGCTCGACCTCGCGCTGGCTCGAGCGTGGCCTCTACATGCCGTCACCGGATGAGATCACCGCACTTGGCCTTGCCGCGGACGATTCCGTAGCGCGGATCGTGCGCTTGCGGCTTGCGGATGGTGAGCCGATGGCGATCGAACGCGCGTCTTTGCCGACCGACATTCTGCCCAATCCCTTGGCGGTGGAGACCTCGCTCTACGAGGTGCTGGAGCGCGATGGCCATCGCCCCGTGCGCGCGCTGCAAAAGATCTCGGCGATCAATATCACCGATCCGGATGCCGCCCTGCTGGCGGTGCCCGCCGGCGCTGCCGGGCTGCGGATCGAGCGGCGGTCGTACCTGGAAAGCGGACGAATGGTCGAATTCACCCAGTCGCTTTATCGCGGCGATGCTTACAACTTCGTCGCCGAGCTGCGGCTGTCACAGGAGGCGACATGACGGCTAAGACGCATATGCGCCACGAGATCCGCGAGATCCCGGACGCGGTGGAAACCTTGCTGACCAAAGGCGCCGACGACATGCGCGCGGCGGCGGCGGCCTTGGCGGCGCATGATCCGGCGTTTTTGATTTCCGTCGCGCGCGGATCGTCGGACCATGCGGCGACCTATTTCAAATACGCCTGTGAGCTTTGCGTCGGCGTTCCGGTGGCGTCGGTCGGCCCGTCGGTGGCGTCGATCTATGAACGGCCGTTGAAGCTGCGGGGCAGTACATGTTTGGCAATCTCACAATCGGGAAGAAGTCCCGATATCGTGCGGATGGCAGAAATGGCGGCGGATCAAGGCGCGCTGACCTTTGCCATGACGAACCACCCGAACAGTGACCTGGCGCAGGTTTGCGCCCACGTATTGGACCTGCATGCGGGGCCCGAGCGTAGCGTGGCGGCGACAAAGACCTTTGTGACCTCGGTGGTGGCGGCGGTCTGGCTGTTGGCGGAATGGGGCGGCGATGACGCGTTGCGCGCGGCGCTCAAGGGTTTGCCAGAGGTGCTGGCGCAAGCGGCGGAAGCGGATTGGAGTGCGCTCGGCGCGCAGCTGGTCAGCAAGCAGTCGCTCTATTGCCTGGGGCGCGGGCCGGCTTATGCGATCTCGAACGAGGCGGCGCTGAAGTTCAAGGAGACCTGCCGGCTGCACGCGGAATCCTATTCCTCGGCCGAGGTGCTGCACGGGCCGGTGTCGATTGTCGAAGAGGGCTTTCCGGTGATTGGCCTCGCCGCGTCGGACCGGGCAGAGGCGGCCTTGGTCGAGGTGGTGGACAACCTCGCCGACAAAGGCGCGGAGGTGTTTGTCACCTCCGACAAAGCCAAAAGCGCCACCTGCCTTCCCGTGGCGCGCACTGCACATCCTTTGACCGATCCGATTTCCTTGATCGTGTCGTTTTACGCGATGGTCGAGCAGGTCGCGGTGGCGCGCGGCATCGACCCCGACGCGCCGCGGCACCTGCGCAAAGTGACGGAAACCGTATGAGCAGGCGGGCCTATACCGGCGCGGATGTGTTTGACGGTTTGGAGCTGCATACCGGCAAGGCGGTGCTGCTGACGGATGGGGTGTTTGACGGGCTGTGTGATGCTGACGCTGTGCCGGACGGGTATGCGCTGACCGCGTTGGACGGTGGCACTTTGTTGCCCGGCTTTGTTGACCTGCAGGTCAATGGCGGCGGCGGGGTGATGTTCAACGATGAGACCTCGGTTGACGGGGTCGCGGCCATCGCTGCGGCGCATGCGACGACCGGGACCCGCGGGCTGTTGCCGACCTTGATCACCGACACGCCGGACAAGACGCGCGCGGCGGTGGAAGCGGTGGCAAAGGCCGTGGCGCAGGGTGTGCCGGGGGTGATTGGCCTGCATCTGGAGGGACCGCACCTTTCGGTGGCGCGCAAAGGGGCGCATGATCCGGCGCTGATCCGGCCGATGGAGGACGCTGACCTGACGTTCCTGATCGAGGTCGCCAGGCGGGTGCCGAACTTGATGCTGACGGTGGCGCCGGAGAGTGTGAGCGATTCCCAGATCGCAGAGCTGGCCGAGGCGGGGGTGATCGTGTCGCTTGGTCATACCGATTGCATCTATGAGAAGGCTTTGTCGTCGTTCAAGGCAGGGGCGCGCTGCGCCACGCATCTCTTCAACGCGATGAGCCAGCTAGGGTCGCGGGAGCCAGGGCTGGTGGGGGCGGCTTTGGACATGGGCCACGTGTCAGCCGGTCTGATCGCCGACGGCATCCATGTGCATCCCGCGAGCATGCGAGCGGCCTTGGCGGCAAAACGCGGTCCCGGAGGTGTGTTTCTGGTGACGGACGCGATGGCGACCGCCGGGTCGGAGATCACCGATTTCACGCTGAACGGACGAAGGGTGCTGCGGCGCGAGGGGCGGCTGACATTGGAGGACGGGACGCTGGCGGGGGCCGATCTGGACCTGCCGACGGCCTTATCGGTGATGACGGGGCAGGTTGGGGTGGCGCGCGAGAGCGCGTTGGCGATGGCAACCTCGGTCCCGGCGGGTTTGTTGCGCGACGATTGTGGTTTTGGCCGGTTTGCTGCGGGGCGGCCCTGGCACGGGATCTATCTGGACGCAGAGGGGCGGTATTCGCCCCTGCCTTAGCCGCTCAGGAGATCGTCTTGCCCGGGGAGAGGTAGGCCGGGTCGACCTTCACGCTGATCAGGTTGAGCCCGCCGCGGGCGCGCGCGGCCGCGAGGGCATCGACAAAGCTCTGCAAATCCGGCGCCTCCGCCGCTTCGGCGCCGAAGGAGCGGGCGAAAGCGCAGAAATCCGGGTTCGTCAGCGCAGTGCCCGAGACGCGACCGGGGTATTCGCGTTCCTGATGCGCGCGGATCGTGCCGTAGCGGCCATTGTCGATCACGATCACCGTCAGGTTTAACCCGTGATGCGCAGCGGTGGCCATTTCCTGGCAGGTCATCATGAAACAGCCGTCGCCGGCGATGGCGAAAACCTCGCGCCCCTCTTGTGCCGTGGCCGCGCCAATCGCGCCGGGCAGGCCGTAGCCCATGGAGCCGGAGGTTGGTGCCAGTTGCGTGCCGGGACTGCGGTAGCGGTAAAAGCGATGCAGCCAGGCGGCGTAATTGCCGGCGCCGTTGCAGATTATGGCGTCGGGCGGCAGTACGTCGGCCATATGGGCGAAATAGGGTGCCAGCGGGTCGTTGGGGACGGATGTGGGCGTATTGAACGCCTCGTATTGCACGCGCAGGGCCTGGACATTGGGGGCAAAGCGGTCAGGCGCGATGGGGGGCCAGTCGGCAGCCAAGGTGCAGAAGCTTTCGGTGTCGGCGACGAGGGAGATTTCGGGCTCGAAGACGCGGCCAAGCTCTTCGGGCGCGGGGAAGACATGCGCCAGCGACTGTGCCGGCACGGGTGTGTCAATCAGGGTGTAGCCGCCGGTGGTGCTTTCGCCGAGGCGCGGGCCGATGGCGATCAGAAGGTCGGTCTGGGCGAGGGCCTCGGCGAGGTAGGGCGTCGCGCCAACGCTGAAATGGCCGATATAGTTGGGGTGGTCGTTGTTCATCAACGCTTGCGAGCGGAAGGAGACACCGACCGGCAGGTTTTGCGTTTCGGCAAAGCGTTGCAGGGCCGCGATGCCGGCGGGTGTCCATCCGCCCCCGCCGGCCATGACCAGCGGGCGCTGGGCCTGCGCGAGGCGGGTTTGCAAAGCGGCCATCGCATCTGGTGCGGGCTGGTAGCGCGGTGTGGTCACGCGCGCAGGCGCCGGGGGCGCGGCAAAGGTGTCGTAAAGCATATCCTCGGGCAGCGACAGGACCACCGGGCCGGGGCGGCCCGACAAAGCGGTGCGAAAAGCGCGGGTGACGAATTCCTGGATGCGGGTGGGATCGTCGATTTCGGCCACCCATTTGGTCATCTGGCCGAACATGCGGCGGTAATCGATTTCCTGGAACGCCTCACGCTCGGTCATGTTGCGCGCCACCTGACCGATGAAGACGACCATCGGGGTCGAGTCCTGAAAAGCGACGTGGATACCGGCGCTGGCATTGGTGGCGCCCGGCCCGCGGGTGACCATGCAGATGCCGGGCCGCCCGGTCAGCTTGCCATGCGCATCGGCGGCCATCGCGGCACCGCCCTCTTGCCGGCAGGTGACAAAGCGGATCTGCCCTTCGCGCCCATGCAGCGCGTCGAGCACCGGCAGATAGCTTTCCCCGGGTACGCCGTAGATATGCGTGCTGCCCTGGGCAATAAGCAGATCGATCAGGTGATCGGCGGCGCGGATGGTGTCTGAGACTTGGAGCATGGGCATAGTCCTGCGGGCGGGGCGGCTGACACCATAACCACCATCCAAAGCGGCAAATCTCAAGCAGGATTCCGCGAAATCTCGGGTCACACAGGCGTGACAATACAATTGCTGAGGCTAAGATATACTTATGGTTGATCGCCGCAGCCAGACGTGAGTCCCCCAGCAACAAAGCGGCGACGCAGGGAGTTGAAGATGACGAAATTCACACTCAATGGTGAAATGCGCGAGGTCGATGCCGACCCGGATATGCCGCTCTTGTGGCTGCTGCGCGATGAATTGAAGATGACTGGAACAAAGTTTGGCTGTGGCGTGGCGTCTTGTGGCGCCTGCACCGTGCATATCGACGGTTATGCCACCCGGTCGTGCCAGACCTTTGTGGGCGACCTCGAAGGCGCCGAAATCACCACGATTGAGGCGGTTGCCAGCCCCGAGGCGCAGGCCATCCAGGCCGCCTGGGTCGAGCTGCAGGTGCCGCAATGCGGCTATTGCCAGTCGGGTCAGATCATGTCGGCTTCGGCGTTGCTGGCGGAAACGCCCAAGCCCACCGACGAAGACATCGACGCCGCGATGGAGGGCAACCTTTGCCGCTGCGCCACATATGCCCGTATCCGCCGCGCGATCCATCGCGCCGCCGAAATGCTGGAGGCGTAAGATGCTACATTATCTGGACAAAGCCATGCCCACGCCGAAACCGACTCGGCGGACCTTTCTGAAACTGTCGGCCGGGGCCGTCGGTGGCCTGCTGATCGGCACGATGATGCCGCGCACGGCGGTGGCCGCGGGCGGTGACATGCTGGCCACGCCTTATGTGCATGTCACGCCGGACAACCGGGTGATCGTGCTCAGCAAGCATCTCGACAAAGGCCAGGGCGCCGCGACAGGCCTCGCCACGTTGGTGGCCGAGGAACTGGATGCTGCCCCTGAGCAGGTGGAGGCGACCCATGCGCCGTCGAACCCCGAGGTCTACACGAACTTCCTCTTCGGTGTGCAGGGCACCGGCGGATCGACCGCGATTGCCAATTCGTTTGACCAGTACCGCCAGGCCGGCGCCACGGCGCGGGCCATGCTGGTGCAGGCGGCGGCGGCGGAATGGAGTGTGCCCGCGGGCGACATCACCATCGCCGGCGGCGTGATCCGCGGTGGCGGCAATGAGGCCACGCTTGGTGAGATGTCGAGTGCCGCAGCGGCGCAGACCCCACCCGCCGAGGTGATGCTGAAGACACCCGACCAGTGGGTCTATATCGGCAAGGAATTCCCGCGCGTGGAAATCCCGCTGAAGACCCGCGGCAGCGTAGGTCTCTTTGGCATGGACAACCAGCCCGAGGGCGCTTTGGTCGCCATGACCGCCCGCCCGCCGCGCTTTGGTGCGACGTTGGCGTCGATGGATGCCACCGACGCGCTGGCCATGGACGGCGTTGCGGCGGTGCTGCAGATCCCGCAGGGCGCGGTGGTTGTCGCCAACAACACCTGGACCGCGATGCAGGCGCGCGAGGCGCTGGTGCTGGACTGGGAAGAGGGCAGCGGCGAAACCCGCGGCACCGACACCCTGCTGGCTGAGTTCCGGGCCAAGCTGGATGAGACCGGTCTGCCCTCATCCCCGCGCGGCGATGCGGCGGGCAAATTGGCGGCAGCGGCGCAGGTGATCGAGGCGGAATATGTCTTTCCCTTCCTCGCGCACGCGACGATGGAGCCCTTGGACATGACCATCCTCTATGATGGCAGCAGCGCCACGCTCTGGGGTGGGTCGCAGATCCAGACCATCGATCATGGCACCGTGGCCGGTGTGCTGGGGCTTGAGTTCCCGCAAGTGGCGATCAACACCAACTGGGGTGGCGGATCGTTCGGCCGGCGCGCCACGCCTGACGCGCATCTGGCCGCTGAGACCGCGATGATCGGCAAGGCCTGGCTGGACGCTGGCAACGAGGCCCGCCCGATCAAGCTGGTCTATTCGCGGGAGGATGACATCCGTGGCGGCTATTACCGGCCTTTGGCGGTGCACCGGGTGCGCGCGGGGCTGGATGCCGAGGGCAACATCTCGGGCTGGGAGCATCGGGTGGTCAGTCAGTCGATCTTCACCGGCACCGGGTTCGAGAGCTTTGTCGTGCATGACGGCGTCGATCACTCCACCGTCGAAGGGGTCAGCGACACGACCTATGCGATCCCCGACATGCATGTGGATGTGCATCACCCGCCGGTCGGCGTGCCGGTGCTGTGGTGGCGCTCGGTCGGGCATACCCATACGGCCTATGTGATGGAAACCATGATGGACGAACTGGCGCAGGCCGCCGGGCGCGATCCGGTGGAGTTCCGGCTGGCCTATCTGGGCGATGATCCGCGCCTGGCCGGGGTGCTGCAGCTGGCGGCGGAAAAGGCCGGTCCGGCGGGGCCCGAGGGCACGCATCGCGGTATCGCGGTCCACAAGAGCTTTAACAGCTATGTGGCCGAGATCGCCGATGTCAGGATCCGCGAGGACGGCACCGTCAAGGTCGAAAAGGTCACCTGCGGGGTCGATTGCGGCATCCAGGTGAACCCCGACAACATCGTCGCACAGGTCGAAGGTGGGCTGGGCTATGGCCTGTCGGCCATCCTGCGCGAAGAGATCACGATGACGGATGGCGAGGTCGATCAGAGCAACTATCCCGATTACACGCCCCTGCGCATCACCGACATGCCTGAGGTCGAGGTGCATATGGTCGCCTCCACCGAGGCGCCGACCGGGATAGGTGAACCGGCAACGCCGCCCATCGGCCCGGCAGTGGCCAACGCGGTCTTTGCCGCGACGGACACGCGCGTGCGCGAGCTGCCGTTCACCAAACACGGGCTCGCCTGAGCCTTTTGGAGGCGCCCTTTGGTTGAGGCGCCTCCCGATCCCTTCTTTTGCAGCCTTATGCCGCAGGGATGACGGTGGCCGTGCACTGGACGTGTGGGCCGCCGTCTTTCACATTGCGGTTTCAGAATGCATGTGTGGGAGGGGTTCGCGATGCTGCGTGTTGTTGCGGTTTTGGTCTGCCTGTTGGCGCCTGTTGCGGCTGTGGCAGAGCTGAAGGTGCAGGTCGTCGCGCCTGGCATCTGGGCGTTGGAAGGTCCGGCGGAACAGCGCGATCTCGAAAACCTCGGCAACAACGCCACCTTCGGGCTGATTGAAACGTCCGAGGGTGCGGTGCTGATCGACCCGGGCGGCACCTGGCAGGGTGCCGAGGCGTTGCAAGACGTGATCCGCGGGCTGACCGACCGACCCGTGACACATGTGATCAACACCGGCGGGCAGGATCACCGCTGGCTCGGCAATGGCTATTGGCAGGCGCAAGGGGCGCAGGTGATTGCGTCTGAGGCGGCAGTAACGGATCAGCAGGACCGCGGGTCTTTGCAGCTGACGATGCTGTCGCAGCTGGTGGGGGACGGGTTGGAAGGCACGACGCCCGCTTATGCAGATGTCACGTTCGAGGCCCGGCATGATCTGTCCATCGGTGGGCGGTTGATCGAGCTGCACCATGTGGGAGCCGCGCATACCCCCGGCGACAGCTTTGTCTGGCTGCCCGAGGCAGGCGTCGTCTTTACTGGCGACATCGTCTATGTCGGCCGGGTGCTGGGTGTCATGGCGTTTTCCGATAGCGCCACCTGGCTTGAGGCCTTTGCCGCGGTCGAGGCGTTGGAGCCCACACACCTGATCCCCGGGCACGGGCCGGCGACGACGCTGACGACCGCGCAGCGGGACACCAAAGCTTACCTCATGAACCTGCGCACCCAGATGCGGACGCATATCGAGGCGGGCGGGGACATCATCGGCTCGGTCGAGGTCGATCAGTCAGCGTTTGCCTATCTCGATCAGTTCGACGCACTCGCCGGGCGCAACGCGCAGGCGGTGTTTGAGCAGATGGAGTGGGAATAGACGTGGTTGACCCACGTCAAGGCGGCGTGTGCGCCGGGCTTGCAGGATGCATCGAACGACCGGCTTGGAACGATGCCGGGCTGGATGATGGAGCGGCACCGCGATGAAATCCTTTCTTCTGAACGCCTTGACACTGGTCGCGCTGATTGCGACGCCGGAGTGGGCGCAGAGCGCGGGGCGGATGCCGATCGCGCCGGTGGCGCAGGCGCCTGATGTCATTCTTGCGGGGTCGCGCTACACAATCCCGCAGCGCGGCTCGGCCGAGCGGCAGGCGATCATGGATGCGGCGCGGGTGCCCATTGGGCGGGAACTGACCCAACCGGTGATCTTTCTCGTCGACGTGCTGCGCAGCGATGGTGACTGGGTCTATCTGCAAGGCACCCCTTTGACGCCCGCGGGCAATCCCATTGACTGGAATCGCACACCGATGGCCGAGGCCTGGCAGATGGACGCGATGAGCGACGTGGTCATGGTGCTCTTGCGCCGCCAGGGCGCCGGGTTCGAGGTGGTGGATTACGTGATCGGGCCAACGGATGTGTTCTGGTATGTCTGGGTCGATGATCTGGGCCTACCCGAGGCGCTGTTTTACCAGGAATGACGACCGGCGTGAGGCAGGGAGAGGAGGCAGGCATCACGCAACGGTTTCGCATCGGTTTGGCGGCAATGGCTTTTTTGCTGGTTGCGGGCGTGGCGGTGGGTGACACGCTGACACGGCAGGCGCAGGGTTTTGCCGATCGGCTGGATGCGCTATCGCAAGCGGCTTCGCCCTCCCGGTCCGCGCGCGCGCAAGCGTTTTTGGAGGTGGCGGATGCCGCCATGCCCCGCAGGTCAAAGCCGGCATCCGCCACCTCCAAAAACGCTTGCGCGCGCGCGGACCGGGAGGGCGAAGCCGCTTGCGATAGCGCATCCAGCCGATCGGCAAAACCCTGCGCCTGCCGTGTCAGCG
>JASJCC010000119.1 GCA_030066175.1 Paracoccaceae bacterium | reverse complement strand
TCTTCCCAGGTCAGGTGCTTGGGGCGCGGCATCAGCTGCTGGGCCTGCACCTTGGTGAACTGCGAAAACGATCCGTCGCCGGTCTCATAACCCCAGATGCGCTGGCTGGGCGAATACATCGGATCGCCGCCGTTGCAGTGTTCGTCATCGCCATCATCCTGGTTGCAGTGGATGACGACCTCGTCGCCGACCTTCCAGCGCGTGACCTTATCACCCACCTTCCAGACGATCCCCGACGCGTCGGAGCCGGCGATGTGGAAATCCTGGTTGTGCACGTCAAACGGGCTGATCGGCTGGCCAAGACCGGCCCAGACGCCGTTATAGTTGACGCCCGCGGCCATCACGAGAACCAGCACCTCGTGGCTGTCGATCTCCCAGGTGTCGACCACCTCGACCTCAAAGCTCTTGTCCGGCTCACCGTGACGCTCGCGGCGGATGGCCCAGGCGTACATCTTCTTGGGCACGTAGCCCATCGGAGGCATTTCGCCGATTTCGTAGAGGTCTTTCTCGGGCGCGTCGTAAGCAGCGATGCCGGTTTGCGTGTCCAGAGCCATCGGGGCCTCCTTCCTGGCTGATTGAGTCTCACTGCGCCGCAGCGCAGAATCGTGGTGTTTCACCGGGAATATCTGCGGTCGCGCAACATTGCAACAGCATTTGATCTGATTTTGTAATTTTATGACCGAGCGGATGCAGAAAAACCAATGCGCTTGCAGAAATGGTTAAAGCAGGTGCCGGATTGAATTGGCGTAGAACGCCACGATCTCGGCGCCTTCCTCGGTCACGCTCAAGGCGCCGTCACTCTCTTCGACAAAGCCGCGTCGGGTCAGCGCGCGCAGGCCCACCTCGACCGCGTAATCGCGGTTGTCGCGCGGCATGTGCACATGTGCCTTGCCGAGCTGGTCGAGCGCGGCAGAAAAGGACCGCTCAAGCGTGGCGCGATCCGTCGCCCCTTCTTGCAGCAGGTACGACACCAGCGGCACCGGCAACACAGGCACCACTGCGGCGATCCGGTCCATCAAGGCGCCGGCCAGCGCCTCGGGGTTGCTGGAAAGCCCCGGGAAGTCCCGCAAGGACAAAGGCTGGCCAAAGCTGACCGCGGCATAGCCAAAACGCTGGAACCGCCCGGTGACCCGCAGCCACATCTGTTTCGTCGCCGCCCAGGCCACATGGCCTATATTGGCGTCAAAGCGCCGCCCGCGCGACTTGCTGGCCTTGATCAGTACCCGGTCTTCCAGCACGCGATCGTAATTCAGACCAACGGGCACAAAGACCACGTCACGCGCTGACAGCTCCAACCCTTCAGTCAGGTATTTCAACAAACCCAGCTTTGGCGTCGCCAGCCCGCCATCCAGGCTCAGCCCGCCTTCGGGGAACATCGCCTGGGTCACGCCCCCGGCAGTGGACATTTGCACGTAGCGCTGCAGCACCTTGCGATAGAGTGCGTTGCGCGACTTGCGGCGGATAAAGAACGCGCCCATCGCCTTGATCAACCGCGACAGCGGCCAGACCTGCGCCCATTCACCGACCGCATAAGACAGCGCCGAGCGTTCGGCCGCCAGATAGGTGACCAACACGTAATCCATGTTCGACCGGTGGTTCATCACAAAGATCACCGTCGCCTCATGGTCGATCTTTTGCAGCTCGGCCTCTTCATAATGGCCCAGCCGCACGCGGTAGAGCGCGTTCGACAGAAACCGCGCGATGCGCACCCCGGCGCCAAAATAGGCAAAGGCGGAGAAGGACGGCACAATCTCTTGCGCGTAGCGATGCGCGCGTTCAAAGGCGACGTCTTCGCGCACACCTTCCTTTTTGGCGTGGGCCACGATGGCCTCGGTCACCTCGGGGTCGTAGATCAGCCGCTGGATCAGATCGTATCGCCGGGCGATCTTGAAGGGCTCGATCGGGCGTTCCAGGCGTTCGTTTAAGCGCGCGATCACCTTTTCTGCCCGACGCCGCAGGAACCAGCGCACCGAAGGAAACAGGAAGTTCGTCGAAAAGCTGGCCGCCGCAAACAGCAGGATCAGCACGAACAACCAAAGTGGCAGGGTCACAGGCGTGGTCATGGTGGTTAACCGTGTCAGGCCACGCCCGCCCTCGCAAGTGGCGAAGCGACCGGGATAAGAGGCGCGATTTGTCACGTGGCAAAGCTGATGCTGCACGGCCACGGTATCCGCGCCGCAGCGCAGCGCCACGCCGCAATGCGGCGAATTGACAGCGACACAATCTTTCGCGTAAGGCTTCACCGACGCAACAAGATTGCCAAATCGATTCACCGCCCTCAGCGACGGAGCCATAGATGACCGACCAGACGACCGCCAAGAAGACCGACCGCCCGTGGCTTATCCGCACCTATGCCGGCCATTCGACGGCCAAAGCCTCGAATGCGCTCTACCGGACGAACCTGGCCAAGGGGCAGACGGGCCTGTCGGTGGCCTTCGATCTGCCGACGCAGACGGGCTATGACAGCGATCATATCCTGGCACGCGGTGAGGTTGGCAAGGTTGGCGTGCCGATCTGCCATCTGGGCGATATGCGCACGCTCTTTGACCAGATCCCGCTGGAGCAGATGAACACCTCGATGACGATCAACGCGACAGCACCCTGGCTGCTGGCGCTCTATATCGCCACGGCCAAGGAACAGGGCGCCGATGTCTCACAGCTGCAAGGCACGGTGCAGAACGACCTGATCAAAGAATATCTGAGCCGCGGCACCTATATCTGCCCGCCGAAGCCCAGCCTCAAGCTGATCGGGGACGTGGCCGAGTATTGCTATACCAACATCCCCAAATGGAACCCGATGAACGTGTGTTCCTATCACTTGCAAGAGGCCGGCGCGACGCCAGAGCAGGAGCTGGCCTTTGCCTTGGCCACTGCCGTCGCTGTGCTGGATGAGCTGAAGCCGCGCGTGCCGGCCGAAGATTTCCCCGCGCTTGCAGGGCGGATTTCGTTCTTTGTGAATGCCGGCATCCGTTTTGTGACCGAGATGTGCAAGATGCGCGCCTTTGTCGATCTCTGGGACGAGATCCTGCAGGAACGCTACGGCGTCGAAGATCCGAAATTCCGCCGCTTCCGCTATGGCGTGCAGGTGAACTCGCTGGGCCTGACCGAACAGCAGCCGGAAAACAACGTCTACCGTATCCTGATCGAGATGCTGGCCGTGACGCTGTCGAAAAAGGCCCGCGCCCGGGCCGTGCAACTGCCCGCCTGGAACGAAGCACTTGGCCTGCCGCGGCCCTGGGATCAGCAATGGTCGATGCGCATGCAGCAGATCCTGGCCTATGAAACCGACCTTCTGGAATATGACGACCTCTTTGACGGTAACCCGGCGGTGGATCGCAAGGTCGAAGAGCTGAAGACCGGCGCGCGGGCCGAGCTCGCCAACTTGGATGCGATGGGCGGCGCGATTGGCGCGATCGAGTATATGAAGGGCCGCCTGGTCGACAGCAACGCCGAGCGCCTGAACCGGATCGAACGCAATGAAACCGTGGTGGTGGGTGTGAACCGCTGGACCGAAGGCGAAGCGTCCCCCCTGCAGACCGAAGATGGCGGCATCATGGTGGTCGACCCGGCGGTTGAGGCCGAACAGATCGGTCGGTTGGATGAGTGGCGCGAGGCGCGCGATGCCGACGCCGTTGCCGCCGCCCTCGCCGCGCTGCGTGAGGCCGCGCGCAAAGGTGATAACGTCATGCCCGCGTCGATCGCATGCGCCAAGGTTGGTGTGACCACTGGCGAATGGGCGGGCGAGATGCGCGGCGTCTTTGGCGAATATCGCGGCCCCACCGGCGTGTCGAAATCTGTCAGCAACAAGACCGAGGGGCTGGATGACATCCGCGCCCAGGTCGACGCGGTCAGCGACAGCCTGGGCCGCCGGTTGCGCTTCCTGGTGGGCAAACCGGGCCTTGATGGGCATTCCAACGGCGCCGAGCAGATCGCCTTCCGCGCCCGCGATTGCGGCATGGAGATCGACTATGAAGGCATCCGCCTGACCCCGGATGAAATTGTCATGCACGCCCAGAACGGCGCGCATGTGGTTGGGCTCTCGATCCTGTCGGGCAGCCACATCCCATTGGTCGAAGATCTGATTGCCAAAATGCGCGACGCCGGTCTGGGCCATGTCCCGGTGATCGTCGGCGGCATCATTCCGGATGACGATGCACAGCGGCTCAAGGCGATGGGTGTGGCCAAGGTCTATACCCCGAAAGACTTTGAGCTGAATGCAATCATGCAGGATATTGTGACACTGGCTGATCCGAAACAGGTCGCTGCGGAATAAATACGTATCAGAATTGCAATGTGATCAAGGCTGCTCCCCAATAAGGTGAGCAGTTTTTCGCTATTTAGCGTCAAATTAACGAACTGACACAAGAATGGGCTTGTCTTTGTATAAAAAATCGAAAAATAGAGAATCAGAAATTATGGGAGCAAACTATGCCAATCGATCTTGAACAGCTTTCGAAAGATGAACTGCAAAAGCTGAAAGCAGACGTGGATAAAGCGTTAAAAACGATTGATACGCGTCGTCGTGCCGAAGCAAAGCGGGCAGCAGAACAGGCCGCCAAGGAATTCGGATTTTCGCTGGAAGAAGTGCTGACTGGCGGCGGCAAGGGCTCCAAAGGGGCACCGAAATACGCCAATCCCGCCGATCCGGCACAAACCTGGACAGGGCGGGGCCGCAAGCCCAACTGGATCATCGACGCTCTGAAATCCGGCAAGTCACTGGACGATCTGACGATCTGATATGACTATTCATATTGGCGCCACGCCGGGCGAGATCGCCGAAACGGTTTTGATGCCCGGCGATCCGCTGCGGGCGGAGTGGGCCGCGCAAACCTTTCTGCAGAACGCCACCTGCGTGAACAGGGTGCGCGGCATGCTGGGCTACACCGGGACCTGGCGTGGCCACCTGGTCACGATCCAGGGCTCGGGCATGGGCATGCCAAGCCTGTCGATCTACGCCAATGAACTGATCCGCGATTACGGCGCCAAAACGCTGATCCGGATTGGATCCTGTGGTGCCATGCAAAAACACGTCGAAATTCGCGATGTAATTCTGGCCCAAACGGCGTCTTCCGTATCGACCCCATCCCGGGGAATATTCCGTGAATTGAATTTTGCGCCGTGCGCGAATTTTCAACTTTTGCGGGCGGCCGCGGATGCCGCCGAGTCCAAGGGAATTGGCTGGCATGTGGGGGGCATTTATTCGTCAGATGTGTTCTACGATGAGCGGCCCGATCTTAATGAACAGATGATCCGCCACGGAATACTCGGTGTCGAAATGGAGGCCGCCGAGCTTTACAATCTCGCAGCCCGATTTGGCGTGCGGGCGCTTGCGGTACTGACGGTATCCGACCATCTGATCACCGAAGAGGCGTTGCCGTCTGAGGACCGCGAACGCTCTTTCGGCGACATGGTCGAAATCGCGCTTGAGGCAGCATTTGCCTGAGACAAAGCAAAAGGCGCGGCTGGCCGACAGGCCTTGGTTGCCTGACGTGACCCAGGACATCGTTACCCGCGTGGCCGGGCCGGTGGCGGCACAAAACGCCGCCGAGATTGCAGCGCGCATTGAAACGCTGGCGGAGACAAGCCGCCATATCCACGAACGCGCTTGTTTCAATCTCAACCCGGCCACCAATGTGATGAACCCGCGGGCCGAGGCGTTGCTTTCCAGCGGCATGGGGGTGCGCCCGTCGCTGGGCTATCCAGGCGACAAATACGAAACCGGGCTTGAGGCGATCGAAGAGATCGAGGTGATCGCCGCGGAGCTTGCCGCCGAGGTGTTCGACGCAAGCCACGTGGAAATCCGCGTCGCCTCGGGCGCCATGGCCAACCTTTATGGTTTTATGGCGCTGACCCGCCCGGGCGACACCATCATAGCCCCACCCGCCAGCATCGGCGGCCACGTCACCCACCACCACGCCGGATGCGCCGGCCTTTACGGCCTGGTGACCCACGATGCGCCGGTGGATGCCGATGGCTATTCGCTGGACGTGGCGGCTTTATGCGCCTTGGCGCACAAGGTCCGGCCCAAACTGATCACCGTCGGCGGCTCCCTCAACCTGTGGCCGCACCCGGTGACCGAAATCCGCGCCATCGCCGACGAGGTCGGCGCCAAGGTTCTGTTTGACGCGGCGCATCAATGCGGGATCATCGCCGGGCGCGCCTGGGACAATCCGTTGGACCAAGGCGCTCATATGATGACAATGAGCACCTACAAAAGCCTTGGTGGCCCGCCATCCGGCCTGATCGTCACACGCGACGCCGAGATCGCCGAACGGCTCGAGGCCATCGCCTTTCCCGGCATGACGGCCAATTTCGACGCCGCCAAATCCGCGGCCTTGGCGGTGTCACTGTTGGACTGGCGCGATTTCGGTCAGGCCTACGCCACGGCGATGATCGATCTGGCCCAGGCCCTGGCGCAGGAACTGGCCAAAGCCGACCTACCGGTCTTCGGCACGGACCGAGGCTTCACCACCTCACATCAATTCGCCGTCGAGGCCGCCGGCTTTGGCGGTGGACAAACGGCCGCCAAACGCCTGCGGCAGGCCGGTTTCCTGGCTTGCGGCATCGGCCTGCCGCTGCCGGAAGTGCCGGGCGATATGAACGGACTCAGGATCGGCACACCGGAATTGGTGCGCTGGGGCATGACACCCGACGACGCGCCCCGGCTTGCCCGCCTCATTGCACAGGCTCTGCGCAGCAACGATCCCGCCAGCCTCGCCGCCGAAGTGGCCGCATGGCGGCAAAGCTTCGATCAGCTGCATTTCATGCACCCCTAGGCCCGCTCACACCCCGTGTGACCGGTCATACCCGTTCGGTTCCGGGCTTTGCCATGCACCCAGGCTCCCCTCCGCAGGCGTCAGCACATCCACCTGCAACGGGTAACAGACCGCCACGTCCGAGCTATGCTCGGACGAACAATCCCCTCCCGGGCAGGCGCTCAGCGCCCCCAAGAGGTCAATCTCGGCAAAAAACGTCAGGTGATCCCCCGGCCGCACGGGGCTGGCCTTCATAAAATACTGCCCAGTATCGCGGGTAAAACCGGTGCACATGAAAACGTTCAGCACATCATGCACATGCGGTTCCGCCGCTTGCACAGACACCCCCAAGTGTCGTGCCAAAGCGCGGGTCAGGTTGGAATGGCAGCAATGATGGTATTGCGTGCCCTGCAACAGTTTGCCGGTATAAGGATCGCAGCGCGTGCCAATGACGTCATGCACCGATCCGCCAAAGGCATCGACCCCGTACCAATCCAGGCTGTCCTCGACGATCGTCGCCATCGGGCGCAAATACGGCAGGCTCGACCACATCCGCTCCCCCTTGGTCAGATGCGTACCGTGCAAAGCGCGGGTCTTGCCGGAAAAGAACCGCTCATTCAGATCCTGCGCGTTCCACAGGTTCAGGTCGCCCACTTGGGGCCCCTCGACACTGGTGATCCGGAAAAAACTGCCCGCGGGCACATGAAACGTGCAGGCATCGCGCGGCGGCGCCATCACGCGATGCACACGCTCCGCCGTCGCCAGCGCCGCAGTATACAGCGCAAGGTCCGGCGCGGCCAAACTGTCATTCGGATAGACGATGACCGGGGCAATGGCCCGGCGGGCGTCGGCATCTTTCGGCGGGACGGTCAAATCGCGGGTTCCTTCTCTGCCCCCACGTGACCGCAGCACCCGCCATTTGGCAAGACCCCGACCCCCTCACCAAATCGAAAACCGCCCGAAGCAACCGCGCACCCGAACCCAAGAGCGCCCGCCCAAGGGGCGCCCGCGCCAGCGGGACCCCGAGATATCCAGCGCGGGCCGTCAGGCCCGCCCCTTTGGATCACCGCACGTCAGATCGCGCGTTCGACCATCATCTTCTTGATCTGTGCAATCGCCTTGGCCGGGTTCAGACCTTTCGGGCAGGTCTTGGTGCAGTTCATGATCGTGTGGCAACGATAGAGCTTGAACGGATCTTCCAGCTGATCCAAACGCTCGCCCGTCGCTTCATCCCGGCTGTCGATGATCCAGCGATACGCATGCAACAGCGCCGCCGGCCCAAGATACCGGTCGCCGTTCCACCAGTAACTGGGGCACGAGGTCGAACATGACGCGCACATCACGCATTCATACAAGCCATCCAGCTTCTTGCGATCCTCGATCGACTGCTTCCATTCCTTCGCGGGCCGGTTTGTCTTGGTCTCGAGCCACGGCATGATCGAGGCATGCTGAGCGTAGAAATGCGTCAGGTCGGGGATCAGGTCCTTCACCACCGGCATATGCGGCAGCGGATAGATCGCCACATCACCTTTGATCTCATCGAGACCATAGATACAGGCCAGCGTGTTGATCCCGTCGATATTCATCGCACAGGACCCGCAGATGCCTTCGCGGCAGGACCGGCGGAAGGTCAGGGTCGGGTCGATCTCGTTCTTGATCTTGATCAGCGCGTCCAGAACCATCGGACCACATTTGTCCATGTCGACGAAATAGGTGTCGACCCGCGGGTTTTCGCCATCGTCCGGGTTCCAGCGGTAGATCTTGAACTTGCGAACATTGGTGGCGCCATCCGGATTGGGCCAGGTTTTGCCCGTCCGGATGGTCGAATTCTTGGGAAGCGTCAGTTGTACCATGTCAGGACCTCTGATGATCTTTCTCGCGTTGCGTAACAGTGTATGGCGACGGGGCCGTGCGTCCACCGGCCCGGGCGGGCCAAATCGTCGCGATGATATGCGTCAGGGCGTGTCATGCCGCAAAGAGCCCCGGGTTGTCTTCGACCAGCCGCGCGACGCGGCGGCGGTCCTTGCTGGGCAGCCCCAGGGCATTGAGCTTGAGCAGGAATTGCAGGGCGCCAGGCCCCAGGCTTTCATTGCTGCGCCCCGGGCGTTCGAGCCCGGCCAAGTCCTCCGCCGTCAGGCCGGCATGCATGAGCAAAGCCCGCCCCATCAGCGGCGCCTCACCGGCAAGGTCGTCTTCCATCGCAAAGATGCTCAGCGGCGCCTTGAGCACGCCGCGCAGCTGGTCCAGCCCGGCTTGCCAGTCCAACCGATCCGGCATTCCTGCGATCCAATCGTCGCGCTGCTGCACCACACCGCTGCGCTTGACCGCCTGGTTATAAGCGCTGCGCAGCCAGCCGGTGCGGTCGCGTGTGTAGGCGACAAACTCCAAAGGGGCATCGCCAAACGCCGTCTCGATCACAGGCAGAACCTCGACTGCGAGGTCAAACAACGTGCGGCCATCTGCGGTCACCATGGACTGGCCAATCAGGTTCTCATCGGAAATCAGCAGCGTGTCGGCAGCGATCCCCTCGACGGCATCACGCAACTCCTGCCCGGCCCGGCGCAAGGCTTTGGGCTGCGGGGCCTCAGCATGCTCTGCGGCGATCTTGCGGAACGGTTTGGTCAGGTCAGCCCGCGGGCTGGCGACAAATCCGTCCGGCAGCAGCCCAGCATTCATCGCCAGCAATTGCTGGATCGAGGTTGAGCCGGTCTTGCGAAAGCCCAGGTGGATGATCACCCGCTGGGCCCCCTGCCATGGTCCACGTTTCTCTGTCCGCCAACGCATGGCCTAGCCCACCTGCCCGGCCACAAAGGAACCGCGCGCTGCCGGCGTTTGCGAACAGATGACCACGCCAAACGCCATCAGAACGTGCGTTCCTTGGGCGCGATCTTTTTCAACGCGATGCCGCCTTCGGCCTCGGTGGTCAGCGGATCCTCAATGATCGGGCGATAGCTGAGGTCGATCTTTGCGCCCTCGATCCGAGCAATCGTGTGCACCCGCCAGTTATCATCGTCGCGCGTACCGAAATCCTCATGCGCATGGGCGCCGCGGGATTCCTTGCGCGCTTCGGCCCCGGCAATGGTGGCCAGCGCGTTGGGCATCAGGTTGCCCAGCTCTAGCGATTCCATCAGGTCGGAATTCCAGACAAGGCTGCGATCGGTGACCTTGAGATCGCCCAGCTTACCGGCGATCTCGGTCATTTCGGTCAGGCCTTGGGACAGCGTGTCCGAGGCGCGGAAGACCGCCGCGTCGCGCTGCATGGTCTTTTGCATCTCAAGCCGCAACTCGGCCGTTGGTGCGGCTCCATCTGCGTGGCGCACGTTATCAAAGTGGTCAAATGCCTTGTCGACCGAGGCCTGGTTCAGCACCGGGTTGGGCGCATCCGCATCCACAACCTTGCCGGCGCGGATCGCCGCGGCTCGGCCAAAGACCACGAGGTCGATCAGCGAGTTCGACCCGAGCCGGTTGGCACCATGGACCGAGGCACAGCCCGCCTCGCCCACGGCCATCAGGCCGGGCACAATGGCGTGCGGATCCCCTTTGGTCGGGTTCACCACCTCACCCCAATAGTTCGTCGGAATACCGCCCATGTTGTAATGCACTGTCGGCAGCACCGGGATCGGTTCCTTGGTCACGTCGACCCCAGCAAAGATGCGGGCCGACTCTGAAATGCCGGGAAGGCGCAGCTGCAACGCCTCTTTCGGCAGGTGCGACAAGTTGAGGTGGATGTGATCCCCTTCGTCGCCGACACCGCGGCCTTCGCGGATCTCCATCGTCATGCAACGGCTGACATAATCCCGCGGCGCGAGGTCTTTGTAGTTGGGCGCATAGCGCTCCATGAACCGTTCGCCTTCGGCGTTTGTGAGGTACCCGCCCTCGCCCCGCGCGCCCTCGGTGATCAGACACCCGGCGCCGTAGATGCCGGTGGGGTGGAACTGCACAAACTCCATGTCCTGGAGCGGCAGGCCGGCACGGGCCACCATGCCGCCACCGTCGCCGGTGCAGGTATGGGCCGAGGTGGCGCTGAAATAGGCGCGGCCATATCCGCCCGTGGCCAGCACCACCATCTTGGCGTTGAAGACATGCATGGTTCCGTCATCCAGCTTCCAGCAGACCACACCCTGGCAGGCACCATCTTCGGACATGATCAGGTCGATCGCGAAATACTCGATGTAGAATTCCGCGTTGTTCTTCAACGACTGGCCGTAAAGCGTGTGTAAGATCGCGTGGCCGGTCCGGTCGGCGGCGGCGCAGGTGCGCTGCACCGGGGGGCCTTCGCCGAATTCCGTGGTGTGGCCACCAAAGGGCCGCTGATAGATTTTGCCCTCTTCGGTGCGCGAAAACGGCACGCCGTAATGTTCCAGCTCATAAACCGCCTTGGGCGCCTCACGCGCGAGGTATTCCATCGCGTCGGTATCGCCCAGCCAGTCCGAGCCTTTGACGGTGTCATACATGTGCCACTGCCAGTGGTCCGGCCCCATGTTCGACAAGGACGCCGCGATGCCGCCTTGTGCCGCCACGGTGTGTGACCGGGTCGGGAACACCTTGGTCACGCAGGCGGTGCGCAGACCCTGTTCGGCCATGCCCAAAGTTGCGCGCAGACCGGCGCCACCAGCGCCCACAACCACAACGTCGTAGTCATGGGTTTCGTATTCGTATGCAGCCATGTGTCAGTTGCTCCGGATCAATCTCAAAGGGCCAGGCGGGCGATGGCGAAAACGCCCACGCCAGCAGCGCCGTAGCTGAGGCAGGTCATGCCGAGGATGAGGATCTTTTCCAAGACGCCGTGCACATAGTCTTCGATCAGGGTCTGCACCCCGTCGTTGAAGTGCTTGAACGCCACAAGGATCGTCAAAGCCGCCACGATGGCCGGGAAAGGACGCGCGTAATAGGCGGTGATCTCTTCGTAGCTGCCGCCGAGGGCCGCGCCGAAGGTAAAGACAAAAAGCGGGATCAAGATCAGCAGTGCCACGGACGACACTTTCATCGACCAGAAATGCTGGGTGCCGGATTTGGCCGAACCCCAGCCGATGGCGCGCTTGCGGTCAGTCAGATAAGCCATGGGTCTCTCCTCAGATGATCGCGACGGTCAGCAGGGTCAGCAGGACCGACCCGCCAACAACCGCCCAGCCCAGCTTTTCCGCGGTTTCGAGTTCG
>JASJCC010000024.1 GCA_030066175.1 Paracoccaceae bacterium | reverse complement strand
TAGCGCCCGCCGCGCGCCAACACGTCGATCAGGGTCGGCCAATAGGGCCCGCCCACCACATCGGCAACAACGGTGATGGTTTCCCCCTGCAAAGCCCCGGCAAGGTCGTCGGGCGCGCGGGGCAGGATACGGTCGGGGCCAAACCGGGCGACATCGGCATGTTTGGCCTCGGACGCCATGGCGATCACCCGCGCGCCATGCCGCTTGGCCAGCTGCACCAGCGCGCCTCCGACGCCGCCCGACGCGCCTGGCACCAGTACGGTGTCCTTGGCGGTCACGACCGCGCGGGTCAGCATGCCCTCGGCGGTGGAGTAAGAGCAGGAAAACGTCGCCAATTCCGCATCCGACAGATCAGAGCGGATCACCAAGGCGTTGGTCGCGGGAATGGTGGTAAACTCGGCAAAGCCGCCATCGCGTTCCGAACCGAAATACCCCACCGTGTTCTTGTCCAGCGGATCGTCCGCGTCGCGTAGCCAGTTGTCGGTGATCACCCGCTCGCCAATCCGGGCCGCGTCGACCCCTGCGCCCACTGCGACGATCCGGCCGCAGACATCGGCGCCCTGGATACGTGGAAAGGTGATCGGCGCGCCGCCCCAGGTGGGGTCTTCTGCGTCCACGCTGTCATAGGCGCCGCCGGTTGTCGCCTCACTCACCGCCTTGGAATACCAGCCGCTGCGGGTGTTGACGTCGGTGTTGTTGAGCCCGCAGGCGCCCACCTGGATCAGCACCTCACCCGGCGCCGGATCAGGGCGTGGCCAGTCGATATGCAGCACCATCTGGTCAAGATCGCCATGGCCCATGGTGACCATCGCGCGCATGGTGGCCGGCAGGGTCATTCGGCAGGCTCCGTCGCTGCATCGGTGCGGGGTTTGAGGCTTTGCGGATCATAGGCCGGTTCCGCCAGCACCCGCGCCGCACGCGGGCTGCCATGGATCACCACCTCCAGCGCGGTGCCCGGCTGCGCGGCCTCAGGTTTGATGTAGGCGAATGCCAGGATCCTGCCGACCGAAGGCCCGAAGGCGACCGACGCGGTCGAGCCGACAACCTCGCCATTCAGCAGAACCGCCTCACCGCCATGGCCGTCGATCTCACCATCGGGGGTGATCTCCAGATAAGCACAGACCCAGGGCAGATCGGTGTTGAGCGTCTTGTCGCGACCTAGGAAGTCCTTGTCTGCGCGCACAAATCGCAGCACATCCGCCTCGGCCAAGGTGACCTCATTGGTCAGCTCCCCTGCCCCCTTGAAGCCCTTTTCCATCCGCAACACGTTCATCGCGAAGGATCCGTAATCGGCGATGCCATGCGCTTCGCCGGCGGCCCAAAGTGCTGTGTAGACATCGCGCATCGCCGCGTATGGCATGTGCAGTTCCCACCCCAGCTCACCAGCATATGACATGCGGAAAGCCCAGACCTGGTGGCCGGCAATGGTGATTTCCTGCGCCGACAGCCAACGGAACGCACGATTGTCAAGCCGCGCATCCGTGACGGCGCTAAGCACATCCCGCGCCCGCGGGCCATTGAGCGCCAAGGCCCCCCAGCTCTCTGACAGCGACGTGAGCGCTACGAAATCTTTTGCAAAAAGATTTGCAAATTCCTTTGAAAGGAATTTCGCCCCGCTCAGATGGTCCAAGAGCCGTTGTTCGAAGAACGCCGCACAAACGAGGTAAAACCGGTCTTCCGCCATCCGCACGATCGTCGTCTCAAGCTCAATCCGACCGCGGCGGTTGAGCATATGTGTCAGCGTGATCGAGCCGTCCTTTTGCGGCATGCGGTTGGCGGTGAGGTAATCCAGCAGCGCATAGGCACCCGGCCCTTCCACCAGAACCTTGGTGAAGGCGGTGACATCCGTGATGCCCACCCGTTCCCGCACCGCGCGGACCTCTTCGGCCACCATGTCATCGACCACCGTGTGGCGGAAGCTATAGTGATCCTGCTGCGCCACGCCATCCCGCGCAAACCAGCGCGGGCGTTCAAAGCCAAACACCTCCTCATGCACCGCGCCTTTATCCTTCAGCATCTCATGCAGCGGTGAGGGTTTCACCGGACGCCCGGCCAGCCGGTTGAAATGCGGAAACGGAATCTCATGCCGAAGGCAATAATCCTCTTTGGCCTTTATGACTTGCCAGTCTTTCTTCGCGTAAGGCCCGAAGCGCCGCGGATCATAATCGCGCATCGAGATATCGGCTGCACCATGCACCATCCAGCGTGCTAATTCGCGCGTCAGGCCGGGCCCCCAGCCGATGCCGATCTGCGTGCCGCAACAGCACCAATAGTTGCGCACGCCGGGTGCCGGGCCGATCAGCGGATTGCCGTCGGGTGGATGCGAGATTGCGCCATGCACCTCACGCGTGATGCCCAGATCGGCAAAGATCGGCATGCGGTTCAGGCTTTCCTCAAGCCACGGCATAATGCGGTCATAATCGGCGTCGAAAAGCTCATTCTCTGCCTCCCAGGGGCAGTGATCCTCCCACACCGTATTGGGGTTTTCCTTTTCGTAGATGCCGATCAGCCCGCGTTTCTGCTCCATCCGGATATAGCCCGACACCTTGCGGTCATCGCGGATCACCGGCAGCTCCCGCTCCAGGTTCTGAAACTCCGGCACCGGTTCGGTGACGAAATAGTGGTGCGTCATCGAGGTCATCGGCAGCTGCAGGCCCGACCATTCACCCATCTGCCGCGCATAGGTGCCGCCGGCGTTGACGACGTGTTCGCAGGTGATCGTGCCCTTTTCGGTCTCGACAACCCACTCACCATCCGCAGCCTGGGTTATGTTGTTCGCCCGGCAGCGCCGGATAATCCGCACGCCCAGCGCCCGTGCGCCCGCCGCCATGGCCATCGTGACATTGGTCGGGTCCACATGGCCGTCATCGGGCGTGTGCAAAGCCCCCAAAACGCCCTCGAGATTATAAAACGGATGCAGAGCTGCAACCCGCTCTGGCCCCACCAGCTCGATATTGAAGCCCAAGGACCGCGCCACCGACAGCGTGTGGCGCAGCCAGTCCATCTCATCCTCGGTATAGGCCAGCCGGAACGACCCGCAGCCATGCCAGGTGACCGCCTGCCCGGTCTCGGCCTCCAAAGCACCAGAGTAAAGCCCGATGTTGTAATCCACGCATTTGCCCAGGGAAAAGCTGCTGGTCGAATGGGTGATCTGCCCCGCCGCGTGCCACGTGCTCCCAGAGGTCAGCTCGGCCTTTTCCAGCAGAACCGTCTCCGCCCCCCAGCCTTCATGCGCCAGGTGATAGGCCAGCCCAACCCCCATCACACCACCGCCGACAATCACCACGCGGGCGTGGCTGGGAAACGCTTTGTCCGACATGTCCATTCCTTTTCCCGAGGAGTCGCAAAACTGATGGACAGGCTAAGTGTACGTGTGTACCAATGTCAATCATGAATGGCACAAACGTATCATCACTGGTTCTGGACCGTCTGAGCGACGAATGGGACGCGCTGACGCCCGAGGCGCAGAAAGCCGCGCGCTATGTCTTGGAAAACCCCAATGATGTGGGTGTTTCGACCGTGCGGGAAATCGCCGAGGCGGCGAATGTGAAGCCCAACACCTTTGTCCGCATGGCGCGCCAAGTGGGCTTTGAGGGCTATGAGGACTTTCGCGCGCCGTTCCGTGAGGCGATCCGCAAAGGCGCCGTCAGCTTTCCCGACCGGGCGCGCTGGCTGCAGGACATCCGGAAATCCGACGACCTGGGCGGGCTATATGCCGAGATGGTCGAGGCCGCGATCCGCAACCTCGAAGACACCTTTGCCGGCATCTCTGCCGAAGCACTCAAAGCCGCGGCCGAAGTGATCTGGGCCAGCCGCCAGGTCTTTACCCTGGGCGTGGGCGTAAACAACGCCAATGCGCGCAACTTCACCTATCTCGCCTCGACCGGCATGGCGCAGTTCCATGCCATTCCGCGGCCCGGATCAACCGCGGTGGACGATCTGGCCTGGGCCCGCGCGGGCGACGTGGTCATCGCCATGACCTGCCGCCCCTACCGGTCCGAGGTGATCGAGGCGGTGCAGATCGCCCGCGAACAAGGCGTCACCGTGATCGGCATTTCCGACAGCCCGGCAAGCCCAATCATCCTGGCGGCCGATCACGGCTTTGTCGTGGCCGCCGACACGCCGCAATTCTTTCCGTCCTCGGTCTCGACCGTGGCGCTGCTGGAGACCCTGCTGAGCTTTGTGATCGCCGTGGCCAGTGACGAGATTGTCCAGCGAGTCGAGACCTTTCACCGCCGCCGTCACCAACTGGGCATCTACGCGGAGGAGCCGGAATGAACGAGCTGTCCCAACCCGTCCGGTCGCTTGCGGCGCGCTATTACACCGATCCGGCGGTTTTCGAGGCTGAGAAATCCGGCCTCTTGGCCCGCACCTGGCAGTTTGCCGGCCACGCCTCGGCCCTTGAAAACCCCGGCGACTATTTCGCCTTTGACATGGCCGGCGAGAGCCTTTTCTGCATCAAGGGGCGCGACGGCGTCATCCGCACCTTTTACAACGTCTGCCAGCACCGCGCGCATCAACTGGTGTCGGGCGCAGGCTCAACCCGGGTAGTGGTCTGCCCCTATCACGCCTGGACCTATGAGCTGACCGGCCAGCTGCGCGCCGGGCCCAACATCAAGGCGGTGCCCGGTTTCGATAAGTCAAAGATCTGCCTGACCGAAGTCCGTACCGAGGTGTTTCTGGGCTTTATCTTCGTCAATCTCGATCCCGATGCCGATCCCATGGACACCTGGTTTCCCGGAGCCCGGGCCGAGCTGGAGGAGTTCATCCCGCATTGGGCACAGCTCAAGCCGCTGGAATGGGTGGAGATCGCGGAAAACTGCAACTGGAAGGTCTCGGTCGAGAACTACTCGGAATGCTATCACTGCAGCCTCAACCACCCGACCTTTGCCACCGGCGTTATCCGGCCCGAAACCTATGACATCCAGCCGCAAGGCTATTGCCTGCGCCACCGGACCGAGTGCAATGATCTGAACCAGATGTCGTATGACATCAACAGCGGGTTTCCCAACAACGACAAGTATTCATCGTGGTTCTTGTGGCCGATGTTCAGCTTTCAGGTCTATCCCGGCAACCTGCTGAACACCTATCACTGGCGCGCCGTGGATGCCGATCACGTGGTGGTCTGGCGGGGTTGGTATTCGGTGGACGGGGCGGACAACGAAACGGTGCGGCGCATGGCCGAGCAGGACCGCGCTACCACGGTCGAGGAAGATATCCATCTGGTCGAAAGCGTGCAGCGCGGGCTGAAGTCGCGCGGGTATGTGCCCGGGCCGCTGGTGGTCGATCCGGCCTGCGGCGTGAACTCCGAACACTCGATCCTGCACCTGCAGCGCTGGATGCGGGAGGCGGTGGATGGCTGAGCGCGTGACCGGCCGGTGTCTCTGCGGCGACATCCGTTATGAGGCCAAGGGGCCGCCCTTATGGACAGCGCTGTGCCATTGCGAAAGCTGCCGCCGCGCGTGTTCGGCACCGGTTGTGGCGTGGATGGGCTTTGCGCCTGAGGACGTCGCGTGGCAGGGTACACGGACATTCTACCAATCCTCCGATGTGGCGACCCGCGGCTTTTGCCCCAATTGCGGCACGCAGATGAGCTTTGAAAGCACGCGCTGGCCCGGAGAGGTGCATCTTTACGCCGTCTCACGCGATGACCCGCAGGCCTACCACCCCGATTTGCACTGTCACTACGCTCAACGCCTGCAGTGGCTGGGTCTCTCGGACGATCTGCCCAAACACGCAGGTACAGCTGGGGCCACCCTGCCATGATGCCGTCGGAATGGCGCCCCGAGCATAAGCGCTTTCCGCATCAGGTGGGCTTTACCTGCCCGCCTTTTGACTTGGACGCCGCGCCGTCAGATTTCCTGCGCATGGTGCCCAAGACAGTCGGCAGGCATGGCCGGATGCTGGAGGCGGTGGATGGCGGGGTTTGACGGCGGCTGCGCCTGCGGCGCGTTGCGCTATCGCACGGTCGGATCGCCCTTTTGGTCGATGCATTGCCATTGCGCCAGCTGCCGCGCCGCCACCGGATCACCGGTGACCAGTTTCTTTGGCATGGGACGCGGACAAGTCACGTGGGAGGGCGAGCGCAGCTTTCACAAATCCACTCCGGGTGTGACCCGAGGCTTTTGCGGCCAATGCGGCACGCCCATGCTCTACATGAGCACGCGGTGGCCGGGGGAGGTCCACCTTTACGCGGCAACGCTTGACGACCCGGGTCTTTACCGGCCCACGGCGCATGTCCACTGGGCCGAAAGGGTACCGTGGCTGTCGATAGAAGACGATTTGCCCAAACATCCGGGGACCGCGCCATGATGCCTTCGGAATGGCACATCGAACACAAGCTGTTCCCACATCAGGTGGGGTTCAGATGCCCGCCCTTCGACTTCGATGCAGCCCCGTCGGATTTCCTGCGCATGGCGCCTGACACGGTTGGGGTGCTTGGCTGGATACAGGAGGCGGTGGATGGCTGACGAAGACCTTTTGGCTGCCCATAAGCTGTGCGCGAACCATCGCGCGCAGGTTCTAGTCTCCGACGTGTGTGGCTGTTTCCACTGTCAGTCCCATTTTTTGCCGCGGGACGTGTCGGAATGGGTAGACGAAGGACAAACCGCGTTATGTCCGGAATGCGGCGTCGATGCCGTGATTGGTAGCGCATCTGGCATTGATCCGTCCGATCCGCGTTTCTTGGCGCGTATGCACTACAGGTGGTTCCAATGCTAATGCCGTCGGAATGGCGCCCCGAACACAAGCTGTTCCCGCATCAGGTGGGGTTCACGTGCCCGCCTTTTGACTTCGATGCAGCCCCGACGGATTTCCTGCGCATAGCACCGGACACGGTTGGGGTGCATGGCTGGATGCTGCACGTGCCAGACTACGTGCATGGGCTCGACCAGCGGCAGCAGAATTTCGGTATGTTGGAAGACTTCGTGCATGTCTGCGCCCGCAACGGCGTTGATGTGGCCGCGCAAGTGGGGTCGAACTGGGTGCATGCCAGCGGGCTGGGGGTGGAGGGGATCCGCCAGCATTGCGCAGAGCTGTCCGACAAATACGGGCTGCAGTTTCACATGGCGGGATATGCCATGGTCGAGGCTTTGCGTGAGATGAACGTGGAAAAGGTCGCTTTGAATGCTGCCTATCACTGGCCGGAGTGGTGGCAGGGCACGGTGGGTTTCCTGCGCGAAGCCGGGTTTGACGTGCTCTGGGCGGGTAATTTCGTCGATCAGGGGTGGTTTGCCAGCCAGGAAGAGGTCAATGCGTGTCGCTGGGTGTTCGACGCGGACCTGGCGACCAAGAGCTTTGAGTATGTGGCCGAGCAGGCCCCCGGCGCAGAGGCGATCCTGATCAACGGCATGTGCAATTTCCGTACTGGGCCGCAGGGCTTGCCGCAGCGGCCTTTGCATCTGACACGAATGCTGGAGGAGCGCCTGGACCTGCCAGTGATCGGCCACGACACCGCGCTTTACTGGCGGGTTTTCAAGTCTTTGGGCCTGGCGCCCACAGGCCGGCACGGACAGTTACTGGAGCGCCTCCATGAAGGGTAAAGACCCCCGCGCCCCGGACTTGATCCGGGGCCCCCTGCCCGCCCACTCGGGTGAGGTCCCGGGTCAAGCCCGGGACGGGTGTTTCTGATGCATAAGATCGTAGCACTTTGGGCGGTGCCCCGTTCGACCTCCACCGCGTTTGAATGGATGATGCGCCAGCGCGGCGATATCGACTGCCTGCACGAACCTTTTGGCGAGGCCTGGTACCAGGGGGAGGCGCCGCTTTGGCACCGCTTTCAGCCCGGCGACGAAACAACGCCGGGCTTGACCCTCGACAGCGTCTGGCACGACATCCAAGCGCGCGCCCGTCAAGGCCCGGTATTTCTGAAAGACTTCCCGCATTACATCAGCCACATGTGGGATGCCGATTTCCTCGCGCATTTCACCCACGCTTTCCTGATCCGCGATCCGGCCAAGACGCTGACCTCGATGCACGACAAATGGCCCGATTTTCACGAGGGCGAGGTCGGCTTTCCCGAACAGCGGGCTTTGTTCGATCTGCTCTGGGCCCTGCACGGCACACCGCCGCCGGTGATCGACAGCGACGACCTGCTGGAACACCCTTCTGAGATCACCCTGGCCTTCTGCGACGCCGTGGGCATCCCCTTCATCGAAGAGGCACTGTCCTGGGAGCCTGGCGGCGATCCCTCGGCGCATAGCTGGTGGGATGGCGGATCGTTTCACGCCAATCTGGCACAATCCACCGGGCTCACGCCGCAACCGCGTCGCTATGTGGCGCTCGAGGATCTGCCCGACCGGGTCAAGCAAGTGCATCGACGCATGAAACCGCATTATGACCGGCTATACGCCCACCGCATCCGCATCTGAGGAACAGGATATGAAACGCTATTGGCAAAATTTCATCGACGGCGCCTGGGTTGATGGCAGCGCAGGGCGCATCAACGTGACCGACCCCGCCACCGCCGAAGTGATCGCCGAACACGCGCTGGCCGATGCCGGTGATGTCGACCAAGCGGTGCAAGCGGCGCGGCGGGTGCACCTGTCGGGCGTGCTGACCGATATGCGCCCGATCGAGCGGGGGCGGCTGGTGCACGCGATGGGCCGCTACCTGCTGGAGCATATCGACGACATCGCGCAGACGCTGACCCTGGAGCAAGGCAAACCGCTTTGGGAATCGCGGATCGAGGTTGAGGGCGCAGCGCTCTATTTCGAGTATTACGGCAACCAGGCCAGCACCGTCGAAGGCCGCTCGATCCCACTGGGCAAGGGGTATTTCGACTGGACGGAGTATGAGCCCTTTGGCGTCTCGGCACAGATCATCCCTTGGAACTACCCCGTTGAGATGACGGCCCGGTCGCTTTCAGCCGCCTTGGCCACCGGCAATACCTGCGTGATCAAATCACCCGAGATGACGCCTTTGACCAACGCCTGGTTTGCCCAGGCCGCGCAGGCGGTCGGTCTGCCGGATGGCGCGGTGAACGTGCTCTGCGGTTTGGGGCATGAGGCCGGGGCGGCGCTCGCCGCGCACCGCCACGTCAACCAGATCGTCTTCACCGGGTCGGTCCCCACCGGCATCGCCATCGCCACGGCGGCGGCGGGCAATGTGGTGCCCTGCGTGCTGGAACTGGGCGGCAAATCGGCCGCCATCGTGCATGACGACGCCGATCTGGAAGCGTTCGAGAACGACATCCGCTGGGGCATCTATTTCAACGCCGGTCAGGTCTGTTCGGCCATGTCCCGCGTCATTGTGCATGAAAGCCGGGAATCCGAGCTCTTGGAGCGGGCCGAGAAGATCGCCAAGTCGCTCTCCGTCGGTCCGGGGATCGAGCGCACGGAGTTTGGCGCCAATATGGGCGCCATGGTCAGTGACGCCCAGCGAGACCGCGCCGCCGGCATGATCGCCCGCGCCGAGGAGCAAGGCGCAAAGGTTGTCACCGGCGGGCGCAAGCTCAACCGCCCCGGCGCGTTCCTCGAACCCACCGTGCTGGCGAATGTGACACCCGACATGAAGATCGCGCAGCAAGAAGTCTTTGGCCCAGTCCTGTCGGTGCTGTCCTTCCGCGACGAGGCTGAGGCGATCGAGATTGCCAATGGCACCGACTACGGACTTGTCGGCGGTGTCTTTACCGCCGATCTCGACCGCGCCACCCGCGCGGCGAGGCAAATCCGCGCCGGGCAGGTCTTTGTCAACGAATGGTACGCGGGCGGGGTGGAAACCCCCTTTGGCGGCTATGGCAAATCGGGCTACGGTCGCGAAAAGGGGCGCGAGGCGCTCTGGAACTACGTCCAGACCAAGAATGTCGCGGTCCGGTTGAAAGGCTGATCCATGCAGGCGCGCTTTACCCTTTATTACTGGCCGATCCCATTCCGCGGCCAGTTTGCGCGCTACCTGCTGACTTATGCCGGGGAGGATTGGGCCGAGGCGGATGCCGAGGACGTCGCCAGCCTCTACCGCGCCGACCCGGCCGACCAACCTTTCCCAATGATGGCGCCGCCCTTTCTGCATGACCGCGAAGGCGATGTCTGGCTGTCGCAGATGCCCGCGATTGCCAATTACCTCGGCGATATTTTGGGGTTGATGCCCGGCACGCCGGCGCAGGACGCCCTGACGCTCAAGGTGCTCGGCGATTGCAACGACGTGCTCGAAGCGATGACCTGCAATTCCGGCGCGGCGATGTGGACCGACGACACATGGGAAACTTTTACCGAAGACCGCCTGCCGGAATGGCTGAACCTCTTCGAAGAACTGGGCCAGCGCCACGGTTTGACCCCGGACGCCGGTACATTTCTGGGCACAGCGCAGCCGGGCGTGGCCGATCTGGCCTGCGCGGCCCTGTGGGGCACGATTCTCGACAAGCTGCCGGCCTTGCGCCCCTTGCTAAATGCACAGGCACCCGCCGTCATGGCGCTGTCGCGGCGTTTGGCGGACACCCCGCCGCTCGCCCGTCTGCGCGCCGGCCAAGCAGCGCGCTGGGGGGATTTGTGGTGCGCCGGCCAGATCGAAGCCTCGCTGCGGGACGTTCTGACCCACTGGCACGACAAAAACCCGTAAAGGAGACGTGATGAGCCTCTTTGACGAAGACCTGTTCCTCAAAGGCCTGGAACAACGCAAATCGACGCTGGGCGCCGAGTACGTCGAGAAAAACCTTGCCGCCGCGGATGATTTCACAAGGCCCTTCCAAGAGGCGATGACCGCCTGGTGCTGGGGCTTTGGCTGGGGGGACGACGTGATCGACGCCAAGACCCGCAGCATGATGAATCTGGCGATGATCGGCGCCCTGGGCAAGATGACCGAATGGGAAATCCACTGCCGCGGCGCCGTTAATAACGGCGTCAGCCGCGAAGAAATCCGCGCCATCATCCACGTCATCGGCATCTATTGCGGCGTCCCGCAGGCGCTGGAATGCTTCCGCGTGGCGCGCCGGGTGCTGGACGAGGCCTGACTTCGCGGCGACACGGGTTGCGGCATCACTGGCAGTCGATGTCGTAAACCAAAATTCCCTCGGCGCCGCCGACGCACATCGACACCAGTCGCGCGCCAAGTGCGACATGTTTCGGGTGACGTTCGTAGGCCAGATGGGCCTCGCGATCGCGAAAGAAGACGATAAAACCGTCGGAGTGATTGGGGGTTTTGGCCTCGAAATCGAGGTTAGGCCCATAGTGAAACGACAGCATGCCGTCCACCTCATCGACCAGCTCGCCAAGCGCGCTTAAAACGGACATTCGCGAATTGGTGTCATGGGATTCTGCAAAGTTCAGAAATACGCAATGGGCCAGCATGCTCTTCCTTTCGATTTGTGGGTTAAAATGAGGGTCACATCAAAAGCCGGCACTGATCACACAGACCTGACGCTGGACTCTCGGATCACCAGTTCGACGGGTAGCCTTTCGTCTTGCGGAGGCGCGACGCCGTCGCGGATCTGCCGCAGCAGACGCTCTGCGCTCATCTCGCCAAAGCGACCGATATCACAGCGCACGGTGGTCAGCGACGGGAAAGCCAGTTGCGCCTCCTCGATATCGTCGAACCCGACAAGGAAAAACGTCTCGCCCGGACGTTTGCCGCATTCCATGAGCCCCGCCTGCATCCCCAGCGCAACCAGGTCGTTGAAACAAATAGCGGCCTCAAGCTTGGGGAGGTCCGTCACCACCCGGCGGGCCATGTTACGGCCAAAGCGCCGCGTCGGCCGACCTGGTATGACTATGGCGGGAAGGCTCCGTGCCTGCATTTCCTCGACATATGCGCGCATCCGGTCTCGCGTGATGTCGCGCCCTTCGATGCCGCCGATAAAAGCAATACGCCGTATGCCTTGCTGCAACAGATGCTCAACCGCCAGCCGGCTGCCGGCGACATAGTCATGGGAGAAAAAGGGCAGATGCCGGCAATCTGCATCGACATGGCGCAAGACTTGCAAGGCGGGAATACCCGACGCGGCGATTACATCAAATGCGGCGGCGACATCGCCATAGCAGGGTGAGATCAACAGCGCCGTCACGTCGTGTTCGAGCATCTTGCGTACGGTCTGTTCCTGGATCTCCGGGTCTTCGTCGCAATTGGCGACCACCGTGGCGTAACCCTGCTGGTAGAATGCCATCTGCGCCGAGGCCGCGAATTCCGTGAAAAACGGATTTCTCAGATCGTTGATCAGCATACCGATCAGACCGGTGCCAGCGCCCCGCAGCGTTGCGGCGGCGCGGTTGCGGACATAGTTCAGCGCCTTCATCGAGGCAAAGACCGTCGCCCGGGTTTCCTTTTTCACCAGATCGGAGTTTTGCAGCACAAGCGACACAGTAGATTTGGATACGCCCGCATGGGCGGCCACGTCCTTGATGGTCGGTCGCTTATCGGCCGCCATCACGCAATCCCGTGCAGTTTCAACAGAGTACCCATGCGTTCGCATGCCAGTTCGGGCTGCACCAGAAGGTTGGCCGCGTCTGCCAGACGTAAGATTTCGGCATAATGCGTGATCTCACGCGACGCTTGAAAGCCGGCGGGCATGATGAAATGGCTCTGCGCTCCGTTCAGCCAGGCAAGAAACGCGATACCCGCCTTGTAGAATTGCGTCGGCCGTTTGAAGATTTCTCGGCTGAGCGGCACGGTTGGCCCCAGTAGCGCATGGAAGGTGTCGGTGTCGCCCGCAGAAAGTGCTTCAAGCGCCTGTGCGGCCGCCGGCGCGATTGCCGCGAAGATCCCCAAGAGCGCGTGCGAATAATGCGCCCCGTCCCCTTCGATCAGCGCGGCATAGTTGAAGTCGTCGCCGGTATAAAGCCGCACACCTTCGGGCAGGCGTTTGCGAAAGGCTTCCTCACGCGATTGCTCCAACAGGCTGATCTTGATCCCGTCGATCCGCGCCGCGTGATCCTCGATCAAACCGATCACGGCGTCAGACGCCGCATCAAGATCGTCATGCCCCCAATAGCCCGACAAGGCCGGGTCAAACATGTCGCCAAGCCAGTGCAGGATCACCGGTTGCGCTGCTTGGTCGATCAGCCGGCCATAGACCTGCTGGTAGAAATCCGGCCCTTTTCCTGCGGCGGTCATGGCGCGGCTTGCCATGATAATGATTTGCCCGCCCGCAGCCTCAATCGCCTCCATCTGCTCGGAATAGGCGGCCACCAGGTCATCGGCAGTCTTCAAATCCTCCGCCGCATGCTGATCGGTCCCAGCGCCGCAGGCCACACGGGGCTTGAGCGGATGAGCCTTGGCCTCAATCATAGTGCGTTCGATCAGCTCTTTGGCGGTCATCCAATCGACACCCATGCCACGCTGCGCGGTGTCCATCGCCTCGGCCAGTCCCAGCCCCTGATCCCAAAGGTAGTGGCGAAACTTCAGCGTGTTTTCCCAGTCGACCGCTGGCCGTCCAAGCCACGGATCCCGCTCGGCCAACGGGTCCGACACGACATGCGCCGCAGCAAAGGCAGTGCGTGTGAAAGGCCCACGCGGAGGACGCGGCACAAGCGGTGTGCCGCGCAACGTATAGTCCTCAAGGGTTCCGGCATAGGTCGGCAGACGCATGGTTCAGATCCCGTGGTCTTGCTTGATCATATCCGACGCCTTTTCGCCGATCATGATCGCCGCGGCATTGGTGTTGGACGAAATCACATTCGGCATGATCGAGTTGTCGACAACGCGCAGGCCATCAATCCCGTTGAACCGTAGACGCGGGTCAACCACCGCTTGCGCGTCGCTGCCCATCCGGCAGGTCCCTGCGCAGTGGTGAGACGTCTTTGAGTGCTCGCAAATGAAATCGAAATAGTCTTGTTCGGTTTTCACGGCCGGTCCCGGCAGGCGCTCGGCCCGGATGAACGGTTTCAGCGCTTCCTGCGACAGGATTTCTTGCGTCAGCTGCAAACCGCGGATCGACATCTCGCGGTCGCGGCTGTCCTGCAGGTAATTCGGATCGATCAGAGGTGGCTTGGACGGATCAGCGCTTTGCAGCCGGACAGTCCCGCGTGAGCGTGGCCTCAGGTAGCAGGAGTTCAATGTCACGCCACCGTTGGGCATGGCCTCAACTCCTTTTTCGATGCCGGTGCCCAGTCCAAGGTGAAACTGCAGGTCGGGTGAGCGCGCATCGGGATCGGCATACCAAAACCCGCCGGTTTCAAAGAGGCTGGAGGCAACTGGCCCTGTTCGGCTTAACATGTACTGCAGCGCCGCCAGCGCTGACATGTGCGGCTTGGCGTAACGGTCATAAGTGTGCGGGCCAGTCACCTCGCAAATGCAGTAGAGATCCAGATGATCCTGCAAGTTCTCGCCGACCTGCGGCTGATCCAGAACGACGTCGATGCCCAGCTCAGACAGCGCATCCGCCGGCCCGATCCCCGAGAGCTGCAACAACCGCGGTGACCCGATGGCGCCGCCTGACAGGATCACCTCACGCGCGGCCATGATCCGGTC
Source organism: Paracoccaceae bacterium (assembly GCA_030066175.1). Lineage (GTDB taxonomy): Bacteria > Pseudomonadota > Alphaproteobacteria > Rhodobacterales > Rhodobacteraceae > JASJCC01. The sequence goes on along the minus strand of JASJCC010000024.1, from coordinate 16,943 downwards.
ACCGCCAACAAGCTGCACGCCTGTCGCGCGGCCGTTTTCCACAATCAGCCGGCGCACCGGCGATTTCAGGCGCCGTGTGAGGTTCCGACGATAGAGAACCGGCGCCAGATACGCCATGGCGGCTGAAGATCTGCGCGCATGCTTTTGCGTTAGTTGATAAAACGCCACGCCATCCTGTTTCTCGCCATTCACATCCGGATTGCGCGGAATGCCCAGCGCTTCGGCCGCGGCGAAATAGGCCTCGCAGATCGGCAGCGGTGCAATTGGTTGCGACACACCCAGTGGCCCGCCCTTGCCATGATAGCGGTTGTCGAAGGTGTCGTTATGCTCGGCCTTACGGAAATAGGGCAACACGTCGTCATGGGACCACCCTTCGCAGCCCATCTGGCGCCAGTCATCATAATCCTGCGCGTTGCCACGGGTGTAGATCTGGGCGTTGATCGCCGATCCGCCGCCAATGACCTTGGCCTGGGTGTAGTTGAACACCCTGTCTTTCATGTGCTTTTGCGGGGTCGTTTCCCACCCCCAGGCGCCAATCCCTTTGGTCATCTTCGCAAAACCGGCGGGCAAGTGATAAAACGGGTGCCAATCCCCACCCCCCGCTTCGAGCAGCAGAACCCGCGCGTCAGAAACCTCCGACAATCGCGCGGCCAGCACGCACCCGGCAGAGCCCCCGCCCACGATAATGAAATCATAAGTGTCGGCCATGGCGGGTTCCTTTCAAAGCCGATGAATGCTGAGACCGCCATCAACCGGGATGACGGCGCCGTTGGCGAAGGCCATTCTGCCCGTGGCCAAGGGGACGACCACGTCGCCGATATCGTCCGGCTGGCCCCAACGACCGGCAGGCACCAGGCCAGCTTCGATGCGCGAAGTGTAAGTTTCTTTGACCCCTGCGGTCATGTCCGTGTCGATGATGCCCGGGCGCAGCTCAAAGACGCCAATGCCCTCAGGCGCCAGACGAGCGGCATAAAGCTGCGCCATCATGGCCGCGCCGGCCTTGGAAACGCAGTATTCAGCTCGTTCGATGGACACCATTTCGGCACTGACCGAAGAAATGAAAATGATCGACCGGTATGGCGCATCGCCTAACGCAATCATCCGCCGCGCGGTTTCCTGCGCCAAAAAGAACGCCCCTTTGAGATTTATATCCATCACAAAGTCGTAGTTCTGCGGCGCCGTGTCCAGCATATCGCCGCGCTGTTTCGCCGGCACACCGGCATTGGAGACAAGGGTTGTGACGGGGCCTAGTTCCGCTGCAATACGATCCAGCAGCTTCGGCACGTCGGCAATCTCTCGCAGATCGTGCTGGACATAGACCGTGCCCGTCCCCAACTCCGCCAGCGCTGCCAGGACAGAGGCATCGTTCTCGGCGACTTCGGATGCCAGAGCGACATCAAACCCGGCCTGCTTGAGCGCCTTGGCGATGCCTAGCCCGATGCCACGTTGGCCGCCGGTTACCAGCGCAACGGGGGTCATGCTGCAAGATCCTTCGACTTGATGTGGTCAGCGACCCGGAGAGCCTGAGCGGCAATGGTAAGCGCCGGGTTCACGGCCGCAGAATTCGGCAGAAAGCTCGCATCCACCACAAAGAGGTTCGGGTGGTCATGCGCGCGGCACCAAATGTCGAGAACGCTGGTTTTTGGGTCCTGCCCAAAGCGCGCGGTACCGCATTGATGTGACGGCACAGTGCGATCAAAGGGCCGGGAAAGCACGATGGGCCAGCCGGCACGCCGAAGGATGGTCTTGAAGCGGGCAACCAACGCCTCATGCGCCGCCCAATTCGACTGGCGCCAATCCAGAACAATGCGCTCTGACCGAACAGTAACGCGACTTTCGGGATGGGGTAGATCTTCTGACACCAGATACCAATCCACCGACCTTTCAGCGATCCAACGGGCGGCGGGCATTGGCAAACGGGTCTGTGCGGCGAGGATTGGCGCGGTGATCTTGCCAAGCAATTGGATGTTACCAAGCGGGCGATCCTCTGGCCCGCCAGTCAGGTAGAAATCATTGAAATAGAGCGTCTTTTGATAGACGGACGGGTTTTTGCGCCAGGGATGCAGCGACAAAACCGCGTGCGTGTTGTGGTTCATGAAGTTGCGGCCAACCTGGTCCGAGCTGTTTGCAAGCCCGGTGGGATGCGCCTCGTCAGCAGACCGCAAAAGCAGCGCCGCAGAATTCACCGCCCCGGCCGAGAGCACGACCAAGCCCGGCTTGATGCGGTGGGGCCGGCCACCTTCGGTGAATTCCACCTCCTTGATGCGTCCGTCTACCGCTGCAATCAGTCGCGTTACCTGTGCCCCTGTTGTCAACCGTACATTGTTGTGTTTCAACGCCTTGGTGATGCCGATGCTTTCTGCATCCTTCTTACCGGTTCCAGTGTTTGGGAAGGCATCCCAACCCGTTTCGCCCCCTTCCAGCCAAGCATCGATGTCGACACCCAACGGCAAATGCGCGGGGTTCAGCCCTTGCTTTGCAAGACGTTCCGCCGCTGCAGCGATTGGCGCCTCATGTGGGACGGGCGGCCGGGGATAAGTACCAGAATGCGGCGGTTCGGTTGGGTCGTCTCCGATGGCGCCACAAACCTCATAAAACTCTTCTGCCGCCTGATACCACGGCTCAAACGCATCGTAATCGATGGGCCAGGCGGGTGACACTCCCCCCAAATGCTGCAAACTGGCAAAGTCTTCGCGCCTGTAGCGAAAGAACGCCGCTCCGAAGAGTTTCGTGTTGCCACCGACAAAGTAATAGTTGCCCGGATTGAACGGTTTGCCATCCGGCCCGTCCCAGGTTTCGTCATTGCGGAAAGCACCCTCGCGAAAGATCGCCGTTGCATCGCGACATGCTGGGGTGTTCTGCAAAGCCTGACCGCGTTCAAGGATCGTGATCTTCTGCCCAGAGGGGGCAAGAGCGGCGGCCAAAGTGGCCCCACCCATGCCCGATCCAATGATCACGATATCTGTGCGTTCGGTCATTTTGTATTTTGTGCCAGAGATTTAGAGCAAGAGTATGGGGGCCAAATCCCACACGCACCCCCGCCCGCGGCAACCCGCATTGCCACTCAGACCCACATCTGGCGCGTTTTGCCGATGCGCATCTGAACCGTCTTGGTTTCCAAGAACTCCTCGATCCCATTGGGGCCCAACTCGCGCCCCAAGCCGCTTTCCTTGACCCCGCCAAAGGGCAGTTCGGGATATCCATCCATCCAGGTGTTGGTCCAAACCGTACCGGCCTGCACCTGACGCGCAAACGCAAGGCAGGTGTGAACATTCTCGCTCCAGACCCCAGCGGAAAGCCCGTAGGCGGCGTCATTCGCCAGGGTGACCGCCTCTTCGAACGTTTGGAAGGTCAACACCGACAACACAGGTCCAAAGACCTCTTCTCGGGCGATCGCCATATCCGCGGACACGTCGGCGATAACGGTGGGCTGGTAGAACTGGCCGGACAAACCCGCAACACCCAAGGCGTCGCCGCCCAGCAAGACCTTGGCACCCGCCAGGGCCGCGTCTTGCACATAGCCGTCGATCTTGGCCTGATGCTCGGGCGAGATGATGGCGCCAACCTTGGTTTTCGGGTTCAGCGGATCGCCGAACGGTACCTTACGCGACAGTGCCACGACCTTTTCGTTCAATGCGTCGGCCACGTCTTCCTGAACGATGATGCGCGAACCGGAATTGCAGCATTCGCCGGCATTGAAATAGACGCCAAAGACGATGGCGTCTGCAGCCTGATCCAGATCTGCGTCGGCAAAGATGACTTGCGGGTTCTTGCCGCCAAGCTCTAACGAGACCTTTTTCAACGTGTTGGACGTCGCCGCGACGATGGCTTTGCCCACTGCAGTGGACCCCGTGAAGGACACCATGTCGACATCCGGATGCGTTGTCATAAGCGAACCGACCGGATCGCCATAGCCAAGCACGATGTTGACGACCCCCGCAGGGATGCCGGCCTCGAGCAGCAATTCCCCAAGGATGACCGTTGTGGCCGAGGTCATCTCGGATGGTTTGATGACCGCGGTACAGCCCGCGGCAAAGGCAATTGGCAGCTTTTGCGACACGATGAGAAACGGGAAGTTCCAAGGCGCAATGATCGAAACAACGCCGATCGGTTCTTTCAGCACCATGCCCAGCATGTCTGCGCCAAGCGCGTTCTGGCTGTCGCCGCGAATGTTCCACGCCAACGTGGCGGCATAGCGCCAAATATCAGCCGCGCCTTGGATTTCCGCCTCGGCCTGCGAGATCGGCTTACCGCTTTCCAAGGTCTCATACAGCGCGATACGCGCTCTGTTCGCGTCGATCAGGTCCGCGACTTTTGTAAGCAGCTTTGCCCGCGCGCTTCCCGGGAGGTCAGACCAACGGCGATCGTCAAACGCCTGGCGGGCGGCGGCGATGGCGGCATTGGTGTCCTCCGCCCCGCCCTTGCAAGCGCGCGACAAAAGCTCGCCGGTGGCAGGCGCGTGCCTGTCAAACGTCTCACCCGAGGTCGAAGGCACCCAGGCCCCATCGATCAAATGGCGCAACTCCAAAACCGTGTCCGGCGCTGCATGGCGTCCATCGGCGGAGATAACTGTCATGTCTTGCGTGGTCACGGTCGTTAGCCCTCAAATTCCGGTTTGCGCTTGGCAAAGAACGCCACAACGCCCTCGGCCTTTTCGTCCGTCGGGGCCATGGCCGCACCGGCAAGCGCCTCGATCCCGGCTGCGGCATCCTCTCCCAGCGCCGCCGCGATCATCCACTTTGCAGTTTCGGTCGCCTGCGGTCCATTTGACAGGATGGAATCCGCCATCTCTTTGGCTTTGATCTCTGGGGTCTCTGAAACCCCATTGACGAAGCCGACCTGATACGCCCGCTCTGCCGAAATCCGGGCACCTGTCAGGGCCATTTCCTTGAGAAGCGCCGGGGGGATCTGCCCGGCAAGCCGCTGCGTGCCCGACCACCCCGGGACAATCCCAACCCCGGTTTCCGGCAAAGCAAACGTGGCCTTGGGCGCCGCGACGCGGATGTCGCAAGTTGCGGCCAGTTCCAGCCCGCCACCAAAGGCGTGACCCCCCAAAACACCAATCAGCGGTGCGGGCAGTCGTGCCAGACGGTCAAAGACGCGATGACCGCGGCGCACCCAGTCGCGGGCAAAATCGCGCGGCGTCAAACCCGACCAATCGCGAATATCTGCGCCCGCGCAGAATGCCCGGTCGCCTTCTGCGGTCAGCAACACCACCCGCACGCTCTTCTCGGCCTCAACCGCCGCGGCGTGCTGCTCGAGCGTGTCGAGCATTCCGCTGGTCAGCGCATTGAGCTTCTCCGGATTGGCGAGCCGGATTTCCGCGATAGGCCCACGGATGTCGAGGTGGACCGCGCTCACAACCGAAGCCCCATCGGCCCCTCACGCAAAAGCGAGGTGGGCATCACACTGGCATTGCCAGCGACCGCCACCCGACCACCAGACGCCTGGACAATATCCACCTCGGGATCGATACCCGGCATGATCTCGGTCGCCAAAAGCCCGTCATCTTCAAGACGCATGACACATCTTTCGGTGACATAAAGCGCCTCTTGCCCCCGCGCCCTGGCACGCCGCCCGGCAAAGGTGACATGCTCGACCTCGTCGACCATCTTGGCGTGGCGGCCCTTTTGCGCCACGCGTATTCCCGTCTCGGACAGGTCGAGTTTCGCCCCGGCCTCGAAATAGCCAGAAAAGACGATCTTGCGCGCATTGGCCGTGATGTCGACGAACCCGCCGCACCCTGCCGTCAGATAGGGTTTCTTGCCCAGCTTCGAGACATTCACATTGCCGTCCCGATCGACTTCGAGAAATGACAAGAACGACACGTCAAAGCCACCGCCCTGGAAATAGGTGAACTGTGCCGGCGACGGCAGGATCGCATCGGCGTTCGATGCGCAGCCAAACGCAAACCCGGTCAGCGGCACGCCGCCAACAGCCCCTTGTTCAATCGCCCAGGTGACCGCTTGGGGATAACCTTCCTCCAGCAGAATACGCGGCACGTTGGCCGAGATGCCAAACCCCAGATTGGCGCTGTTGCCCGCCGAAAGCTCCATGGCCGCGCGCCGGGCGATCACTTTCTCGATGCCCCGTTCGGCATGCGAAAAGCTGTCCCAGGGGCGCATGATCTCACCGGAAATCGCAGGATCATAGTCGGTTTCCGTGGTCTGCTTCTGATCCGGATCCAGCACCACAAGATCAACAAGGTGACCCGGCACATGCACCTCATGCGGACGCAACGACCCCGCCGCGGTGACACGTTTGACCTGGGCAATGACCAGCCCGCCATGATTGCGAACGGCAATCGCCTGATCCAGCGCGCCGAGATAGGCGCCCTCGTGCTCGAAGGTTAGATTGCCGCGTTCATCGGCCGTTGTTGCCCGGATGATTGCCACATCCGGTACGAAGTTCGGAAAATGCAGCCAGGTTTTACCGGACATCTCATGACGGCGCACAATGGGCGCAGCAGCACCCCGCGCATTCATCGCACAGCCCTCGCGGACCGGATCGACAAAGGTTTCCAAACCGACCTGGGTCAGCACTCCCGGTCGGCGCGCCGCCACATCGCGATGCATATCGAACATGATGCCGGACGGCACATTGTAGGCAGCAACCCGATCCTCAACGATCATCTTCCAGATTTCCGGCATCTCCATCGAAGACGGACCGCTGGGATAGGACCCCGCGAGGATGCGCGTCAGCAAGCCATCTTTGGCGATGTGGTCGATGCCCTTGATGCCATACATGTCCCCCGCCGCAATCGGATGCAGCGTTGTCAGGTTGCGGGGATGGCCCTCGGCCTCAAACCGTTCGCCGATGGCGTGCAGCACCTTGTCTGGGCATCCCAGACCTGAGGACGACGATACCGTGACCACGGCCCCATCCTTGATCTGTGCAACGGCCTCGGCGGCCGGGACGACCTTTCCCATCTCACACCTCTCCGTAGTCGACTGTCACCCGCCGGCCAGACACCGCCGCGTCTTTGACCGCAAGCGCGACAGCCAGGGATTTCACGCCATCGACACCCGTGGCAGCAGGTGCGCCCTCCCCAGCAACGGCCTGCATGAAGTGGCGCATCGCCCGCTCGTAAAGATTATGCTCGCTGAAGGTGATCGGCTCATCCACACCGTCTTTGCGCAGTACGATCTGACCGACCGGCTGCTGGGTCATGACCCCCTGCGCAAAGATCGATCCTTTGGTTCCGTGCACTTCAAAGGACGTCCCCGCATGGCGCACGGTGAATCCTTCATGTGTTTCAACGAGTGCACCGGATGGCATCTGCCAAACCGACATGACGCTGTCCTCGACACCCTTTCCCAGACTTTCGCTGCGCTCGATTGCAACGACGCTTTCAGGGTCTTCCTGCAAATGGAACCGGACGGTGTCTGCATCATGTACGACGATATCGGGGATGACGCCGCCGCCGGCGGCCGGGTTGTCGATGCGCCAGCCTTGTAGGTTTTCCGGCAGGTAAACGGCGTGCGCCACGCGCACCGCCTGCACCTCACCCACGCGGTCTTGTTCGATCAACTCGCGGATCTTGAGATGTGTGCCCGCATTACGAAGGTGGTGGTTTGTCGCAAAAACAAGCCCTGCCGCCTCTGCCGCCGCCACCATTTCCTGCGCTTCTGCCAGGGTCATCGCCAAAGGCTTTTCACACATCACGTGTTTGCCCGCCGCGATGGCCGCCAAGGCCTGCGGATGGTGCTTTTCGTTTGTGGTGGAAATATAGACCGCCTCGATGGACGGATCGCCGAGCAAGGCGTCCAGGTCGGTATACGCATGGTCGATGCTATGCTGCTCTGCATAGGCTTTGCCTCGGTCGGCGTCGCTGCTGAGCACCGAAGTTACCGCATTTCCGTCCTGCGCGCGGATGGCGCCGATCATATGCTGCGACGCAATTGTGCTTGCGCCTATCAAACCCCACTTCACTGGATTCTGGCCTCATTTGGAACGATCTAAACACCTAACTGGAACGTTCCTAAAACGTCAATCAGAATCTGCCATCCAGGCTCGCGTGCAATGGCTCCGTCGATGCCGCTGGTCCCAGAGAACCGCGCCTGCGTCCTTAACAACACGCAGTTTTCTTGCAAGTTTTGTCGGCCAGCCTCTAGACTGCCAACGAGGAGGACCGGATGACGTCAATCACCACCGATGAACCCACGCAAGCCTTTAGTGAGGATACGTGGCGGGACGTCATCGCGGCGATGGATCGGACCTATTCCGAGCTGGTCGAATATCAGGAGCTTTTGGAGAAACAGAACACCGAGCTGGATGAGCTGCGGCAATTCATGAACTCGGTGTTGTCCTCGGTTTCGGACCTTCTGATTGTCGTCGACAAGAACCGCAATATCGAACGCACGGGCGGAGCGATCCGCACGATCCTGGGCCCGCGCGCTGCGGCAGAGGCGGGTCTGCCGCTCGCCGATCTGCTTGAGACCTCGGAACAAGGCACGCTTTTTGAGGTCATCGACCAGGTCATGCGCGACCGTGACCCACGGATGGTGGAAACCCAGTTTGCCACCCCCGACGGGCCAACGCCGCTGGAGGTCAGCGTCAGCCCGCGCCTCGATCAGCGCGGCCGCAGCCAAGGCGTTGTGCTGGTGGGCCGCCCGGTGGGCGAGCTGCGTAACGCCTATCTGGAGCTCGAAGCCAGCCACACCGCGCTGCAACAGGCGCAGACGCAGCTGGTGCGCAACGAAAAGCTCGCCTCGCTGGGCCGGTTGGTGGCGGGGGTGGCGCACGAGCTCAACAACCCGATCAGCTTTGTCTATGCCAACACCCATGCGCTCGAGAAATACACCGAACGGTTCGAGACTTATTTCGACGCTGTACAAGCAGGCAAAAGCCGGCCCGAGCTTGTCGCCCTGCGCGACGAATTGCGGCTGGAGAAAACCGTGCGCAACCTCAGGACCGCGATCAATGGCGCCAAGGATGGGGCCGAGCGGGTGCGCGACATCGTCGAGGATCTGCGCCGCCTCAGCGCCGAGGGCACCGGCGACGAGGTCAGCTTTGATCTGATGACCACGGTGCGCACCGCGGCCGATTGGGTGGCGCGCGGCACCAAGACGCCGGTGAAAATCCACTTTGATGGCGCCGTGCAGAAACAGGCCCGCGGTAATCCCGGCCATGTTCAGCAAATTGTCATGAACCTTGTGCAAAACGCCATCGACGCGCTGGCAGGGGCCGAGGATCCGCACGTCACCCTGCGGGTTTTTGACCGCGACACGGACGTGGTTTTGCACGTGATCGATAATGGGCCGGGCATCGCGGAGGCAGATGCCGCGTCGATCTTTGATCCATTTTTCACCACCAAGGAGGTCGGCAAAGGCACCGGCTTGGGCCTGTCGATTTCCCACAAGATTGCCGAGGAACATGGCGGGGCGCTGCACCTGGTGACATCCGCGCCGGGCGGCTGCTGTTTCGAACTGGCCCTGCCGGCGGAGGAGGCGGCATGAACATCCTTTGGCTGCAATCGGCGGGCTGCGGCGGCTGTACCATGTCGCTGCTTTGTGCCGAGGGGCCTGGGGTGTTTGACCTCTTGCGCGATGCCGGTCTGCGGTTTCTCTGGCACCCGGCGCTGTCGGAACACTCCGGCGGTGAGGTGCGCGACATCCTGCACGCCGTTGAACAAGGTAATGTGCCGCTCGATATCCTCTGTGTCGAGGGCTCGATCCTCACCGGCCCGCGCGGCACTGGCAAGTTCCAGATGCTATCAGGCACTGGTCGGTCAATGCTCGATTGGGTGCAGAGCCTGGCGCCTTTGGCCACGCATGTCGTCGCCGTGGGCACTTGCGCGACCTATGGCGGGATCACCTCGGCCGGTGGCAACCCCGCAGGCGCAATCGGTCTGCAATATGACGGCCATCAGCCCGGCGGCGCCCTGCCCGCCACGTTTCGCGCGCGCAGCGGCCTGCCGGTCATCAACGTGGCCGGCTGCCCGACCCATCCGGACTGGGTGACCGAAACCCTGCTTTTGATCGCCGCCGGCGAGATTGATGCAGCGTCGCTCGACGCGCTGGGGCGGCCCTTGTTTTACGCTGAAAACCTCGTCCACCATGCCTGTCCCAAAAATGAGTTCTACGAATACAAGGCCAGCGCCGAAAAGCCCGGGCAGATGGGCTGCATGATGGAACATCTGGGCTGCGTCGGCACCCAGGCGGCGGGCGATTGCAACATCCGCGGCTGGAATGGCGGCAGTTCGTGCACCCGCGCAGGCTATGCCTGCATCAACTGCACCGCGCCGGAATTCGAAGAGCCGCACCACCCCTTCACCCAGACCCCGAAATTCGCCGGCATTCCCGTCGGCCTGCCGTCGGACATGCCCAAAGCCTGGTTCATGGCGCTGGCCTCGCTGTCAAAAGCCGCGACCCCGCAACGGCTGGCGAAAAACGCTGTGGCCGACCGGATCGAGGTGACCCCGACCATCCGGGAGAGCAAGAAGTGACCGCGCGTTCGCTGGTCGTGGGGCCGTTTAACCGCGTGGAAGGCGATCTGGAAATCCGGCTTGAGGTCGAGGATGGACGGGTCGCCGCAGCCTTTGCCAATGCGCCGCTCTTTCGCGGGTTTGAGACGATGATGCTGGGCAAGGCGCCGATGGACGCTTTGACGATCACACCGCGGATTTGCGGCATCTGTTCGATCAGCCAATCTGCCGCCGCCGCTGCCGCGCTCGGCGCTGCTGCTGGCCAACCACAGGCCGCGCAAGGCGCTTTGGCCACAGCGATCATGCATGGGGTGGAAAACCTTTGTGACCACCTTACTCATTTCAACCTCTTCTTCTGCGCCGATTTTGCCCGCCCCGCCTATGGCGGGCGGGACTGGCATGACCGGGCGGTGGCGCGTTTCACCGCGATGGAGGGCTCAGCGGTGCGCGCCTGCGTCGAAGCGCGTGCGCAAATCCTTCATATCGTTGGGCTTTTGGGCGGCAAGTGGCCGCACACTCTGGCAATCCAGCCCGGTGGCGTGACCCGCGCGCCCACCATGCGCGACCGCATCCGTATGACAAGCACCCTCTCATCGTTCCGCCGGTATCTCGAAGACACCCTATTTGGCGCCCCGGTCGAGGCTTTTGCCGAACTCGAATCTGCCGCCGCTCTGACAACCTGGGAAACCGGCGACGCGGGTCTCTTCATGCAGATCGCCGCCGACCTTGATCTGGGCCGTATGGGCTATGGCCCCGGGCGCTACCTGTCCTTTGGCGCCTACCCTTTGGCCCAGGGCCGCGCCTTTGCCGCCGGGCTGTGGGAAAACGCGATGACCCGCCCGGTCGACACTGCAGAGATCCGCGAAGACCTCAGCCATGCCTGGATGCATGGCGACACCACGCATCCCGCCGATGGCCAAACTTTTCCGGACGAAGACATGCAAGACCCGGCCTATAGTTGGTGCAAAGCTCCGCGTCTGGCCGGGCAGACCATTGAGACCGGCGCCTTTGCCCGCCAGGTCGTTGACGGGCACCCGGCCGCAATCGATCTGGCCACCAGCGGCACCACCGTGTTGGCGCGCGTTGCCGGTCGGCTGCTCGAGGTAGCGCGAACCCAGCTGCTCTTGGAAAGCTGGGTTGCCGCGCTGAAACCCGAAGAGCGCTTTATGGCCGAGGTCAGCCTGCCCGCAGACGGCGCTGGCGAAGGGCTGGTCGAGGCCGCACGGGGCGCTTTAGGCCATTGGATCCGCATCGAGGGCGGCAAGATCGCCGGCTATCAGATCGTCGCCCCCACCACCTGGAATTTCAGCCCGCGCGACGCCACTGGCACCCCCGGCCCGGTGGAGGCCGCCCTGGTCGGCGCGCCGGTGCTGCCCGGCGAGGACACGCCGCTTTCCGTTCAGCACATCGTGCGCAGCTTTGACCCCTGCATGGTCTGCACGGTCCATTGAGCGACGCCGCGCGCATACGCGTGCGCGGCCAGGTGCAGGGCGTTGGCTTTCGCCCCTTTGTCTGGCAGCTGGCACAGAGCTTTGACATCCGAGGCGAGGTGCTGAACGACCCCGAAGGTGTGCTGATCCACGCGCAAGGCGCTGATCTGCAAGCGTTTGTTGCAGCTATCACAACCGATGCTCCGCCGCTGGCGCGGGTCGACGCGGTGGAAACCGCGGCATTCCGCTTTGACACACCGCCAGAGAGTTTCGAGATCGCCGCTAGCCAGGGCAGCGGGGCCGAAACGCGGGTGACGCCGGACGCGGCGACTTGCCCGGATTGCCTCGCCGATATCCGTGGCGACGATCCGCGGCGCCGGGGCTATGCCTTTACCAATTGCACCCATTGCGGCCCGCGTTTCACCATCCTGCACGGGCTGCCTTATGACCGCGCGCAGACGACGATGGCGGGCTTCACCATGTGCGCCGACTGTGCGGCGGAATATGCCGACCCCGCGGACCGCCGGTTTCATGCCCAGCCCGTGGCCTGCGCGGTTTGCGGCCCGCAACTGAGTTTCGAGGATGGGCATGGGGCGCATCCGGAAGCCATCGCGTTGGCCGCGCAGCGCCTGAAGGAAGGCGCAATCTTCGCGATCAAGGGGTTGGGTGGCTTTCACCTCTGCTGTGACGCCACCAACCCGCAGGCTATTGAGACCTTGCGCACACGCAAGCGCCGGCCGGTGAAACCGCTGGCGCTGATGGGCCGGTGGGACGAGATCACCGCGTATGCCAACCCCAGCGAGGCGGAACGCGCGGCTTTGGCCAGCGTCGCTGCGCCCATCGTGCTGTTACCCAAGACCACCCCGCTGCCAGAGGCGCTGGCGCCGGAGCAGAACCGGTTGGGTTGGATGCTGCCCTACACGCCGCTGCATCATCTGCTGCTGGACGCGGTTGGTCGCCCATTGGTCATGACCTCCGGCAACCTCTCGGGTGAACCGCAGGTGATCGGCAATGACGAGGCGCGGGAAAAGCTGGCCGAGATCGTCGATGGCTACCTGCTGCATAACCGCGACATCGCCCGCCGGCTCGATGACAGCGTCATGCAGGTCACACCCCACGGGCCGATGATCCTGCGCCGGGCGCGCGGGATGGTGCCCGAAACCCTGCCCCTGCCCCCCGGTTTTGAGGACGCGCCGCAGGTGGTGAGCTTTGGTGCGCATCTAAAATCCGCGATCTGCCTGATCAAAAACGGCCAGGCGCTGCTGTCACATCACCTTGGCGACCTCGATGATTTGCTGACATGGGAGAAGTTCGTCAAGGCGGATGCCGATTATGCGCAGCTCTTTGATCACCAGCCCCAGGTTTTTGTCTGCGATCTGCACCTCGATTACCGTTCGTCTCAACATGCGGCCGCGCGGGCGGGCGGCGCGCAGATCGAGGTCCAGCACCACCACGCCCATCTGGCGGCCTGCCTCGCGGAAAACGGCTGGCCGCGGGATGGAGGCGCGGTGGCCGGGATCATCCTCGATGGCCTCGGCCTGGGGACCGATGGCACGATCTGGGGGGCCGAGGTTTTGTTGGGCGACTACGATGGCTATACGCGTGAAGCGTATCTGCGCCCCGCCCCATTGCCCGGTGGGGATGCCGCCAATCGCGAGCCCTGGCGCAACCTCTTCGCACGGCTCGATCAGGCCGGGATGGCGGAGGTTGCGGATGCACGGCTTGCGGGGCAGCCGCTAACCCTCTTACGGCAGGCGATGGCGAAGGGCGTGAACGCGCCGCTTTCATCTTCGGCTGGTCGGCTCTTTGATGCCTTTGCCGCCTTGCTGGGCTATGACGGCGCGCAGAGCTTTGAGGGCGAGGCTGCCATGGCGCTGGAGGCGATGGCCACCCGCGCGCCACGCGCGGAGGTGGCCAATGCCTACCCGTTCACGCCGCTGCCAGACGGCGCGCTTGACCCGGCACCGCTTTGGGACGCAGCGCTAAGCGATCTGGAAGAGGGGCTTGGTCCCGACATCATCGCCCTGCGGTTTCACGCCGGTATCGCCCAGGCCTTTGCGACCCAAGCTCGTGCCCTTACAGAAAGCGGCCGCGCCAAGGCGGTGGCGCTGTCAGGCGGGTGTTTCCAGAACGCATTGCTGCTGGATCTGACGATCGAGGCGCTGGGGGACGTGCCGGTTTTGCTTCACACCAAGGTGCCGGCCAATGATGGCGGATTGGCGCTTGGCCAGGCGGTAATTGCCGCCGCGACCCAGATGCGCCGCCGGTAAGACGGCAACCACCCGGCCTGCACTACCGGTAAGCACCCAACCGACTTGTATCCCGCCGTATACGCCAAAACCCACCCTAACCCTCTGTTTCCAAGCCGAAATTCAAAAAACCAGCAATCCGACGCTTTTTTGCAGCCTTTCCTGATCCGCCGGGCGATCAAGAAGATGGAGCATTCTCATTGGCGGAGGAGACGGACTTGGCCGACATAGAAACCTTTTACGACGTGATGCGCCGGCAGGGGATCACCCGCCGCAGCTTCATGAAATATTGCGCGCTGACGGCAAGCGCCTTGGGCCTTGGCCCGGCTTTCGTGCCCAAGATCGCCCACGCGATGGAAACCAAGCCGCGCACCCCGGTGATCTGGGTGCACGGGCTCGAATGCACCTGCTGTTCGGAAAGCTTTATCCGCTCGGCCCATCCGCTGGCCAAGGACGTGGTGCTCAGCATGATCTCGCTCGATTACGACGACACGCTGATGGCGGCGGCAGGGCATGCGGCCGAGGCCGCGATGAAGGACACCATCGAGAAATACAAAGGCAACTACATCCTGGCTGTCGAAGGCAACCCGCCGTTGAATGAGGACGGCATGTTCTGCATCTCGGGCGGCAAACCCTTTGTCGAAAAGCTGAAATACGCCGCCAAAGATGCCAAGGCGATCATCAGCTGGGGCGCTTGCGCGTCGTATGGCTGTGTCCAGGCCGCCAAGCCCAACCCGACGCAGGCGACACCGGTGCACAAGGTCATCACCGACAAGCCGATCATCAAGGTGCCGGGCTGCCCGCCCATCGCCGAGGTGATGACCGGCGTGATCACCTATATGCTGACTTTCGACCGTATGCCCGAGCTTGACCGCCAGGGCCGCCCGGCGATGTTCTACGGCCAGCGCATCCACGACAAATGCTACCGCCGTCCGCATTTTGACGCCGGCCAGTTTGTCGAGGAATGGGACGATGAAGGCGCACGCAAAGGCTATTGCCTCTACAAGATGGGCTGCAAAGGCCCGACCACCTACAACGCCTGCTCGACCGTGCGCTGGAACGAAGGCGTCAGCTTTCCCATCCAATCGGGCCATGGCTGCATCGGCTGTTCCGAAGACGGGTTCTGGGATCAGGGCACGTTCTATGACCGGGTGACCGACCTCACCCAATTCGGCGTGGAATCGAACGCCGACCAGATCGGAATGGCGGCCGCCGGCGTTGTCGGTGGCGGTGTTGCCATCCATGCCGCCGTCTCGGCGCTGAAATCGGCGCAGAGCAAGGCGCAGACATCCCCCACCCCTAGCAGCGACAAGGAGGCCTGAGCATGGTTGTCCAGACACCCAACGGCTTTAACCTCGATGACAGCGGCCAGCGCATCGTCGTCGATCCGGTCACCCGTATCGAAGGCCATATGCGCTGCGAAGTGAATGTCGATGACGAAGGCATCATCCGCAACGCCGTCAGCACCGGCACCATGTGGCGGGGGCTTGAAGTGATCCTGAAAGGCCGCGACCCGCGTGATGCCTGGGCGTTCACCGAACGCATCTGCGGCGTCTGCACCGGCACTCACGCGCTGACCAGCGTGCGAGCCGTCGAGGATGCGCTGGGGATCACCATCCCCGACAACGCCAATTCGATCCGCAACATCATGCAGCTGAACCTGCAGATCCACGACCATATCGTGCATTTCTATCACCTGCACGCGCTGGATTGGGTCAACCCTGTCAATGCTTTGCGCGCCGACCCTAAGGCGACAAGTGAGCTGCAGCAGGCCGTCAGCCCGTCGCACCCGATGTCGTCCCCCGGCTATTTCCGCGACGTGCAGAACCGGTTGAAGCAGTTTGTGGAATCGGGCCAGCTTGGCCTCTTCAAGAACGGCTATTGGGACAACCCCGCCTATCTGTTGCCGCCCGAGGCGGATTTGATGGCCACCACCCACTACCTCGAGGCGCTGGACCTGCAGAAAGAGATCGTCAAAATCCACACGATCTTTGGCGGCAAGAACCCGCATCCGAACTGGCTGGTGGGTGGCGTACCTTGCCCGATCAACGTGCATTCCACCGGCGCTGTTGGTGCCATCAACATGGAGCGGCTGAACATGGTCAGCTCCATCATCCAGAAATGCATCGACTTCAACAATAACGTCTATATTCCGGACGTGATCGCCATCGGCGGGTTCTACAAGAACTGGCTGTATGGCGGTGGGTTGTCGTCGCAAGCGGTGCTGGCTTATGGCGATATACCGGAACATCCTAACGATTTCTCGCCAGAGCAACTGCACTTGCCACGCGGAGCCATCGTTAACGGCAACCTCAATGAGGTGCATGAAGTGGATGTGCGCGATCCTGAGCAGATCCAGGAATTCGTTGATCATTCATGGTACGAATACGGCGAGCCGGGCAAAGGACTGCACCCTTGGGATGGCGTGACCGAAGCGAAGTACGAGCTAGGCCCGAATGCCAAAGGCACGCGGACCAACATTCAGGAAATTGACGAAGCTGCCAAATACTCCTGGATCAAGGCGCCGCGCTGGAAAGGCCATGCAATGGAAGTCGGACCTCTGGCCCGGTACATCGTCGGATATGCCAGCGGTCACGAAGACATCAAAAACCAAGTCGACGGACTGTTGCGCACGATGGATCTACCGGTGGAGGCATTGTTCTCAACCCTCGGCCGCACGGCCGCACGGGCATTGGAATCCGAATATTGCGGGCGCTTGCAGAAGCACTTCTTCGACAAGCTTGTGCAGAACATCAAGAACGGCGACGAAAGCACGGCGAACGTGGCCAAGTGGGATCCGTCAACCTGGCCGAAAGAGGCCAAGGGCGTTGGCATGAC
>JASJCC010000023.1 GCA_030066175.1 Paracoccaceae bacterium | reverse complement strand
GTTGAATGTCGTGACCCTGATTGGATCGGTCCTGTCGATCATCGGCGGCGGCACGGTGTTTTTCCGCTATGTCGAGGGCTGGTCCTGGCTCGATAGCTACTTCTTCACCGTCGTGACCCTGTCGACCGTGGGCTATGGCAACCTCGTGCCCGCAACGGCTGCCGGCAAGATCGGCACCACCGTGTTCATCCTCTTGGGGCTGGGGGTGTTTGCCGTTGCGATCCAGCAATTCGGCGTGTTTGCCATGCGCAAACGGCAAGAGCATACCGAGTGGCTAATTGCCCGGCTCGACGGACGCGCCGCCGCCAATGAGGATGAGCGGCCCGAGGGCGAGCCCCCCGCCGAAAGCCGCGACCAGGGTCCGCCGCGCTAGACGACTGGCGAGCGCGCAGAAATGCTGCTAGGCAGCTCGCGTTCAAGACGGACTTTTCGATGCAACCCCCGATCCACCGGGTGGAATTCATCGCGCTGATGGCGATGATGTTCTCCACCATCGCCTTTTCGATTGACGCCATGTTGCCGGCGCTGCCCGAGATCGGGGCGGCGCTGACACCGGAGGATGTGAACCAGGCGCAACTGGTGATCACCAGCTTTGTGCTGGGCATGGGGATCGGCACGCTTTTCACCGGGCCTTTGTCCGACCGGTTCGGGCGCCGGCCGGTGATCGTGGCCGGGGTTGGGCTTTATATCATCAGCGCTTTGGTCGCCGCGGTTGCGCAGACGCTGGAGCTCTTGCTGCTGGCACGGGTGTTTCAGGGGCTTGGCGCCGCGGGCCCGCGGGTGGTGGCGCTGGCGATCATCCGCGATCTTTATGCCGGGCGGATCATGGCGCAGATCATGTCGTTTGTGATGATCGTGTTTAGCCTGGTGCCGGCTTTGGCACCGTCACTGGGGGCGGTGATCATTGCACTCTCAGGCTGGCGCAGTGTCTTCATCGCCTTTGTCGTCTTTGGCAGCGTCAGCGTGATCTGGATGCTGGCCCGCCTGCCCGAGACCCTGCCAAAAGAGTCGCGGCGCCCGTTCCGCCTGGATGCGCTTTGGGCCGCGGTGGTCGAGATGGTGCGCCATCCGGTGGTGGGGCTTTCGATTGCGGTGCAATCGCTGTGCTTTGGCATGCTGTTTTCGATGCTGAGCTCAACCCAACAGATCTTTGACATCACCTTTGACCGGAGCGCGAGCTTTCCATTGTGGTTCGGCGGCATCGCGGTGGTTGCAGCCTCAGCGAGCTTTCTCAACGCGGCGCTTGTGGTTCGACTGGGCATGGCCCGGCTGGTCACCGCGATGCTGGCGGTTCAGGTGGCGCTGTCGGCCGGGATGGTGGCGATCCTGTTGGGCGGGGTTAGCGGCCTGCCGCTCTTTGCCGCCTTCGTTTTGTGGCAGACCTCGGTGTTCTTTCAGGCAGGGATGACCATCGGCAACCTCAACGCCATCGCTATGGAGCCGATGGGCCATATCGCCGGCACCGCGGCCTCGGTCATCGGGTCGATTGCCACGGTGATGGCGGTGGTCTTTGCTGTGCCGGTGGGCCTGATGTTCGACGGCACCCCGCTGCCGCTGGCCGTTGGTATCCTGGCTGAGGCCATCCTGGCGCTGCTCTTGATGCGCGTGATGGCAAAGGCAGCGGCGCGCATCGCCTAGGCGATGCGCTGGACCGTCGCGTCCGTTTCCCCCGCGCCATCAAGGCTGAAGGCCGCCATGTTGCGGTTGAGCTCCAGCGCCTCGTTGCGCAGACGCAGGCCAAGTGCGGCCATTTCTTCGCTGAGCGCAGCGGTTTCATGCGTTTCGGTATCCAGCTGCCCCAGAGTATCGGAAAGCCCGCGCATGTCGCGCACCTGTGATCGGCTGATCTTGCTGGTTTCGGTGATCATCTCGGTCACGGCGCTAATCTCGTCGACGATCCGTGCCAGCCGTTCCCCCGCCTCATTGACCAGGCGCGCGCCATTCGCGACCTGCTCTTCGCTGTCATAGACCAGCGTCTTGACCCCAGCGGCCGCCTCGGCGGTGCGCTGCGCCAAAAGCTGCACTTCGCTGGCGACCACGGCAAAGCCCTTGCCGGATTCACCCGCGCGCGCCGCCTCAACCCCGGCATTCAGCGCCAGAAGGTTGGTCTGGAACGAGATGTCGTCGATCAGGTCCATGATCTTGCCGACCTCGGCCGAGCTTTTCTCGATCAGTTGCATGGCCGAGATCGCCTCATCGGTGACATTGCGGCCCGATACCGCCTCGGAACGGGCCGATTCGGCGCGGTCCGACGCGCGGTCGGCGCGCTTGGCTGTCTCATCCAGATGGCCGGTCACCTCTTGCATGCCCTGCACCGCGGTCGACAACGCGCTTGCCTGACGTTCGCTGCGGTTCGATAGATCGCCTGTTGCGCCCTCAAGGGCCGTCGCCTCGCCTTCGAAATTGCGCGCCATGGTGCCCGCCCGCCCCATGGTCTCAGCGAGCTGGGACACCGCGGTGTTATAATCCTGCCGCAGCGCTTCGTAGTTTTCCGGCAGGGCGTCGACGATCTGGCTGTCGAGGCGCCGGTTGGCCAACCGACCGAGGTTTTCACGCAGCGTATCGACCACCTGGCCGGCTTCAGCCGCCAGCCGCTCGGCCTTTTCCTGCGCCTCGGCCGAACGCTGGCCTTCATCAGCAAGCTGTTCGGTCTGCGCGCTGATTTCGTGCGAAATCCGGTTGCGGGCGATGATCGACACGGTCAAAACGATCCCCTCGAGCACAACAATCGCGCCATGGATCGCCGTCCGCACCAGACCATCAATCAGGCTGACCGACGGATAGACCAGCGCCGGAAAGGCCAGCGTGAACACCAGATGGTGCACCGCAATCAGCCCGACGGCCCAGACAATGATCGACACCCGCAACAGCGTCGCCGACATCGCCAGCAGTGCAAAGAACAACATGTGCGAATCAAGCTGCCAGGGGTGGCCGGCCAGCGCCGCCGTCAGCGCGATCGCCTGCCCGATCAAGGCCGTGACCACAACGAAATCCACCAGCCGCGTCTGCAGATAGGTGGCCAGCCCTGCAATGGCAAAAAGGCCCAGAGAAACCGCAAGGGTCAGCAAAACCGAAGCGCCATCCATCCAAGCCGCAATGGCCGGAAGCGGCACCATCAGGCCGGATACCAAAACCATGGCGCGCAGCTCTTTGTGTCGGCTGGCGCCGGTATGTTCGATCGTCATGTTATGTCTACTCCACAGATGCGGGCGATAACCGCGCCGTCGCGCACGCCCCACGCGCCACCCAGGCGCATGTCTTCGACCGGCACAGCGCCGTCGAACAGTGCCAATGCTGCCAAGGGGGCCTGAACCGGGCCGATCAACTGACCGCCCGCCGCCGTTACAATGGCCGAGGCATCACCGCCCCAGGGCGGCGCGATCACCAGCACCGGGCGGCCGGGCATCGGCTCGGCCGGCCCCAGCAGCGTTGCAACGGACAAGCCAAACACCATCACCAGCATCAGGCTGATGGCGGTCAGGTCAAACAGGGGTCCCTTGGCGTGTTTCATGGCGCTGTGCCTAGCGGCCATGACTTACCAAAGCGTTAGTCGTCGAATTTTACACATCCACCCTGCGGCAAATCGGTATACAACGGCATACACCTCTTTTCATCCCCCCCATCAATCGGCTATGTCGCGCGTAAGAGATACCTTGCATGACCGCGAAAGGGCGACCTGATGGCAAACCCAGATATTGTCTACACCACCGTTGACGAAGCGCCGGAACTGGCCAGCGGATCGCTGCTGCCGATCGTGCGCTACTTTGCCGACGCCGCCGGAATCACTGTCGAGACCCGCGATATCTCGCTATCGGGGCGAATCATTGCCGCCTTTCCCGAGCTGCTGACCGACGCGCAGCGCCAGTCTGACGATCTGGCCTGGCTGGGCGACTGGGTAAAAACGCCCGAGGCCAATGTGATCAAGCTGCCCAACATCTCGGCCTCGGTGCCGCAGCTGGTGGCGGCGATCAAGGAATTGCAGGGCAAGGGGTACGACCTGCCCGACTACCCGGAAGAACCGTCGACGGACGAGGAAAAGGACGCCCGCGCGCGCTATGACGCGATCAAAGGCTCGGCGGTGAACCCGGTCCTGCGCGAAGGCAATTCAGACCGTCGTGCGGCCCGCGCCGTCAAAAACTACGCCAAGGCCAACCCGCACCGCATGGGCGCCTGGTCGGCGGACAGCAAGACCCATGTCGCCTCGATGCCCGGCAACGACTTTTACGCCAACGAGACCTCGGTCACCGTCACGGATGCCCAGGCCGGCCCGGCCAAGATCGTCTTCACCCGCAAGGGTGGGACTGAGACGGTGCTGAAAGAGGGGGTGCAGCTGGACGCGGGCACGGTCTGTGATGCGGCCTTCATGTCCGCCAGCGGGCTGCGCGCTTTCCTGGCGCAAGAGATCGCCAGCATGGAGCCTGGGGTTCTGTTTTCGCTGCATATGAAGGCCACGATGATGAAGGTGTCGGACCCGATCATCTTTGGCCACGCGGTGTCGGTTTATCTGCAGGATTTCTTTGTCAAACACGGCGCCGCTTTGGAGGCGTTGGGGGTCGATCCGAATTCCGGCATCGGCGATCTTGAGGCTCGCATCGCCGGCAACGCGACGCTGGAGGCGGATCTCAAGGCTGCGATGGATGCGCAGCCGCCGATGTATATGGTCAACTCCGACAAGGGCATCACCAACCTGCACGTGCCCTCGGACGTGATCATCGACGCCTCGATGCCCGCGGTGATCCGCGCGGGCGGCAAGGGCTGGGGCCCGGATGGCAATGAGGCCGACACAAAATGTGTGATCCCCGATCGCTGCTATTCCACCGTCTATGACGAGACGATCAAGTTCTTCAAGGAAAACGGGGCGTTGGACGTCACCACTGCGGGGGCCGTGCAAAACGTGGGCCTGATGGCGCAGAAGGCCGAGGAATATGGCTCCCACCCCACCACGTTCGAGATCCCCAATGACGGCACAATCCGCATGATCGCCGCCAATGGCGATGTGCTGCATGAACATGTGGTCGAGGCGGGGGACATCTGGCGCTCCTCCACCGCCAAGAAGCTGCCGATCGAAGACTGGGTGCAGCTGGCGATCGACCGTCAGGCCGCCACCGGTGCGCAGGCGATCTTTTGGCTCGATGCCAACCGCGCGCATGATGCGCAGTTGATCGCCAAGGTCGAACCGATCCTCGCCGCCAAGGGTATCGCCGACAAGTTCCAGATCATGGCCCCGCGTGAGGCAACGCGCCTGACGCTGGAGACGATCACCACAGGCGCCGACAGCATCGCCATCACCGGCAACGTGCTGCGCGACTACCTGACCGATCTTTTCCCGATCCTTGAGCTCGGCACTTCGGCCAAGATGCTGTCGATCGTCAAGCTGATGCAGGGCGGTGGGCTGTTTGAAACCGGCGCAGGTGGCTCGGCCCCGAAACACGTGCAGCAGCTGGAAGAGGAAAACCACCTGCGTTGGGACTCTTTGGGCGAATTCTGTGCATTGGGCGAAAGCTTTACCTTCCTCGCTGGCGTCAAAGGCAACGCCAAGGCCGCGGTGCTGGGCAAGGCGGTTGAAGCTGCAACACAAGGCATCCTCGACCATGACCGCAGCCCGGGCCGCAAGGTGGGCCAGCCCGACAACCGCGACAGCCACTACTGGTTCGCCCGCTACTGGGCCGAGGCTTTGGCCGCGCAGACCGAAGACGCCGATCTGGCAGCGCAGTTTGCTCCGGTCGCCCAGGCACTGGCCGACGGCGAGGCAGCCATCACTGCCGAGCTTGCCGCCGCGCAGGGCCAAGAGGCCGATACCGGCGGCTATTACAAACCCGCGCCCGACAAGCTGGGTGAGGTGATGCGCCCCAGCCCGACGTTGAACGCCATCTTCGGCTGACACAATCAAAGCCCGGGTGATTGTCGCCCGGACTTTTCTCTGCGTATCGTGGTGTCAGCCTCGCCGCAGAAAGGATCCCCCATGTCCCGGATCAAGGTCGCCAACCCGATTGTCGAAATGGACGGGGACGAGATGACCCGCATCATGTGGGATTTCATCAAGAAAAAACTGATCCTTCCCTATCTCGACATCGATTTGCTTTGTTACGATCTGGGCATCGAGGAACGTGATCGGACCGAAGATCAAATCACCATCGACGCCGCCGAAAAGACCAAAGAGGTCGGTGTGGCCGTCAAATGCGCGACGATCACCCCGGATGAGGCGCGGGTTGAGGAATTCGGCCTGAAACAGATGTGGCGCAGCCCCAATGGCACGATCCGCAACATCCTGGGCGGCGTCGTCTTTCGCGCGCCGATCCTCTGCCGCAACGTGCCACGCCTGGTGCCCGGCTGGACCAAACCCATCGTGATCGGCCGCCACGCCTATGGTGACCAATACCGCGCCACGGATATGAAATTCCCCGGCCCCGGCAAGCTCAGCATGAAATTCGTAGGTGAAGACGGCACCGTGATCGAGCATGAGGTCTTCGATGCGCCCTCCTCGGGCGTCTATATGGGGATGTATAACCTTGATGCGTCCATCGAGGATTTCGCCCGCGCGTCCTTCAACTATGGCCTGAACCTCGGCTGGCCGGTGTATCTCTCGACCAAGAATACCATTCTCAAACAGTATGACGGCCAGTTCATGGTGATCTTTCAGCGCATTTTCGACGCTGAATTCCGCACGAAGTTCGAGGCGAAAGGCATTGAATATCAACACAGATTGATCGACGACATGGTCGCCTCCGCTATGAAGTGGTCGGGCGGATTTGTCTGGGCTTGCAAGAATTACGACGGTGATGTGCAGTCCGACACGGTGGCGCAGGGGTTTGGGTCTTTGGGCCTAATGACCTCGATCCTGATGACCCCCGATGGTAGAATCGTCGAGGCTGAGGCCGCGCATGGCACCGTCACCCGCCACTACCGTCAGCACCAGGCGGGTGAGGCGACCTCGACCAACTCCATCGCGTCGATCTATGCCTGGACCGGCGGGCTCAAGCACCGCGCCAAGTTGGATGGCAACGACGCGCTTACGGTCTTCGCGGAGACATTGGAGCGGGTGATTGTCGAGACCGTGGAGTCGGGCTTTATGACCAAAGATCTGGCTCTGCTGGTGGGGCCGGACCAGGGATGGCTGACGACAATGGGTTTTCTGGAAAAGATCGACGAGAACCTGAACAAGGCTTTGGCGGGCTGACGCCCGACCCTGGCATTCGCTGACACTCTCTCCGACCGATTGCCGCAGCGCAGCAAATCGGGCTTGACCTTTGTCCATTAGGTCATAATTTCTGACCCATGTTGCTGCTCGACACCCCGCCCCCCGATCGTCATTCCCCATCCGAGGACGTATTGGGCATTCTGGTCGGCGCCACGCTGGTGGCGTTGTCGGTGCAGTTTCTGCGCGCGGCCGAGCTGGTGACCGGGCAAATCGCCGGTCTGACGCTGGTGGTCTCCTACCCCACAAGCTGGAGCTTTGGCGCGGTGTTCTTTGTGCTGAATCTGCCGTTTTATCTGCTCGCGATCCGCCAAATGGGCTGGCGCTTTACCCTGAAAAGCTTTGCCGCCGTCGCTTTGATGTCTCTCCTCGCCGACACCTTGCCCCTGGTCATCGACCTTGGCCCGGTCCATCCGGCGTTGGGGGCCACGCTTTTTGGTATTCTGGCCGGCATCGGGCTCTTGTCGCTCTTCCGGCATGGCGCGACCTTGGGCGGCGTGGGCATTGTGGCGCTCTGGCTGCAGGACACCCGTGGGATCAAGGCGGGCAACACGCAGCTGAGTTTTGATCTTCTGGTCTTTGCCCTCGCGCTGACACTGTTTGACTGGCCGATGGTTGCGTGGTCGCTGATGGGGGCGGTGATCCTGAATGTGATCATCACGCTCAACCATAGGCGCGACCGCTATATCGCCCGGTCGTAAAGGGCGCCCCCGCCGGGGCAGCAGGGACGCCCGGTGGCCGTCAGCCCTGATCTGACGCGGGGATCAGACCCGCCTCTTGCGCGGCAGCCACCTCTTCGACGCTCAAGAGACCATCGCCATCGGTGTCGGCCTCCATGAAGTTGTCGGTGGAGACCTCGGGATAGACCGCCATCACCTCTTCGACCGACAGCATGCCATCGCCATTGGTGTCGGCGGTGGAAGCCTCATCCATGGCAAAGGCCGGCAGGGCGGTGGCAAGGGTGGCAGCGGCGATCAGTACGTTTTTCATTGTCTTTGGTCCTCTCTGCAAAGCGTTCACGACGCGCGCCTTTTGCCGCGTCTGCTAGGTCTGAGGGTGCAGCGGCGCTTTGCGTCCCTCGGGGCCGGGCGACGCGCGCAGGTTCGCCGATCCGGGGGTCGGCATTGGGCGGGGCTTTGCGCAAAAAGCCCCTGTGGCCGCGATCGGCGGAAATGCCCGGTCTGGTTGAACACGGCTCGTGCCCCCAAGCTGGGACACATGGATCAACGGATACTGAAACAGCTCGTCCGCCGCGCCTGCCGCCTGGGGTTTTCCGTGGCCGAGGCCGAGGATCTGGCGCAGGAAGCGGTGCTGGCCTATCTGGAACAGTGCGCCAAGGGGCGTACGGTGGTGGCCCCCCTGCCCTATATGATGACCGCTTTGCGCCATACCGCGCTGTTGCGGCGGCGGCTTGCGGCGCGGCAACACCCCCTGAGCGCCGCGCCCGAAGCACAGACTGAAGACGCCAGTACCGCGCGGCTCTGTTCCGAGGTGCTCGGCGCCATCGAGAGCCTACCTGCGCGGGACCGGGTGCTGTTGCAGATGGTCGCCGCAGGCGAGACCAGCCCGCAAGACCTGTCACAACGCTTGCAGGTACCGCCCGGCACAATAATGTCGCGGCTGGCCCGTGCGCGGGCGCGGCTGCGGGCGGAACTTGGTGAAGACGCGTAACTCAGGTATCGCGGGGCCGCGACCGCCAACCGCCACGTCGGCGCGGCGCCGACATCTGCTCAAGCCCCTCGCGCAGCACCTTGGTCATCGGGTGATCCTCTACGCCATAGCGGTCGAGCAATTGCGGGATCAAAGCACGGGCATCCCCCCCCGCCGGGACCGACAAGGCCCAATCCAGAAAGATCGTCCGGCATTCGGCTTCGGTGATGCCCTCGATCCGATAGGCCTCAAAGATCAGCCCCTTGGGGTCCAGCGCGTCACCTTTCTTCATGCCCCCTCCTCCAGCTTTGGCAGGCTGGCCTCAATGATGTCGGCGGCGCGGGCCGACATCTCGTCCAGCCGCGACTCAAGCGCGGCCATATCCGGCAGGTCGGTCAACCGGGTCAGGAAGGCGCAGCCGCCCGCGCCCAGCGTGTCGGGGTTCAGTGCCTCTTCCTGGATCAGCCGCGCGCCGATCTGCAGGGTCCAGCACAGGCTGTAGGTGTCGCTGAGATGCTCGCGCTGGTCTGGCGCCAGCCAATCGGCCTGTTTCAGCGCCCGGCGCGCGCCGCGGGGGGCCGTCTGGCCGAGAAGCGCCGCAGCCTGTGCCAAAAGCTCGATATCCTGCAGCCGTCCGCGGCCCAGCTTGGCATCCCATGGCCCGCCCTCGCCCTTGGCCGAGGCGATGCGTGCGCGCATCTTGGCGACCTCGTGCAGGATCTCCTCCCGGTCGCGCGGCCGCGCCAGTACTTCGGCGCGGAACGCCTCCACATCCTGCGTCAACGCCTCTGGCCCGGCGATCACCCGGGCGCGGGTCAGGGCCAGATGTTCCCACACCCAGGCCTCTTCACGCTGGTAGCTTTGGAACGAAGCCCAAGACGTGGCGACCGGCCCCTGATTGCCCGAGGGGCGCAGGCGCATGTCGACCTCGTAGAGCCGGCCTTCGGCCATCGGCGCGGTCATGGCGGTGATCAGCGCCTGGGTGAGGCGGGCATAGTATGTGCGCGACGGCAAAGGCCGGCGACCCTCCGAGGCCTCCACGCCATCCGGGTCATAGATTACGATCACGTCGAGGTCCGAGCGCGCATGCAGCCGCCCGGTGCCCAGGCTGCCCATGCCCAGCACCACCGCGCCGCGACCCGGGGCGGGCCCGTGTTTGCGGGCGAACTCCGCTTGCACCACGGGCCAGAGCGCGCGCAGCGTCGCCTCGGCCAGATCGGCATAGGCGTGGCCGGCTTCTTCGCAACTCATGAGGCCCCTCAACAGGTGCACGCCAACGCGGAAATGCCATTCCTTGCCCCAGCGGCGGGTCGCGTCCAGCCGCGCCTCGTAATCCTGTTCTTGCGCCAGCCGGCTTTCCAACTCGGGCACCAGAGTGTCACGCCCTGGCCAGGGGCTGAAGAAATCGCCGCCGATCACCGCATCAAAGACCGAAGCGTTGCGCGCCAGATAGCGGGCGAGGTCCGGCGAGGTGGCGGTGATGTCGACCAGAAGATCGACGAGCTGCGGGTTCGCCTCGAAGAGCGAAAAGAGCTGCACCCCCGCCGGCAGACCCGACAGGAACCCGTCAAAGGCGGCCAGCGCCTCATCCGGTTTGGCGGCCTCGCCGAGGCGGCGCAGGATTTCCGGGCGAAGGCGGTGAAAGATCGTCATCGCCCGTTCCGAACGCAGCGCCGGATAGCTGGGCCAGCGATGCGGGAGATCGCTAAGGGCAATTGGGTCGGGCAGATCTTGCGTGGCGTCAGCGCCACCTTCGGGGGCAAAGAACCCTTCGGTCAGGCTGTGCACCTCCTCCAGCCGCCGGTGCAGATCGGCTTGCAGGCTGTCCACTTCAGTCGCCATCAGGCAGGCCAGCCGTTCAAAGCCCTCGCGCGCCTTTGGCAGATCATGGGTTTGCGCGTCATGGACCATCTGCACCCGGTGCTCGACCTCGCGATTCGCGCGGTAGTGCTCGCTCAGCTTTTCCGCCACGTCCCCCGGCACCCAGCCCTTTTCGGCCAGCCGCGCCAGGCCCGGCACGGTTTCGCGCACCCGCAAAGACGGATCGCGCCCGCCGGCGATGATCTGGCGGGTTTGGGTGAAAAACTCGATCTCGCGAATACCGCCGCGGCCCAGCTTCATGTTGTGCCCGGGAAGCGTGATGGGCCCGCCCAGGCCCTTATGTTCGCGGATCCGCAGACGCATGTCATGCGCGTCCTGGATGGCGGCGAAGTCAAGGTGCTTGCGCCAGACAAAGGGTGTCAGCGTTTGCAAAAACCGCTCGCCCGCCGCGATGTCACCGGCGCAGGGACGCGCCTTGATATAGGCCGCGCGCTCCCAGGTGCGACCCAGGCTTTCGTAATAGCGCTCTGCCGCCTCCATCGACATGCAGACCGGGGTCACCGACGGGTCTGGCCGCAACCTTAGATCGGTGCGGAACACATATCCTTCGCCGGTCAAGTCACTGAGCATGGACGACATTTTGCGCGTCGCCCGAACAAGGCTGGCGCGGGCGTCGTGGAAATCGTCGCGGGCATAGCGGGTTTCGTCAAAGAGGCAAATGAGGTCGATATCCGAGCTGTAATTGAGCTCCCCCGCCCCCATCTTGCCCATGGCCAGCACCACCATGCCGCCGGCTGTGGCGATGTCATCTTCGGTTTGGCCCGGCAGCTTGCCGCGGCGGATTTCCTGGGCGATGGCGGCCTGCAAGGCCCGCGTGACCGCGAGATCCGCATAATCCGTCAGATGCCCGGTGACCTCTTCCAAAGGCCAGACGCCGGCGAGGTCGGCAAGCGCCGTGAGCAAGGCCACCCGCCGCTTGCCCTGCCGCAAGACGGTGCCGAGGCTGGCATCCAAAGGCGCCTGCGACACGGCTTCGGCCACCAGTCGCAGGGCGCCCTCGGGGTCATCCAGCGCCGGGCCGAGCCAGTCCGCCTCTTTCTCGATCAGGCCTTTGAGATAAGGGCTGGAGCCGCCGACGCCGGCGATCAGATCCGCGATGTCACCGTCGGCCCAGTCCGCGGCTGCGCGCGCCTCGGCCCCGCGGTCGGGTTCATAGGCGCGTGGCAGGCGGGTCAGGCGGGTGGCAAAGCTCATGACGTCAGATGGCCACGGGCACGGCTCAGATGCAATCCACCGTTTGCAGCAAGCCCGGGTTAACCCCGGCTGTCGGGCAACGAAATATTGGCCACCTGTTCGGCAATCGGATCGGTCGAAAGCGGATGCGTGTCGGCATCATAGCTAGCGGGGTTCTGCAACGGCTCCCACTGACCGCGGCGATAGACCTCGAGCCCGGAGAACTGCGCCTTGTACCCCATCTTTTCGCTGCCCGGCACCCAATAGCCGAGATAGACATAAGGCAGGCCGTTTTCGCGGGCGACCTCAACATGGTCGAGGATCATCCAGGTGCCGAGGCTGCTGCGCGCGGCGTCGGGTTCGTAAAAGGAATAGACCATCGACAAGCCATCATCGAGCATGTCGGTCAGGCACACGGCAATCAGCTCGCCACTGTCACGATCAGTGTATTCCACCACGCGCGAGCGGATCGGCGTTTCCTCGATCATCGCCGCGAATTCAAAGACGTCCATATCCGCCATGCCGCCATCGGCGTGGCGGGTGTCGAGGTAGCGGCGGAAGAGGTCATATTGCTCTTCGGTGGCCCAGGGGCTGGAGGCGCGGCGCGTCAGGTGGCTGTTGCGCTTAATCGCGCGGCGCTGGCTTTTGCTGGGGCTGAATTTCGACACGTCGATGCGGGCCGAAAGGCACGCGGCGCAATCAGAACAGGACGGCCGGTAAAGCACGTTCTGCGACCGGCGAAAACCCTGCTTTGACAGGCTGTCATTGAGCTTTTGCGCCTGATCACCTTGCAGCGCAGTGAACAGCTTACGCTCCATCCGGCCCGGCAGATACGGGCAAGGCTGGGGGGCCGTCACATAAAACTGTGGCGCAAGAGGCAGAGAATGGCGCATTAGGATCCGGTTAAGCAGGTTTCAAATCAAACGGTAGCAATGAAAAGAAGGGAGGCCAAGCCCCCCGGAAATAGTGAGTTTACCTTTCGTCAGGAAAGCTATGCAGAAAGGGCGCCCGATCGGCGCCCTTTTGCCGTTTGACGGCTTTTGCGTGGCGTTACCGCTCAGGCCCGGCGGTTCAGCGCCGTGGTGCCCAGCACCATATCGGTCACACCCTGCCCGCGCTCCGAGGTGAACATCAGGATGATCGACACGATCTGCACCGGGACAATCGAAATGGAAACCGTGTAGCCCAGCGTGTGCAAAAGGGCCTGCTGGCTGTCGAGACGGCGGCCAAAGCTGTCGCGAAACTCGATCGCCATCATGCGCATGCCCCAGGTGGCCGATCCGCCTGCAATTGTGAACCAGCGGTAGAGAAATCCGACCACCAGGTAGAGAAATGGCAGAAACAACATGCCGATAAAGGCGGTCAGGATGACCACGGGCACCACCAGCACCATGATAATGACAAGGTCGATCACCCAGGCGATGCCGCGCTTGACAGGCACATCGGCGTAAAACCCGGGCTGGCGCACGGGATCGGGCAGGTGATCAATCGGATCGGAATACATTGGGGGTCCTTTGTGCAAATGAAAGGCGCATGGCCCCGGGATGGGGCCATGGCGAGGAGTATATCAGGCGTCTTCTGCGTCCGAGACCGCTTCTTTGGCCTTTTTCGCACGGTCGTCCATGAACTGGTCGAATTCCTGCTTGTCCTTGGCTTCGCGCAGACGCTCGAGGAACGCCTCAAACGCTTCCTGCTCTTCTTCCAAACGACGCAGGGTTTCGGACTTGTAGGCGTCGAAGGCAGCGTTGCCCGAGGGTTTCATGGCGGCCATCGCGTGATGGCGGGCGGCATAGCGGCTGCGGCCGCGGCAGGACGAGTTGAACATGCGTTTGCTCCAGATCATGTAGGCTAGAAGGGCGAGGCCGACGGGCCAGAAGAAGATAAAGCCGAGAACCATGGCGGCGATCCAGGCACCTTTGCCTTTCTGGTCGAGCCAGGCCTCTGACCGCGTGAGCCAACCGGCATTGGCCGGAAGCGGGGCAGTCTGCGTGGCGGTTGTCATCGTGATCTCCTGTGGTTGGTTGCGATGTAAATGCGTTTCACATTACAACAGATCGGGTGGCGGGTGGTTGGTTTCAAGCGCTGATGTGAAAGTTTTTTACATTTTCTTTTATTATCTATATTTTTCAGAGGGTTGTGATCCAGATGAGTGACCGTTCCGGTCACGCAGGGTTGGGTTTTGCGTTCAGGCCACGCAGGCCTTGGGGGCTCTGCCCCCAAACCCCCGAGGTATTTCTGAACCAGAGAAGTTCAGTATGTCAGGTGGTGAAATCGGCCAATGTGGCGCCTGTCAGGGTGGGTAGCACGTGGGGATCGAGCGCAAAGACGTGCCGCGGGGTGCCCGCTGCGGCCCAGACCTGATCGAAGTCCAAAAGCCGCGGGTCGAGCCAGGCGCGGATTGGAGTGAGGTGGCCCAAAGGCGCCACGCCGCCGATGGCAAAGCCAGTCTGGGCGCGGATCAGAGCGGCGTCCGCTTTGCAAAGCGCGCTGCCGGCAACCTTGGCCGCTTTTGCAGGGTTTACCTGGTTGCCGCCGGCGGTCAGGAACAGCACCGCCTCACCAGTGCTCTCCGCCCGGAAGATCATGCTTTTGGCGATCTGGTCGAGCTGGCAGCCGATGCTGTCGGCGGCCTCTTGCGCTGTGCGTGCCTGGCCCACCTCGAGGATGTCCACCGGCAGGCCCGCGGCCTTGAGCGCCTGCTGCACGCGTTTCAGGCTCTTGCTCATACCCTTCCCCTCACATCTCAAGATACAAAAAGGGCCGCCGGTGAGGGCGGCGCTTTCTGAGTATGTGTCCGATCAGTTCGGGATCAGGTCCGGCACAATTGTGACGATGCCCGGGAAGAACCACAGGATCCCCAGGCCGACCACCTGGATCAGCACAAACGGGATGACCCCGCGATAGATGTGCCGCGTGGTGACTTCCTTCGGGGCCACCCCGCGCAGGTAGAAGAGCGCAAAGCCAAAGGGCGGCGTCAGGAACGAGGTCTGCAGGTTGACCGCGATCATGATCGTCACCCATTTCGGATCGAAATGCGCGCCGTAGATCACCGGGCCCACGATGGGCACCACGATGTAGATGATCTCGAGGAAGTCGAGCACGAAGCCGAGGATGAAGAGGATCAGCATCACGATCAGGAAGGCCGTGCGCGGATCATCGAAACTGCGCAGGAAGTCCTGGATATAATGCTCCCCGCCAAACGAGATCACCACGAGGTTCAGAAGCTGCGAGGCGATCAGGATGGTGAAGACCATGCTGGTCACCTTGGCCGTCTCGCGCACCGCGGGGGTCAACACGCCCGAACGGAAGAGCACCCAGCAGCTGAACAAGAGGCCAAACAAGGCGTAGAGATAGGCGGCATAGGCAAAGAAGAACGCCGCCCAGCTTTCGGCTGTGACCTCTTCGGTGTTGATCCGCAGGTCGAAATTCACTCCGACCAGGATCATCACAATCACCGCAAGGGTCGACCAGATGATGATCTTGGGTGAGCGATCCTCATCTTTCAGCTTGCGATAGGCCGCCAGCATGATGGCGCCGGCCGCCCCCAGCGCCGCGGCGGGCGTCGGGTTGGTGATGCCACCGAGGATCGAGCCCAGCACCGCGACGATCAGCACGAGCGGCGGGAAGACCACGCGCAACAGCTCATTCTTGGCTAGGCGCTGCATGGCGAAGTAACAGCCGTAAAGCGCGATAGCCCAGGGTATGACCATCAGCGCGACCGTCACGCCAGATGAGCTGAGCGGGCCAATCGCGATTATATCGACCAGCAGACCCAGTACGAGACCCCCGGCACCAATCATCAGCGGCACAGGGTCGGCACTTGGCGACACGCCGCGGGCAACCGCCAGGATCAGGCCCAGGATCACCGTCAGGATCGCGATGCCGGTGCCGATCGGGGCCGCCGAGGCCACAAGCTCGGCGCGCAGGGCTTCGATCTCTTCCGGTGAGCGACGTTCGCTCTGACGGGATCCGCCGCTTTGCTCGATGGCGGCCTGTTCTTCGACGGCCGTGTCCCAGGCCTCTTGCCCGTGCAATTCGATCATCGAGGCCTGGCATTCTTCCGATACGTTGGTGCGCAGGCTTGCTGCCTCACCAATGTCGGAAAAGCTCGACACTGTCGTGGATTGCGTGCCCACCACATTGACCTGCGCCAGCAGCATCGTGCCGGCGATCAGCGCAATAGGTACCCCGAGGAACCAGGTGAAGGCCTCACCCCGAGTGACCGCTTCGTCACTGGCCGAGCCCATTTCCACCGCCGGCGCCTTGGCCGGGTTAAGCATGGCAAAGCCGAACGCATAGGCCGCGTAAAGCCCCGCCAGCATGATCCCCGGCAAGAGGGCCGCCTGGAAAAGCGTACCGACCGAGACCACCGCGGGTTCGCCGAGATAAGTCAGCGCGTCGGTACAGCCTTGGCGCACCGCGCGTTCCTCTTGCGCGGCGGAATAGAGATCGCCCGCCAGCGTGCCCAGCAGAACGATCACGATCGAGGGCGGGATGATCTGCCCCAGCGTGCCCGACGCCGCGATGACCCCGGTGGCAAGCTCCGGCGAGTAATTGTTGCGCAGCATGGTGGGCAGGGCGAGCAGGCCCATGGTCACCACGGTGGCACCGACGATGCCGGTCGAGGCGGCCAAGAAGGCGCCCACAACCACGATCGACACCGCCAAACCACCAGGCAGCGGGCCAAAGACCCGCGCCATGGTGGTCAGCAGATCGTTGGCGATCTTGGAGCGTTCCAGCACGATCCCCATCAGAACGAACATCAGAACCGCCAGCAGCGTCTCGATGCTCTGCCCCGCGATCACCCGTTCGTTGATCCGGTTGACGATAAACGACACGTTCCGGTCAAGCGCGGTTTCCCAGCCCTGCGGGAAGACCGGTGTTTCGATCCTGGGCAGGTCTGGATGGGTGAAGATGGATATGGTTTTCTCGTTGAACCCTTCGGCAATCACCGCCGCGAATTCCGCTGAATCCTTGTCCAGAGCCTGGTGGATCAGCAGACCCGCGCTGTCGAGCGCGGCGATGATCCCGAAGGAAATCACCCCGGCGCCGCCGATGGCAAAGGCCACCGGAAAGCCCGACAGGATTGCCGAAAAGAGCGTGAGAAAGACGATGATCAGGCCGATCTCGACGCCATCAAGTCCGAATAGCATTACTATGTCCCCTGCCCTTAGAATTCTGCGTGGTCGTAGGGTTCTTCACCCGCTTCGAGCACGTCTTTGTCGAGATATTTGTTGGCTGACTCTTCACCTTCCTTCCACTCGAGATACGAGCGGTAGAAGAAGGCCCAGGCATGGATAAAGATCATGCCGACCATCAGCACCATCAGCACCTTGAAGAGGAAGTAGCCGGAAAAGCCGTTCGGGCTGAAGCCGATGGTTTCGACGTTCCAGCGGAAGGCGCGTGCCTTCATCAGCAGGCGGTCAACCTGATCCGAGGCCGAGGGCTTGGGCACGATCAGGTGGCGCCACATGAAGAACCAGGTGTAGAGCCAGATCATCACCGCGACGGGGACCATAAAGAAGATCGAGCCGAACATGTCGATCATCTTTTTTGCGCGGTGCGACACGGCGGAATAGATCAGGTCGACGCGCACATGCCCGCCCTGCACAAAGGTGTAGGTCAGGCAAAGGGTCACCACCATGGCATTGTAAAGCTTCAGTTCTTCGGCAAACCACGAGATGTCGAATTGCAGCGGAATGCCAAAGCCGATCGAGATGTCGGGCCGGGTGAAAATCCGCTGCATGAAGACGATGATGACCTGTTGCAGCACCATCAAGAGGCCGGCCCAGGCGGCGAAACGGCCAACCGTGTTGGCCAGCCCCTCCATCACGCGGACAGCGCTCCAAAGAAAGTTGTGGCGCCAGACGCCGATCGCGAAGATCACAAGGAAGAAGGTCAGACAGACAAAGAAGAACTCAACCGATCCGCCGTAATAGACAAAGCGCATGATCGCCTGAGGATCACTCCAGTTCAGCCAAAGCTGGGGATGGGTGATCGCGTAACCGAAATTGTAGAACGCCATGACGATGTTCTGGAGCACCCAGATGATTCCGTCGCCGACGACGCCAATGGCCGAGCCTGCGCCCTCTTCTTCCATGATATCCCCCTCAGTCCGGCTTGACCCGGCATTGCATTGCTTGGGGCGTCCCCCGCCCAGCTGTGGAAAAGGCCCCTGCCACGCAGGGGCCTTTCCGTGTCTTTCCCGTCAGGCTTAGCCGCCCAGCACGCGGACGCGCTGTTCGACGTAGTAGCCATCGGACTTGCCGATCCAGCTTGCCGAGTTGGCCAGGCTTTCCTCGAACGAGCCGCGGATCTGGGCAAAGATCTCGTCGCCCATGTTTTCGTCCATGACCTTCTTCGAGGCGGCACCGAAGGCATCCCAGACATCGTCGGGGAACTGCAGCGTCTTAACGCCCTGGCTCTGCAGGCGGGTCAGCGCGGCACCGTTGTTGGCCAGCGTTTCCGACAGCTGGAAGTGGGTCACAGCCTGCGACGCCACGTTCAGGATCGCCTTGTGCTTGTCGCTAAGGTCGTTCCAGACGTCGAGGTTGACGTTGGCCGACAGGGCCGAGCCCGGCTCGTGGAAACCGGCGGTGTAGTAGATCTTGGCCACTTCCTGGAAGCCGGCGCGCTCGTCAGCCATCGGGCCAACCCACTCCAGACCGTCCAGAGCACCCGAGGACAGCGCCTGGTAAAGTTCGCCGCCGGGGATGTTCTGCACCGACGCACCCAGCTCGCCCAGCACCTTGCCGCCGAGACCCGGCATACGGAACTTCAGGCCGTTGAAATCATCCGCCGAGTTGATTTCCTTGCGGAACCAGCCACCGGACTGCGAGCCCGAGTTACCGGCCAAGAGACCCTTGAGGTTGAAGATCTGGCCCAGCTCGTCATGCAGCTCTTGGCCGCCGCCGTGGTGGTACCAGTTGGTCACTTCTTGCGCGGTGCCGCCAAAGGGCACGGCGGTGAAGTAGGCGTAACCCGGGTGCTGACCGATGAAGTAGTAGTCAGCCGAGTGATACATGTCCGCCTGGCCCGAGGACACCGCGTCAAAGACTTCCAGCGCGCCCACAAGCTCGCCCGGGGCCTTCTTGTCGATGGTCAGCTCGCCATCGGACACCGACGACACGTAGTTTTCCAGGTATGTTGCGGCATCATCCAGCACGGCAAAGCCGCGCGGCCAGGATGTGACCATGGTCAGGGTCCGCTTGCCCTGTGCGTAGGCCGGTGCTGCCAGGGTCGACGCAGCAGCCGCAGCGCCGGCACCAACAGTCGATGCCTTCAGAAATGAACGACGATCCATTTTTTACCTCCCGTTTGATGGTTGCGCAGACGGATTCACCCCGCCCTGCGCGGATCGAATAGTGGCGCCACCCTATGAGCGGCCCTGCGTAGTGGAAATACCCATTGCTACGGAGTTGGACAGAAAAAGT
This sequence comes from Paracoccaceae bacterium, assembly GCA_030066175.1. Classification (GTDB taxonomy): domain Bacteria; phylum Pseudomonadota; class Alphaproteobacteria; order Rhodobacterales; family Rhodobacteraceae; genus JASJCC01. The sequence continues at coordinate 12,022 of JASJCC010000023.1, read as the reverse complement.
GACCGATTGTTAAGATTTGACGGGGTTTGTTGGCGCTCACATCGTCACTTCCGCAGGTGTCGGGCGTGAATTTCAACTCAGGATTGTTGGATTTGCGAGGCGGTCCGCAAAACGTGCCGACTCACCCTGCCACACGCCGGGAAAGGCCGTTTTGCCATCTGACAAGCGCGACTTTCCGGCAATCATTCCGGCGGAAAGGGGTTTTCGCCACCCGCCGAACCTGCTTTTCTTTTGGACATGTCCGGTGTTTTTGCCCGCATACGCCTCAGCTACGGCCAAAAGCTGTTCCTTTTGGCCTCGGTCCCCTTGATCCTCGCGGTCTCGGCGATTGCGATTCTGGTGGCGGCGCAGTCGCGCGCGCTGGCGGAACGGGAAATCCGCAGCCTGGAAACCCAGCTGCTCGAGGCCAAGAAACGCGAGCTGCGCAATTACGTGACGCAGGCCCGCAACGGGTTTTACTTCATCTATGGCAGCGCGCCGCCCAATGACGATGCTGCCAAGGAACGGGTCATGCAGATTTTGGCGGCGATGATCTATGGCGAGGAAGGGTTCTTTTTTGTCTATGACTATGACGGCACCAACCTCGTGTCGCCGCGCCAGACCGAGCTGATCAACGGCAACTGGTTTGACCTCACCGACAGCGAAGGCACCAAGGTGGTGCAGGAATTCATCACCACCGCGCGGTCGGGCGCGGGCTATGTCGAACATCTCTGGCCCAAACCCTCGACCGGCGAAGAGGGCCGGATGATCACCTACGTCACATCGTTTCCCAGCTGGCAATGGGCGGTGGGCACAGGTGTGTTTATCGACGACGTGCTGGTCTCCGTCGCCGCGGCGCGGGCCGAGGTTGAGGCGCGGGTGCAGCGCACCTTTGTCTATATCAGCGGGATCACTTTGGCCGCCCTGCTCTTGGTGTTCGGCTCGGGGCTTGTGCTCAACATCCGCGAACGGCGACTGGCCGATGCCAAGCTGAAGGAACTCACCCAGAGGGTCTTTGACACGCAAGAAGAGGAACGCGGTCGCGTCGCGCGTGAGCTGCATGACAGCATCAGCCAGATCCTCGTCGGCGTGAAATACGCGCTCGATATCGCGCGGCGGCGCGTGGCGGCGGGCGACGACCGCGCCTCGGACACGTTGGCCAAGGGCATCGACAACCTGTCGGAGGCGATCCACGAGGTGCGCCGCATCAGCCGCGACCTACGCCCGGGTGTGCTCGACGATCTGGGCCTTGGCCCGGCGCTCAAGGCGCTGACCGATGATTTCCGCAACCGCACGGGCATCAACACGCAGTTCGAAACCGTGGTCTTCCGCAACCGTCTGGACCAAGACGCTAAGATCGCGCTCTACCGCATCGCGCAAGAGGCGCTGACCAATGTGGAACGGCATTCCGGCGCCACCGAGGTGCGCCTTGACGTGCGCGGCCACCGCACCGGCGCCACGCTGCGCATCGCCGACAATGGCAGCGGCATCGAACAACGACCGCCCGGCCCGAACCAGGGCATCGGGCTGCGCAACATGCAAGAGCGGATGGATCAGCTTGGCGGGACGTTGCGTGTGTTATCCTCTCGCACCGGCACGGTGATTGAGGCACAAGTGCCGCTGACTCACATGCTGCCGCCCGAAGACGGGCGCAGCCAGCAACCCAAGGCCCGCGCATGACGAAAAAGACCCGTGTAGTGATAGTGGACGACCATCCGATGGTCGCCGAAGGGATCGAAGCCCTGCTGGAAGGCTATGACGATATCGAGGTCGTGGCGACCCTGTCGGACGGCCGCCAGATCGTCGAGCAACTGCCCGAGTTGTTGCCAGACGTGATCCTGATGGATCTGAACATGCCGGGGCTGGGCGGGCTGTCGGCGACCGAACTGATCCTGGAACAGCGACCCGAAACGCGCATCCTGGTGCTGTCGATGCATGACACGCCGGAATATATCTCGACCGCGCTGTCACATGGCGCGCGGGGCTATGTGCTAAAGGATGTGCCGACCGAAGAGATCAAGCGCGCCATCGACACGATCATGTCGGGTGACCGCTATCTTTGCACCGGGGCCGAGGGGGCGTTGACCCCGCAGGATAACGGGCGCGAACAGCTGACCAACCGCGAACAGGACATCCTGCTGCAACTGGCGCAGGGCCGGTCAAACAAAGAGGTGGCGATCGCGCTCGATATCTCGGTCCGGACGGTGGAAACCCACCGCAAGAACATCAAGCGTAAGCTGGGAATCAGCACCACCGCAGGTTTGACGCGTTACGCGCTGGAACACGGGGTATTGCAGGGAACCGGCGCCAACGTGTAACGGCACCCGCCGGGGTCAGAGATCGACCGGCGCCTGTGCGTCCTTAGGACAATCGCCATCGATCCACACGGTCGCGCGGATAAGCACATAGCGCGGGCCGTCCTGTTCAGCGGCCACGGTCTGTTGTGCGGGGAAACTGGCGCTGAGCACCAGCGCCGCCACCATTGCCGCCGACAGGATGCCGGCCTTGAGCATGCTGAAATCGCGGTAAAACACGTTCTGTGCCATGGTGCCCTCCCCCGGGCTTGTTAACTTGAGCGCAACCTACGCCCGCGCGTCGCGCACATGCAATTCACGTCTGCGCGCGGAAATGTTGCAAGGCGGGTCACCGCGCGTTTGCCGATGCCACGTCAGAAACCAGCGGCACATTTTCAGCCCGCGACTCGATCGTACAGGCGGCAAGGATCAAGAGCCCGAGCACCCCGGCCCGGACCAGACTGAAATCGCGTTTGCGGGACATGCGGATCATCCCGACCTCCAAAAAACTAAACGGTATGGTTCAGTTTGACCTAGCGACGCGGGTAAGACAATTCACAAAACCGCGCGCAGAGGCCCACCACGCGGGCACTCCCGCCAAAACCGCCACCGAATTTCGCGATTATGACCAGAGCAACCGCCCATCACGCAACATTCGCAAAGATTTTTTCACTCCAAAGACAGATTTTTTGCGATCTGCCCCATTGACGCTGCCGAAACCCCGAAATAGTGTCTGCCGGCACGAAGAAAGGCACAAAATGCTGACCCTGGTACGGATTGTAGGAAAGTGGCGCATGGGCCGGTGACGGCACCCTGAACAGGAACCATGCGCCCCCGAAACCGATCGGGGGCTTTTTTTTGTGCAGATGAAAAGAGACATCGTAAACGGAGCACACACGATGACACGTCAGATGACCGGAGCGAAAATGGTGGTTCAGGCCCTCAAGGATCAGGGTGTGGACACGGTATTCGGCTATCCCGGTGGCGCGGTGCTACCGATTTATGACGAAATCTTTCAGCAAAACGATATCCGCCACATCCTGGTGCGGCACGAACAGGGCGCGGTCCACGCAGCCGAGGGCTATGCCCGCGCCACCGGCAAACCCGGCGTTGTTCTGGTGACCTCGGGGCCTGGGGCAACCAACGCCGTCACGGGGCTGACCGATGCGCTGATGGATTCGATCCCGATTGTCGTGCTGACCGGCCAGGTGCCGACCTTCATGATCGGCTCGGACGCCTTTCAGGAGGCTGACACCGTCGGCATCACCCGTCCCTGCACCAAGCATAACTGGCTGGTGAAGGAAACCGACCGTCTGTCGTCGATCATTCACGAAGCATTCCACGTGGCGCTTTCGGGCCGTCCCGGTCCGGTGCTGGTCGATATCCCCAAGGACGTGCAGTTTGCCAGCGCCGACTATCAGCCCAAGCCGAAATCATCGACCCGGCATTACCAGCCGCAGGTCAAGGGTGACATGGAGATGATCACCCAGCTGGTCGAGGCGATCGAAACCGCAGAGCGCCCGGTGTTCTACACCGGCGGCGGGGTGATCAACTCGGGTCCCGGCGCCAGCCAGCTCTTGCGTGAACTGGTCGAGGCCACCGGCTTCCCGATCACCTCGACCCTGATGGGGCTGGGGTGTTACCCGGCCTCGGGCAAGCACTGGCTGGGTATGCTGGGCATGCACGGGCTTTATGAGGCGAACCTGTCGATGCATGGCTGCGATCTGATGATCAATGTCGGCGCGCGTTTTGATGACCGGATCACCGGGCGTCTGGATGCGTTCAGCCCGAAATCGAAAAAGGCGCATATCGATATCGACCCCAGCTCGATCAACAAGGTGGTCAAGACCGATTTCCCGATCATCGGTGATGTCGGCCATGTGCTGGAGGACGTGCTCAAGCTCTGGAAATCGCGCGGCCGCAAGATCAACCGCGATGCGCTGACCCGCTGGTGGGCGCAGATCGAAGAGTGGCGCAAAGTGGACTGCCTGCATTTCGACCCGTCCGAACGCTCGATCAAACCGCAGCATGCGCTGGCGCGGCTTGAGGCGCTGACCAAGGGGCATGATCGCTATATCTGCACCGAGGTCGGCCAGCATCAGATGTGGGCGGCGCAGTATCTGGGCTTTGAGGATCCCAACCGCTGGATGACCTCCGGTGGCCTTGGCACCATGGGCTACGGCTTCCCGGCCTCGATCGGCGTGCAGATGGCGCATCCCGAGGCTTTGGTGATCAACGTCGCGGGTGAGGCGTCGTGGCTGATGAACATGCAGGAAATGGGCACCGCGGTGCAGTACCGCCTGCCGGTTAAGCAGTTCATCCTCAATAACGAACGCCTTGGCATGGTGCGGCAGTGGCAGGAACTTCTGCATGGCGAACGCTATTCGCATTCCTGGTCCGAAGCGCTGCCCGATTTCGTCAAGCTGGCTGAGGCATTCGGCGCCAAGGGTATCCTGTGCAAAGACCCGGCGGATCTGGATGACGCGATCATGGAGATGATCAACCATGACGGGCCGGTGATCTTCGATTGCCTGGTGGAAAAGCATGAAAACTGCTTCCCGATGATCCCGTCGGGCGAGCCGCATAACAAGATGCTGCTGGGCGAAGCCTCCACCCAGGACGCCATTGGCGCCAAGGGGGCGGTTCTTGTATAGCAATGAAAAAGGATGAAGCCCTCGCCGCAATTCAACAACTTATCCATCAATGGGCGGATGAAAATGGAATACGTTATGGGCAAAAGGATATGCCTTTGTTCTACGAATTTGTGAGGTGGGCGAAACAAAAGGGATACGGCCATTACTTCAATTTTCGTAGCGTAGAAGGTGCAATGGATGCGGCAGAACGTCTTTTTGATGAAGAACTTGGCCAGTCCTGGCGCAACTAATGAGCCAAGACACCGCCCTTTAGGAGGTTGTGCCTAGCCAACGAGCAATGACTTTGCTTGCCGAAGGACCACAAAACTTGACCCTCGCCACCACAAAACCTGACCTTTCAGCGGTCAAGGCCAAGCTGGCCAAAGGCGCGTTCAAGGAGGCTTGGGCGCTTCTTGAGGCGTTGCCGGCCTCGGCGCGGGTGGGGCAGACGGCCGCCATGACCGAGGCGGCGCTTGGCCGCCGGCTGGGTCATGGGGTGCAGGCGCAGCAGGTTCTGCGCAACCACTTCGCCGCCCATCCCGTCGGTCGCCGCACCGGCCCGCCGCCGGACAAACGGCCGACCGCACTGGTGATGCGCGGATTTGACCAGAGCTATGCCACGTTGGGCAAGAGCAAGGATGGCAGTTATAAGGTCAAGCTGCGCGGCGGACATTTCACGCTGAAATACCTGCTAGATGCCACAACTATCGGCAAACAGCGCTACACCATTGCCGGCGGCAGCGAGGTGGACGCAACCGCCCTGCCCGCCCATCACGTGATGCTGAACACGATCAGCGATGTCGATCTGGAGCGCCGCTCGCTGGAGGCGCTGGACCGTTATCTGCAAGCGCATCCCCAGACCAACGTCATCAACCACCCCGAGAAGGTGCTGCGCACGTCGCGTGATGGCAATTTCGACCGGCTGCAGGGAATCGAAGGCGTCGTTTTCCCACGCACGCGAAAGTTGCGGTTCTTCGGGGAGACGCCGGCAAAGGTGATGGCACAGCTAGAGGCAGCCGGCTTTGCCTTTCCGTTCATCCTGCGCCAGACCGGCACGCAGACCGGGCGCAGCACGGCGCTGATCGACAGTGCCGAGGCCTTGGCGTCTTATGTCGGCCCCTCCGGGCTGATGGGCCCCTATTACGCCATCGCCTATCGCGATATCCGCTGGAACGGCACGGATTTCTACCGCAAGCTGCGGCTCTTCTGTATCGACGGCGCCTTCTTTCCGGTGGTCTGCCATCTCGACAAGGTCTGGAACGTGCATGGCGGCAATCGCCGGACGATCATGGCGGTGGACCCCACGCTGACCGACGAAGAAAAGCGCTTTTTGCAGGACTGGCGCAGCTATTGCGGCCCGCGCGCTGTTGCCGGGCTGGAACAAGCCGCTGAAGACACCGGGCTTGAGTTCTTCGGCATCGACTTCACCATCGACGACGACGGCCGCGCCTTTATCTACGAGCTTAACGCCTCGATGCGGCACAGTTTCGACCATGCCCGCAACTTTCCCTACAAACTGCCCTATGACCAGGCGACCTCGGCCGCGTTCACCAAGATGGTCCTGCGCCGCGCCGCCTCGGCCCTCATTCCGCAAGAAAGGTAAGACAGATGTCTGCACTCAAGATCAAGAAAGGCTCGACCAAACATTCGGCCTATAACCTGCGCCCCACCTTCTCGGACGTTCAGGAAACCCACACGCTTGCGGTGCTGGTGGAAAACGAACCGGGGGTGCTAGCGCGTGTGATCGGGCTTTTCTCTGGCCGCGGTTACAACATCGACAGCCTGACCGTGGCCGAGGTCGATCACGAAGGGCATCTCAGCCGCATCACCGTGGTCACCACCGGCACACCCCAGGTGATCGAACAGATCAAGGCGCAGCTGGGCCGGATTGTGCCGGTGCATGAGGTGCATGACCTGACCGTCGAAGGTGGGTCGGTCGAGCGCGAGCTGGCGCTCCTCAAAGTGGCCGGCACCGGCGACAAGCGGGTCGAGGCGCTGCGCCTGGCGGATATCTTTCGCGCCCATGTGGTCGACAGCACGCTGGAAAGCTTTGTTTTCCAGCTGACCGGCACGCCGGAAAAGGTGGATGCTTTTGCCGATCTGATGCGCCCGTTGGGCCTGATCGAGATCGCCCGCACTGGTGTGGCGGCGCTGGCGCGCGGCTCCTGATCCTCTAATCAAACCGACAACGAAAAACCGCCGCGATCCTGTCGCGGCGGTTCTTTGTCCGGTGAGGGGAACCGGGTCAGGCCGGAATGCGGCGTGGCCGGGACACGTCGGGGAACGGGACGACGGTTCCGGTGTGAGTGGTGGTCTTGGAAGCGGTGGCGCCCAGCGATTGCGCCAACGACGGGGCATAGCCTGCATCGACCCGCTTGGGGTTTCGCGCCCGCCTTACGTCGCGGTCTTCGCGCAAGTCGAATTGGATCAGGTCACCGGCATCGAGTGAAATGCCGACATGCATGCCCTGCTCCTGCGCGGTGTAATACGCCAGGTTGCCGTGATCTTCGCACCAGATGACCGCTTTGCTGTCGCTGTCATCCGCCCATAGCACAACGCCATACATCTGTTCTTTCATGACGCCCTCTTTTTCCGACATAGATAGAATCCGCTATAAACGCGCGTGGGGACATGCTTTTTGCCGCGTCTGCCGCTTGATTTTTGTGTCGCAAGATTGCAGGGTTGTCGCGGTTGCGCATCAGTCGTGATGCGCATTGGCGTCATGTCATTCGGTAAAGGAAGACTTTCCTTATAATAGGTCGAGTTTTACCCAATAAAAACAACTAAAACACGAAGGCTACCCCCGCCGTCATGAAAACTACCAAGACCCGACACCCAAGTCCTACAGAACTTCGCAGCATGCTCGGTGCGAATCTGCGTCAGCTTGCGCGCAATGCCGCCTCGATTTCGGCGCTGTGCCGCGAATTGGGTATCAATCGCACGCAGTTCAATCGCTATCTTGCGGGCGAAAGTTTCCCGAGACCGGACGTTTTGCACAGGATTTGTGCATATTTCGACGTCGATGCCCGCATTTTGCTGGAACCGGTCGAACAAATCTCGGAACCCGCGCCAGGCCTGTTGCGCCACCCCGCCGTTGAACATTTTTTGGGCAATAGCGCCAGTCCGGTACCCGAGACGGACTTTCCCAGCGGATTCTATCGCTTTACCCGGCGCAGCTTTCTCAACACCAATCAGTTCCTCAAGGGGCTGGTGTTTGTGTTCCGGCAGGACGATCACACCTTTCTGCGCGGGTTCGAAGCGCGGGAGGCGATGATCCAGCAGGGCCTGCCGGTCGACCCTGCCACCCGCGAATTCCGTGGTGCTGTTCTGCGTCAGGAAGACGGTGTCGCCGCCCTGGTCAGCCGCAAGGGTGCGGCCACAGCTTCGTTCAACTATCTCGCCCGAATCCCCACCTTCGAGAACAATTTCTGGGTCGGCTATGTCGCCCGGACGGTGCGCGAAGGGGTGGCGGGCTCGCGAGTGGAACGGCAGGTCTATGAGTATCTCGGCAACGATAGGCGCAAGGTCCTGCCCGCCGCGCGCGACAGCGGGTTCTGTGCGCAAGAGGATCTGATCCCCTTCCACAACAAAGAGCTGAAGATCGGCATGCCTTTCGACTGATCGCACATCGGACCGCGGCATGATCCGCGATGTCGCTCTGCAGCGGCCCGTGTCGCGATCAGGCATGACCAAAGCGCGGCCTTTCCGCAGTCTCTGCCCTGAGTTTTGCAGGAGGTGGCCGATGTCCGGACCCATGACCGATCTGGCGCAGGTGCGCCGCCCCGTCGCGCAGGCCAACGGGCTGCCGAACGCGCATTACATCGACCCCGCGGTTTTTGACGAGGAAAAACACGCGCTGCTCTTCACCCAATGGGCCGGGCTGGCGGTGGCGGCGGACGTGCCCGAACCGGGCGACGCCAAGCCGATCACCTTCCTCGACATGCCGCTCTTGCTGGTGCGCGGACGTGACAACACCGTACGGGTGTTCCAGAACATCTGCCGCCATCGTGGCATGATCCTGGTCGACGCGCCGCGCAAGATTGAAGGCGCCATTCGCTGCCCCTATCACAGCTGGTGTTACGGCACTGACGGGCGGTTGGTATCGACGCCGCATGTGGGGGGCCCGGGTCACAACACCCACGATGCAATTGACCGCGCCACGCTGGGCCTCATCGAGGTGCGCAGCCACATCTGGCGCGACGTGGTCTGGATCAACGTGTCGGGCGACGCCGCACCTTTTGAGGACGCGATGGCCGACGTGCTGGCACGGTGGCGCGAATTCGAACAGCCGGTCTATCACGGCGGCGCCGACAGCCGGTTCGACCTGCCGGTGCAGACCAACTGGAAGCTTGCGGTCGAAAACTACTGCGAAAGCTACCACCTGCCCTGGGTGCATCCCGGCCTGAATTCATACTCTCGGCTGGAGGATCACTATCACATCGAGGCCCCCGGCGCCTATTCCGGGCAAGGCACCTGGGTCTACCGCCAGCTGCGCAACGACGCAGGCCAGACCTTCGCCGATTTCGCTGGGCTGTCAGAGACTTGGGACACGGCGGCCGAGTACATCGCGGTCTATCCTAACGTGCTGCTTGGGGTGCATCGCGACCATGCCTTTGCCATCGTGCTGGTGCCGGAAGGGCCTGAAAAGACAGTCGAGCATGTGCATCTCTATTATGCGCAGCCCGACACCGACGCCGACCTGCGGCAGCGCAACACCGAGCAGTGGAAGACGGTGTTCGAAGAAGACATCTTTGTCGTCGAAGGCATGCAGCGCGGCCGCCATGCCAGCGGCTTTGACGGCGGGCGGTTTTCGCCCGCGATGGACAGCCCAACCCATTGTTTTCACGACTGGGTGGCCGGCAAGGTGGACGCGTGGCGTGGGCAGGCCCAGGCCGCTGAATGACCGCCGATCTCGATGCGCGAATGCTGGCGGCGCATGCCGCCGGTGACCGCGACGCGTTGATCACGCTTTATACCGAGGCCGCCGACCACGCCGACACCCCCGACGCGGCGTATTTCTACCTGACCCACGCCTATGTCTTTGCTTTGGAAGCCGGCGATGAGCGCGCCGGACCGCTTCATGCAAGGCTCAAATCCGCGGGGCGCGAGGCCTAGCAACGCTCGCTGTCCCCTGCCCGCCCAGAGCTCAGTTCTGAATGGTCTCCAGATAATACGCCAGCGACAACACCCGGCCGCGGGTGTAAAGCACGTCGACATACAAATCCTGCGTACCCGCGCCTGCGGAAAACAGCGTGCCATAGACCGGCATCGGCCCGCCATGGGCGCGAAGCTCGGTCCGCCCGTCGATGATGTGAATCACCCGCAACATCGGAAACTCGCCGTCGTTGCGCGCCGCGAGTTGCCGAAGATCCGGGATCGATGTGGTCATCAGCGCCGCCATCGGGCCATCACCGGCGCCGGTCGCACCATGACAGGTCGCGCAGTATTGACTGAAAACCTCCTGCCCAAGATCGGCGTTTTGCGCCTGTGCGGAGACCGCGGTCAACGCCAGCACTGCAGCTTTAGCAAGTGTTCCGATGCGCATCTTTACCCTCCGCAGAACGTGGTCAGCCATACCAGCCAGCGCCGCAAAGCGCCTGAGGTATTCTCAGGCCGGCACCCCGTCTGGTGCGTCCGACCGGCCATAGGCCAGCATGTCGTATAGATGCCAGGTCGCGTGCCCCAACAGCGGCAAGGAAATGAACAGGCCAAAGAACCCCGGCAACATCGACAGGAAGGTGATGATGGCGATCATAATCCCCCAAACCAGCATCACGCCGAAATGGCCCTGCACATAGGTGAAACTGGTGATCATCGCGGTGACAAAGTCGATCTCACGATCCAGAAGCATCGGCAGCGACAGCACGGTGATCATGAAAAGCAGCGTCGCAAACGCCGCCCCGACAACCGAACCCACCGCCAGCATCGTCAACCCGTTGCCGGTTAGATAAACGGCATAGCTGGTCGAGACATTGGTCATCGTCGACAGCCCCATGAAAAGCGCAAAGATCATGTGGGCGAGGAAGAACCAGAACAAAAACACCACCAGGATGATCGCGCTGATCGAGGGCAATTGCCGTTTCGACTGGCGCAACACAACGCTGACGATCTGCATCCAGTCGAGCGGACGGCCCTGCACGATCCGCCGGCTGACATCGTAAAAGCCCACGGCCGCAAAGGGCGCGATCAGCGGAAAGCCGATGGCCGCAAAGACCAGCCAATAGGTGTGGCCCGTCGCCATGGTGATCCACACCATCAGCCAGCCGCCCAGCACGTAGACGCCGGCAAAGAGCAACGCAAACCCGGGGGCGCGCCGCAGGTCTTGCCAGCCGCGCCGCAACGCCTCTTTCAGCGTGGGGATGTCCACAGCCCCCAGATCGGGCACACCGGGCTTGGGTGTATCGGGCATGGCCTTTCCTCCTCAGGCTCTGTCCCGCGCATTTCCTGAGGTCAGTTAACCCCGCCGCGCCGCGCCGTGCAACCCTCACAAAGGGTCGGCAACGCTCTGAAAAGGCTTTATTCCGCCTGCGCGTCCGCGCGGCTTTTACCCGACACGTTCAGTGCCAGGGTCGCGGCCATGAATTGATCGAGATCGCCGTCCAGCACACCCTTGGTGTCGGAGGTTTCCACATTGGTGCGCAGATCCTTGACCATCTGGTAGGGCTGCAACACGTAAGATCGGATCTGGTTGCCCCAACCGGCATCGCCCTTGGCCTCATGCGCGGCATTGATCGCCTCGTTCCGGCGGTCGAGCTCTAGCTGGTAGAGCCGCGATTTCAGGGCCTTCATGGCGATGTCTCGGTTCTGGTGCTGGGATTTTTCCGAGCTGGTGACCACGATGCCGGTGGGCACGTGGGTGATCCGCACCGCCGAGTCGGTGGTGTTCACGTGCTGACCACCAGCGCCCGAGCTGCGATAGGTGTCGATGCGGATTTCCGACGGGTTCACATCGATCTCGATATTGTCGTCCACCACCGGGTAGACCCAGACAGAAGAAAAGGACGTGTGCCGCTTGGCCGCCGAATCGAAGGGCGAGATGCGGACCAGCCGGTGCACGCCCGACTCTGACTTCAGCCAGCCATAGGCGTTGGGGCCGCTGATCTTGTAGGCCGCCGA
>JASJCC010000120.1 GCA_030066175.1 Paracoccaceae bacterium | reverse complement strand
CGGCGTGTAAGGCCCCTTCGGCGGCGGCTTTGCAGGTGATGCGGCTGTCGATCCTCGACTGGGTTGCTTGCGGTGTCGCGGGGCGGGACGAACCAGTGGCGCGTCTCCTGCGGGACATGGTGGCGGAGGAGGGTGGTGCGGCGCAGGCCAGTCTCTTTGGTGGCGGACGGGCACCCGCGCGGGCGGCGGCTTTGGTCAATGGCGCGGCCTCGCATGCGTTGGATTTTGACGACACACATTTTGCCCATATCGGCCATCCCTCGGTGGCCGTGTTGCCGGCCACTTTGGCGGTGGCGGAAATGCGCGGTACAGGAATGGCCGGTTTTGTGGCTGCGGGTTTGGCCGGGGCGGAACTGTCGGTGCGGCTGGGGGTGCTGTTTGGGCGCGGACACTATCAGATTGGCTTTCACCAGACGGCCACTGCCGGTGCCTTTGGCGCAACCTTGGCGGCCGGGCGGTTACTGGGGCTGGACGATACCCAGATGCGCCAGGCCATGGGGCTGGTCAGCACGCGCGCGTCCGGTCTCAAATCGCAATTTGGTAAGATGGGAAAACCCTACAATGCCGGGATTGCGGCGGCGAACGGGGTTGAGGCGGCGTTGCTGGCAGCGCGGGGGTTTGTGTCGAACCCCGATGCGTTGGAGGGGCAGAACGGCTTTCTCGACACCCATCACGCGGATGGTGCATTGCCGGATGATGATAGGTTCCTGATGGAGGAGGTCAGCCACAAGTTCCACGCCTGCTGTCATGGCTTGCATGCGGCGCTGGAGGCGCTCGAGAGGTTGAAACCGCTGGACGTGACGGCGGTGGAGCGCATCGAAGTCACCACCCATCCACGCTGGATGACCGTCTGCAACTTGACGACGCCGCAAACCGGGCTCGAGGCCAAGTTTAGCTACCGTGCGGTGATGGCGCTGTCCCTGCTGGGCCACGACACGGCTGCTTTGGCCACTTATGCCGATGCCCTGGTCACGGCGCCTGAGGTCACGGCCTTGCGGGATTGGGTAACGGTCACCGTGGATGAGCGCCTCGCCGAAACCGCGAGCCGGGTGCGGGTTGTGACGGTGGCGGGCACCGCAGAGGCGGCGCATGACCTGATGACGCCGATGAGCCTGGAGGACCGTCAGGCACGGGTGACACAAAAGGCGGCCGCTCTGATAGGAACAGGACCGGCGGCGCAGCTGGCGTCCTTGCTGGAAAGTGATGCATCGGTCTCTGAACTGACACGTTTCATGGCCTGAACTTCGGCTCAAGGCCGTGGCCGCGCGGTGTCAGCTGTCAGAAATCGGATCGTCGGAGTGGCGCTCGGTCACGTCGCCAGCGCCGACCACAGCAAGGTCAAAGCATGTTGGGTCGCCACTTCCCGCACCGCCCCGCGGCCCAAGGCTCCGTGGTCGATGGTCTCGGTCGTCACACCCTCTGGCGTCGCCAGGCCATAACAGACCCGGCCTTCGGGTTTGTGCTCGGACCCGCCAGGTCCAGCGATGCCCGAGATCGCAACCGCCAGATCAACCCCAGCCCGAGCCCGCGCACCCGAGGCCATTTCGCGCACGACCTCTTCCGACACCGCGCCAACCGCCTCCAGCGTGGCGGCGGACACGCCCAGCATCTCTATCTTCGCTGCATTCGAGTAGGTGACAAAGCCGCGTTCGAAGATGTCGGAGGACCCGGGGATGTCGGTCAGGGCAGCAGCGACCTTGCCCCCGGTGCAGCTTTCGGCGGTGGTGACGGTCCAGCCGCGGGCCCGCGCCAGCGCGAGGATGTCCAACGCCAGAGTCTCGGTCACATTGCCACCCCGTGATAAGCGGCGGCCAGAATAATGACGCCGATCGCGGCAAAGACGCCGGCGATCACGTCATCCAGCATCACCCCCATCGGGCCACCCAAGCGGTCCGCACGGCCCACCAGCCACGGTTTCCAGATGTCAAACAGGCGAAACAGCACAAAGGCCGCGATCCAGCCGGGCCAGAGGCGCCAGACCTCGATCCCCATCATGCCGGCGCCGTAACTTACCGGGAACAGCGCGATCCATTGGCCGACCAGCTCGTCGATCACAATCCAGCTGGGGTCATGATCCTCGGCCCCCGCCGTCACTTTTTGCGTGGCGATATAGCCGGTGATAAAGGCAAAGCAGGTCAGGTTCAGCAGAAACCAGAAGCCGCCGATCAAGTGAATGCCATAGGCCAAGGGCAGGGCGGCGAGCGAGCCCCAGGTGCCCGGCCCCGGACGCAGGAAACCGATATACATCAGCGAGGCAACCGCCTTCATGTCGCCACCAACGTAGCCGTGGCGATGGCGGCGATGCCCTCTTCACGGCCGGTAAATCCCAGCCGTTCAGACGTGGTCGCCTTGACCGAAACCTGCCCCACCTGCAGCCCCATGATGCGCGCCATTTCGGCCCGCATCGCCTGCGCATGTGGGCCGATCTTGGGGCGTTCGCAGACCAACGTGCAGTCCACATTGCCGATGCCGTAGCCCATTTTGTGCGCCAGCTCGACCGCGTGGCGCAGGAAGAAATGGCTTTCGGCGCCTTTCCATTGCGGGTCGGACGGCGGGAAGTGCTGGCCGATATCCCCCTGCGCCAGCGCGCCATAGATCGCGTCGGTCACCGCGTGCATGCCCACATCGGCGTCGGAATGGCCGGACAATCCACGCTCAAACGGGATCTGCACGCCGCAGAGCACCACGTGATCCCCGTCGCCAAAGCGGTGCACGTCATAGCCATTGCCCAGCCGGATATCCATCGCGCTCTCCAGGTATTGCGCGGCCCGGGCGAAATCGTCTGGGCCGGTGATCTTGAGGTTGCTTTCTTCGCCCGCCACGATCGCAATGTCGAGCCCTGCAGCGCGCGCCACCTCGACATCGTCAGCCGCACCGCCGGGATGGGCGCGGTGGGCGGCCAGAATCTCGGGGTAGCGGAAGCCTTGCGGCGTCTGCGCGCGGAAAAGCCCGCCGCGATCCTGCGTGCCGGTCACCTGGCCGTTGTCGCCGGTCCAAAGCGCGTCGGTGACGGGCAGGGCCGGGGCGGCGCCGCTGGATGTTTGGAGTGCTGTCAGCACGGCAGAGATGATCTCGGCGCTGACGCAGGGGCGTGCGACGTCGTGGATCAGTACCCGTTCGGGGGGTGTGTCGGTAAGCGCTTCGAGCCCCGCGAGGACCGAGCTGGCACGTTCCGCCCCGCCGGGCACGATCCTCACGTTCAGCCCCTCGCAAAGCGCCTCGGCCCGCGCGCGGTCGTCGGGATGGATGACGAGAACAAGCTGGTCCATCGCGGCAAAGCGTTCCAGCGTCCAGCGCGCCACCGGTTTGCCGGCCACCGCTTGCCATTGCTTGGGCAGCGGCCCGCCCGCGCGGGTGCCGCGCCCGGCGGCAACGATGATGGCGGCGGTGGTCATGGTACTGTCCCTCTTTGCCAAAGTCTTAGGCCGTGGTCACCCATGGCGCAACGGGTCCGGAAATACTGCCTAAAAATTGTGCAAACGCACTTTCTGCATCTGCAAAAAACCGCTGCAACATTGTACATATACACGGGTCACGTTACCTCCTACCCAACTGCACAAGGAATAGGCTTTTGTCTTTGACGTTGGGCGGCCGCCCGATTTCCCCTCCTGTCCTGCTGGCTCCACTGGCGGGAATCACCGATTTGCCGTTCCGCAATCTGGTGAGCCGCTTTGGTGCCGGGTTGGTGGTGTCCGAGATGATCGCCAGTGGCGAGCTTTTGTCCCAGCGCCCCGGCACCCGCGAAAAGGCCGAACTGGGGCTGGGGGTCGCCAATACATCCGTTCAGCTGGCCGGGCGCGAACCGGGCGCCATGGCCGAAGCCGCGCGGCAAGTGGCCGATATGGGCGCGCGGGTGATCGACATCAACATGGGCTGTCCGGCGAAAAAGGTCACCGGCGGCTATTCCGGGTCGGCCCTGATGCGCGCGCCGGATCATGCCCTGCGGTTGATCGAGGCAGTGGTGGGCGCAGTGGACGTGCCCGTGACGCTCAAGACGCGGCTGGGCTGGGACGATGATTGCCTCAACGCCCCCGATCTGGCACGCCGCGCCGAGGGGGCGGGCGTGCAGATGGTGGTGATCCACGGCCGCACGCGCTGTCAGTTTTACAAAGGTCAGGCCGATTGGGCGGCGATCCGCGCGGTGAAAGACGCGGTGAACATCCCGGTCGTGGCCAATGGCGACATCACCGATGCAACATCCGCGCGGGCGGCATTGGCTGCCTCTGGCGCCGATGGCGTGATGATCGGACGCGGCGCGCCTGGCGCGCCCTGGCGGCTGGCCGAGGTGGCGGCGGTGCTCTTTGGCACGCCGGCGCCGGTGATCCCGCAAGGGGCGGCGCTGATCGAATTGGTCGCCGGGCATTACGAGGACATGCTGGGCTTTTACGGTCTGCCTTTGGGCGTGAAATGCGCCCGCAAGCATCTGGGCTGGTACATGGACCGCGCCGGCACAGCGCCGGGCTTGCGCAAAGCCGTGCTGACCCAAAACGATCCGGCCCGCGTATTGGCCCTGTTGCGTGACGCGCTCAGCACAACCGAGGCGCAGGCCGCATGACGCCGGAGTTGGAGCAACAGATCTGGTCTTCGATCCCGGTGCCGGCGGTGCTGCTCGACAGTGCCGAACGCATTGCCGATCTGAACCCGGCGGCCGAAGGCTTTATGAACAACTCGGCCAAGTGGTTGATGGGCCAGCCGATTTGGGATCGCCTTGCCGTTGACGCGCCTTTGGAGGAAAGCCTCGCCCGGGCGCGGGAAAACGGCACGCCGCTTTTTGTTAACGATGTGGATGTGGGCACCGGCAGCCGCCCGCCGCTCGTGTGCAACCTGCAGATCGCGCCGGTGCAGGGGCAGCCCGGCTGGATGATCATGCTGATCAGCCCGCGTGAGCTGGCTGGGCGGATGACGCAGAGCCACTCGGTCAAATCAGCGGCGAAATCGGCGATCGGCATGGCCGAGATGCTGGCGCATGAGATCAAGAACCCGCTGGCGGGGATTGCCGGTGCCGCGCAGCTTCTGAGCATGAACCTCGGGCCGGAAGACCTTGAATTCACAGACCTTATCGTCGAAGAAACCCGGCGGATCGTCAAGCTTTTGGAGCAGGTGGAGCAGTTCGGCAATCTCAGCGAACCGACCCATCAGGCGGTGAATATCCACGATGTGCTCGACCGCGCGCGGCGCTCGACCCTTTTGGGCGTTGGCGCGCATATGAAGATTGTCGAGGATTACGACCCGTCGCTGCCGATGGCTGATGGCGATCCCGATCAGCTCTTGCAGGTGATCCTGAACCTCTTGCGCAACGCCTCGGAAGCGGCGGATATCCAAAACGGCGGCACGATCCGCCTGCACACCTTCTACGAACACAGCTTTCGCCTGCGCCGCGCGGATGGCACCGGCCAGACCCTGCCGCTGCAGATCGAGGTCATCGACGATGGCCCCGGCCTGCCGCCCGATATCAAGGGTGATGTCTTTGACCCATTTGTGTCGGGCAAGGAAAACGGCACCGGGCTGGGGCTGGCGCTCGTCAGCAAGATCATTTCCGACCATGACGGCTGGATCTCGGTGGAAAGCACCCCGGGCAAAACCGTCTTTCGCATTTCCCTACCGCTGGCCCCGAAGGACCAAGAGGAGACCTGACCCATGGATGGCACTGTCCTTGTCGCTGATGACGACCGCACGATCCGCACCGTTCTGACCCAGGCCCTGACCCGGGCGGGCTGCAAGGTGCATGCCACCTCGTCGCTAACGACGCTGATGCGCTGGGTGGCCGAAGGCAAGGGGGACGTGGTGATCTCGGACGTGGTCATGCCGGATGGGAACGGTCTGGAAATGCTGCCGAAAATCGCCGAGGACCGGCCCGGTCTGCCTGTGATCGTGATCTCGGCGCAGAACACGATCATGACGGCGATCCAGGCGGCCGAGGCCGAGGCCTATGATTACCTGCCCAAGCCGTTCGATTTGCCCGACCTGATGAAGCGCACCGCGCGGGCGCTGGAAAACCGCAACCTGCAGCCCCGGCGTGACGACGTGCCGGAAAACGCCGATGCGCCGGATGAACTGCCTTTGGTGGGCAAAACCCCGGCGATGCAGGCGCTTTATCGCCTTGTGGCGCGGGTGATGAACACAGATCTGCCGGTGCTGATCAGCGGCGAAAGCGGCACCGGCAAAAGCCTGATCGCCAAGGCGGTGCACGACTTTTCCGACCGCCGGACCTTGCCCTTTGTCACCGTGACGGGCGCGGATCTTTCCGATCTCGAAGGGCCCGCGCGGGTGCTGGCGCGGGTCAAGGGTGGCACGCTGCTGATCGACGAGATCGGCGATATCGACGATGAAATTCAGGCCCGCATCGTGCGCATGATGGACGTGCCGGGCGAACACCTGCCGCGCTTCATGGCGACTTCGCAGGGCGATCTGTCGATGATGATGGAGCAGGGAAGGGTACGCCAGGATCTCTACTACCGCCTCGGTGGGGCGACGATCACGGTGCCATCCTTGCGCGAACGTGTAGAGGATATCGGGCTACTGGCCGAGCATTTCCTGACCCGGGCCGAACGGGACGGTGCCCCCAAGCGCTGGTTGTCCGAAGATGCATCCGAGCTTTTCCGTGTCTACAGCTGGCCCGGCAATGTGCGGCAGTTGGAAAACGCGGTACGGCGGCTCAGCCTGACCAGCCGGGCCGATGAGATTACCCGGGCCGAGGTTGAGGCCGTTCTGGGCAACCAGCCCGACACCGGTCCGATCCTGCATGGCAGCGACAGCGAAAAGCTGGGCACCTCGGTGGCGCGCCATCTGCGGCGCTATTTCGATCTGCACGGCCAGATGCTGCCGCCGCCGGGGCTCTACGGTCGGATCCTGCGCGAGGTCGAGGCGCCTTTGATCGAAATTGCGCTGGAGGCGACCGGCGGAAATCAGGCGAAATGCGCCGATCTGCTTGGCATCAATCGCAATACTTTGCGCAAGAAGATCACCGATCTGGATATCCGCGTGACACGGCGCCGCAAGTTGATGTAAAAGGGTCACATATATGTGGCCCCGTCGCATCGCGCGATGAGAAGGTCACAAGATATGGCGGTCCGCTGCCTTGGGCAGCACATTGATTTGAGGGTATTCTGTGGCCAGCGGGGCACGCAGCATCACATGGTCCAGCCTTAGCCGCTTGCGGCGCGAGCGGCGGGTGCAGAATATTGCGACCCTTGGCCTGGTTCTGCTGGGCCCGGTTCTGGCATTGGCCACCTTCCTTGTCCTTGGTCCCCTGGATGCCGGGCGCGGCACGCAGCTGAGCCTGCGCTTGGTGCTTTTGGCCGACCTGGTCTATGTGCTGCTTCTGGCCGCGCTTGTGCTGGGGAGCGTGGCGCGGATCATCGCCGACAGGCGCGCGCAATCGGCGGGATCACGGCTGCATCTGCGTCTGACCTTCGCTTTTGCGCTGATGGCGCTTTTGCCGACGATCACTGTGGCGGTGTTTGCTGTACTGACCATCAATATCGGGCTTGAGACGTGGTTTTCCCAACGGGTGCAGAACGTTGTGGGTGCGTCGCTGGCCGCCGCCGAAGCCTATGAGGAAGAAAGCCGGGCGGGGCTTGAACAAGATGCACGCGCGCTCGGCGCCTTTATGGATCAGAACCGGCGGCTGCTGATCGCCAATCGCAGCCTGTCGATGCGGCAGTTGCTGGCGGACGGGCAGGCGCAGATCCAGCGCGGATTGCGTGAGGCCTATGTGATTGACAGCGCAGGGGAAATCCAGTCGCGCGGCGAACGCTCTTACCTCTTTGATTATGAACGTCCCAGCGAGGGCGACATCGCGCAGGCGGATGAAGAGGGGATCACGCTGATCCAGGATTGGCGCAACAACGAGTTTCGCGCGCTGGTGCCGCTCAGGGCCTTTGCCGATCGCTACCTCTATGTCAGCCGCGATGTGGATGGCGATATCCTGATGCTGCTGGATGAGACGGCAGAAACCGCGCGGTTCTACCAGCAGCAGGAATCCGAGCGGGGCCGGCGGCTTTTCGATTTTGCGCTGCTCTATCTGGGCTTTGCGGTGCTGTTGATCCTGGCGGCGGTCTGGGCGGGGCTTTGGTTTGCCGAACGGCTCAGCCGCCCCGTTGGGCAGCTGACAGGTGCGGCGCAGCGTGTCGGTGCCGGCGATTTGGACGTGCAAGTTCGCGAGGATGAAGGCGATGACGAAATCGCCATGCTCGGGCGCTATTTCAACCAGATGACCCGGCAGCTTAAAGGCCAGCGCGAAACACTGCTTGAAAACACCCGCCAGATCGAACGCCGCCAGCGGCTGTTTGATTCGGTGCTGACCTCGGTCACTTCTGGGGTTGTGGGGCTGAATGCTGAGGGGCGCGTGACCTTTGTGAATCGCTCTGCGGGGCGGCTGTTGGACATGCAGGGCACCCCGCGCGAGGTGCCGATTCACGTGGCGGTGCCGGAGTTCGGGCCCTTGTTCGAACGGCTGCGGACGCAGGGGCGCGAAGTGGCGCAGGAAGAGGTCAAGGTCAGCCGGGAGGGGCGGCTGGAGAACCTGCTCGTGCGGATGTCGACCCGGCGGCGCGAGGATGGCAGCCTCGAAGGGTACGTGGTTGCCTTCGACGATGTGACCGATCTGGTCAGCGCGCAGCGTATGGCGGCCTGGGGCGACGTGGCCCGCCGTATCGCACATGAGATCAAGAACCCGCTGACGCCCATTCAGCTGTCGGCCGAACGGATCAAACGCAAGTTCAGCCGTGAGCTGGAGGAAGACAGCGCCGACAAGCTGCACGAGATGACCGAGGTGATCGTGCGCCAGACCGGCGACCTGCGCCGCATCGTCGACGAGTTTTCCAAGTTCGCCCGCATGCCCGAGCCTGAACGCAAACCAGAAGACGTGGGTGAGCTTTTGCGCGCCGCGGTGATGCTGCAAGAGGCCGGCCAGCCCGGCGTGCGTTTTGTCTGCGAGATCGACAAGGCGGCGATGCCCGCCGAGCTGGACGCGACGATGATCGGCCAGGCGCTGACAAACCTGATCAAGAACGCTGGTGAAGCCATTGAATCCTTGCAGGAAAAGGGCGCGCCAGAAGGTCACACGCCAGAGATCCGCATCACCGCCGAAACCCTGGAGGACATGGCCGAGATCCGCATCATGGACAATGGTATCGGCCTGCCGGAAGACCGCGCGCGGCTATTCGAGCCGTACGTAACGACCCGCGACAAAGGCACCGGGCTGGGCCTGCCGATCGTCAAGAAGATCATCGAGGAACATGGCGGCACCCTGGTGCTCGAAGATGCACCACCCTTTGCCGAGGGTGCCCAACCGGGCGCGATGGCGCGGGTCCGACTGCCGCTGCAAGGCGGATCGGTGCCGCAGGCCGGCACAACGGAAACAGAGACGGTATGAGCAGAGATTTATCGAGGGAGACAACCCATGAGTGACATCCTGATAGTCGACGACGAGCGCGATATCCGCGAGCTGATCGGCGATATCCTTGAAGACGAGGGCTATACGACACGTCTGGCCGGTAACTCGTCCGAAGCGATGGCGGCGATCAATGCTGAGCCACCGGCGCTGTTGATCCTGGATATTTGGCTCAAGGACAGCAAGATGGACGGGATCGATATCCTCAAGACCGTCAAGCGCGACAACCCCGATATCCCGGTGGTGATCATCTCGGGGCACGGCAATATCGAGATTGCCGTCGCGGCGATCAAGCAGGGGGCCTATGACTTTATCGAAAAGCCCTTCAATATCGACCAGCTTTTGGTGGTGATCCGGCGCGGGATGGAAACCTCACGTCTGCGGCGCGAGAACCAGCAATTGAAGCGCGGTGAGGCGCGGACCATGGAGATGATCGGCGATTCGGCGTCGTTCCGGGCGATGGTCAGCCATCTCGACAAGGTTACACATTCCAATGGCCGGGTGATGCTGACCGGACCCGCCGGGTCGGGCAAGGAGGTGGCCGCGCGCTATATCCACGCCAATTCGAACCGCGCCGCGGGGCCGTTTGTGACCGTGAACAGCGCCGGGGTCGCGCCTGAGACGATGGAGGCGATGCTCTTTGGCCGCGAAACTGCCAAGCGCGGGGTCGAGCCGGGGCTTTTGGAGCAGGCGCATGGCGGGGTGATCTATTTCGACGAAGTGGCCGATATGCCGGCGGGCACGCAATCGAAAATCCTGCGGGTGCTGGTCGATCAGCAATTCACCCGCGTGGGGGGCGCTGACAAGGTGCGGGTGGACCTGCGGGTGATCTCGTCGACCAACCGCAACCTGCAAGAGGAAATCGCGGCGGGCCGGTTCCGCGAAGAGCTCTATCACCGGCTGAACGTGGTGCCAATTGCGGTGCCGTCGCTGTCGGAGCGGCGCGAGGATATCCCGCTCTTGGCGCGGCATTTCATCGAGGCCTGCAACAGCGGCCAAGGCCTGCCGCTGCGCGATGTGTCGGACGACGCGGTGGCGCTGATGCAGACCATGGTCTGGCCGGGCAATGTGCGCCAGCTGAAGAACCTGGTCGAGCGGGTGCTGATCCTGGGCGACAGCGCCGGTCCGATCGAGGCCCGCGAACTGCCGCAGGAAGCGCCGGCTGGCGAAGAAGACGAAAACCGGGTGATCCTGTCGGGCACGCTTGCCACCTTGCCGCTGCGTGAGGCGCGCGAGGCGTTTGAGCGCGAATACTTGCTGACCCAGATCAACCGGTTTGGCGGCAATATCTCACGCACAGCGTCGTTTGTCGGCATGGAGCGTTCGGCGCTGCACCGCAAGCTGAAAAGCCTTGGCGTGGTGACCAGCCAGAAATCCGGGGCCCGGGTGGCCCGGATCGAGGATGACGTGGTCGAACGGGCGTCCTGACCCATGCCGGCCCGGGGGATCGATCGCAGGGTATTTCTGACCGGCTGCCTGGCGCTGGCGGGCTGCGGCGTGGCTCCGGACGCCAGTGCGGTGCTGTCCTCGGGCGGGGCGATCGCAGCGCGGGCAGCCAAGATCGACGCGCTGGCAGGTCGGATTATCGCGCTGCGCGCCGATGTCGATCCGGTGGAGGCACAAGAGGTGGCGCGTATCGCGGTGGAAGAGCCGCTGCACTGGGCTCAGCTTTGGCAGGTGACCGATCCGCCGCTTATTCACAACATCAAGGTCAATTCCGGGCGGCGGCCGCGCGGTCTCTGCAAGGATTGGGCGGACGACCTGGAAGCGCGGATGCGGGCGGAGAATTTCCAGACCCTGTCCTGGCACCGGGCGATTGCCAATCACGACAATATGCGGATCGAGCATTCGACACTGATCGTCTCGGCCCTGGGCGAGGATATGTATGACGGCATTGTGCTCGACCCCTGGCGGCAGGGTGGCGGGCGGCTGTTTTTTGAGAGCGTGCTCGCCGACGCGAAGTATCGCTGGACCCCGCGGCAAGAGGTTTTTGCCTGGAAACGCGCCCGCCTGGCCCGCCGCTGAACCGGCCCGCGGGCGGGATCCAAGGGATCCAAAGGTGCGCTTCCGCGCGCTTTTATTCTGCGGGAGGGCCGGCGCAACGCTTTGCCCAAACGCGCGGCGCCTTTGGCCAAGGGTGGATTGACCCGCGCGCGGTCATCTGTCATGCCGGTAAGTCGATGGAAGCCACGCAGGACGGGCGATGAAGGTCATCATATGCGGCGCGGGGCAGGTTGGTTGGCAAATCGCCCGCCATCTTGCCGGGGAACGCAACGACGTGACGGTGGTCGACAACAACCCCGACCTGGTGCGCCGGGCGACCGACACCCTGGATGTGCAGGGCCTGGCGGGCTTTGCCTCATACCCCGATGTTCTGGATAAGGCCGGCGCGCGCGACGCTGATATGGTAATCGCGGCGACCTATTCCGACGAGGTCAACATGGTCACCTGCCAGGTGGCGCATTCGGT
>JASJCC010000121.1 GCA_030066175.1 Paracoccaceae bacterium | reverse complement strand
CCAGCGTCATGCCGGTGATCACCAGCGGCAACACAAACGCCCCGACGATCATGATCGCCGAAAAGGCGGCAGATATGATACTCTCAACCTGATTTTGGAGAGTGCAATGAAAAGAACTGCTTTGACCCTGGCCCTTTTGATTTCCGCCAGCCCCGTGCTGGCGCAGGACCATCACGGCCTCATTTTTGCAACCACCCAGTTTCGCGCCTATGAACGCGGCCTGCCTGTGGGCGTTGAAACGGCAGGCAGAATCGTGAATTTCCACGAGGTGGATCGCAACCGAAGCGGCGCCTGGGATCCGGGCGAGATCCGCGACGCCTTTGGCCATGCCGCCAAAGACGTGGTGCTGAGCTTTGACGCCAACGCCGATGGCCGCGTCAGCCTGTTAGAGCTGCGCGCCTTTGACGATGGCGGCACCGGCGGGCCCGACGGGCGGCTGTGGGAGCGTGTGCGGGACTAGGCTACAGCGCCTATTCCTGCTTGGGCTTGTCGTCGTATTCGCCGGACAGGATGCGCTGGGCGTCGCCTTCGGGGTCTTCGTATTGGTTTGACCGGATGGTGAAGACAAAAAACGCGAGACCCAAGCTGCCGAGGATCAGCGAGATCGGGATCAGGTAGGTCAGGACGTTCACGGCGCTTACCTCAGCCTCAGTGCGTTCAGCGACACTGTAATCGACGATGCGGACATCGCCAATGCGGCAATCAGCGGCGAGCAGAGCCCGGCGATGGCCAGCGGTACGGCGATGATGTTGTACCAGGTGGCTATGGTAAAGTTTTCGCGGATCCGTCGTGTGGCCTTGTGCGCGGTCTGCGCGGCCTCGGGCAGCGGTGTCAGCGCGTGGCCCAGCAGCACGATATCCGAGGCGACGCGGGCGGCATCGAGGGCCGAGGCGGGTGAGATCGACACATGGGCGCTCGCCAACGCCACGGTGTCATTCAGACCGTCACCCACCATCAGCACATGTGCGCCTTCGGCGGTTAGGGCGTCGATGCGGGCGGCTTTGTCTTCGGGGCGGGCCTCGGCCATCCAGGTGTCGATCCCCAGCCGGTTGGCGAGGCTCTCGACCGGGTGCGGCGCGTCCCCGGACATCAGGATCACCCGCTTGCCGGCGGTTTGGAAGGCGGCGACCGCCTCGGCGGCCCCGTCGCGCAGACGGTCGGTGAAGGTAAAGGCGATGGCCGGGGCGTCGCCGACGCTCAGCCAAGCGGCGGTTTCCTCGGACTGGCCGCCGCCGGCCCAGGCGCTGCGCCCAAAGCGCACGCGCTGGCCGTTCCAGAGACCTTCGGTGCCGTGGCCGGGGACTTCGCGGCACCCAGTCACGTCAGCAGGCGCGATGCCCGCGGCGCGGGCGGCTTCGGCGACCGCTCGCGAAAGTGGGTGCTGTGAGCCTTCGGCCAGGGCCAGAGCGATCTGCACGGCGCGGGTGTCGAGGTGGTCGAGATTGGTGAGTTCTGGCGTGCCGGCTGTCAGGGTCCCGGTCTTGTCAAAGACCACTGTGTCGACTTGTGCAAGGCGTTCCAGCGCTGTGGCGTCCTTGATCAGCAACCCCTGTTTGAAGAGCCGGCCAGAGGCCGCCGTTGTCACCGCGGGCACGGCGAGGCCGAGGGCACAGGGGCAGGTGATGATCAGCACCGCGGCGGCGATGTTCAGCGCCACGCGCAGATCCTGCGCATAGAGATACCAGCCGACAAACGCCAGGGCCGACAGGATATGCACCCCCGGCGCGTAGAGCTTGGCCGCCTTGTCGGCGAGCGAGGTGTAGCGCGAGCGGCCGGATTCGGCGATGGCCACCAGATCGGCCATGCGGTGCAGCGAGGTGTCACGACCGACGGCAGAGGCGCGAATGGTCAGCGGGCCGGTCAGGTTGACCTCACCCGCACTGACCGCCTGACCCGGTTCGGCAAGGACCGGCAGGGTTTCCCCGGTCAGGAGCGAGCGATCCAGCTCGGACCGGCCGTCGGTGATCTCACCGTCCACCGGCATCCGCCCGCCGGGGCGGATGTGAATCAGATCGCCAACCCGCAGCTCGGCCACGGGCACCTGTTCCTCACCGTCAGCAGTCACCCGCCAGGCCCGCGGCACCTCCAAAGCGGTCAGTTCCTGCGCGGCCGAGCGCGCCACGGCGCGGGTGCGGTGATCGAGGTAGCGCCCGGCCAAAAGGAAAAAGGTCAACGCGATGGCGGCGTCGAAATAGGCGTGTTCACCCGACAGCGTGGTTTCCCAAAGCGAGGTCCCCAGCGCCAAGGCAATGGCCAGCGAAATGGGCACATCCATGTTGAGCTGCCCGGCGCGCAAGGCGCTCCAGGCATTGCGGAAAAACGGCTGGGCGGAAAACGCCACGGCGGGCAGCACGATGGCGGCGGAAATCCAGTGAAAGAGGTCCCGCGTCGGCCCTTCGGCCCCCGACCAGACCGCAATCGACAAGAGCATGACGTTCATCGCGGCAAAGCCCGCCACCGCCAGCCGCATCAAGAGCTCGCGTCCGGCGCGGTCGGCTTGCGTGGCTGAAAGGGCGGTGCTGTCAAGCTCATGCGCCTCGTACCCGGCGCCTTCGACCACGGCCTTGGCATCGGCGGCGGTCATGTCGGGTACGGCTTCGATGCTCACACGTTTCAGGGTCAGGTTGACGCGCGCGGAATGGATGCTCGGTGTCGCGGCGAGCGCCTTTTCGATCTTGGCGATGCAGGCGGCGCAATGGATGGTCGGCAAGGACAGGACGAAATGCGCGTCCTACACCGGTGCCTGCTCGGCCAAGGCTTCAGCCGCCGGGGCCGCCGCACAGGCAGGGCAGGCCGAAGCCGGAGGACGCAACGTTGCGGTCATGCCATCAGCCCTTTACGTAAAACACCACACGCTGCTCAAAGGGCGTGCCGTCGAGCGCTGTCGCTTTCATCCGGATGTTCCAGTTGCCCGGCGCCAGCGTCTCGCGCGCCACATAGGCGCGGCCGTCATAGGCAAAATCCGGTGCGCGGTCGTCTTTCACATGGGTGGGGCGGCCCAAAGTGGCCTCCAAAGTGCCGGCCTGCACGGCTTTGCCATCGGCATCGGTGATCGACAGGATCAGCAGGCCACCGGTCGCCTCGGCCTCAACCGTCCACCCCAGTGCCAACTGCGCGGCGCGGCGGTCATCGAAGGTCTGGCTCGAGACGTAGGAGTTCTTGGTCTCCAGCCCCGGAAAGGTGTTCACCGCCGAAAAGGCCAGGGTCAGGTTGACGCCGATGATCACGGCAAAGGACCCGACAAAGATGGCCAGGGCGTGCCAGCCGGTGAATTTACGCTCTGTCATCAGTTTGCTCTCCCGTTGAAGACGGTGTCGTTATAGGCGCGGTCGCCATTGGTCAGGTCCTCGACCCAGAACCGGAAATCGGTGCGTTCGGCGGCGGCCGGGTCGGATTGCGGCGGCGCGATCACGTAGACGCGCTGCAGGAAGGTTTCGTTGGCCGGAACGTCTACGGTTTCATAGGGCGTGCCTTCCAATTGCACCCGCAGGGTCGGATGACCCGTCAGGCTGACGCGGAAGGGCCGATCCTCACCGTGTTTGTTCAAAAGCCGCACGTCATAGGTGTTGCGGATCGAGCCGTCAGACAGGGTGACAAAGGTCGGGTTGCGCACCGGGGCCACCGTCATTTCGATGTCCGACCGGATGAAGAGCGCAAAGAGCAGCCCCAAGCCGACCACCGCCCAGAGCGTGGTATACATCATCGTGCGGACCCGGAAGATGTGGAACCAGGGGGAGCGCGGTTTTTCCCCGGCGCGCTCGCGCGGTTCGTCCGACAGGGCCATATAGTCGATCAGGCCCCGCGGCTTGCCGACCTTGTCCATCATTTCGTCACAGGCATCAATGCAAAGCGCGCAGGTGATGCATTCCAGCTGCTGGCCATCGCGGATATCGATACCCATCGGGCAGACATTGACGCAGGCCATGCAGTCGATGCAATCGCCCAGCTCATCGGCACCTTCGGCCTTGCGGTGCTTGCCGCGCGGCTCACCCCGCCAGTCGCGATAGGCCACGGTCAGCGTGTCTTCGTCCATCATCGCGGCTTGAATCCGCGGCCAAGGACAGGCGTAGATGCAGATCTGTTCGCGGGCAAAGCCGCCGAAAAAGAACGTCGTTGCCGTCAGGATGAACATCGTGGTGTAGGCGATCGGATGGGCCTGGCCGGTGACCAGATCGACGGCAAGCGTTGGTGCATCGGTGAAATAGAACACCCAGGCGCCGCCGGTCGCGAGGCCAATCAGCAGCCAGATCACCCATTTCGTCAGCCGCAGGCGCAGCTTGCGGAAATCCATCTTTTTCTGGCGATGCAGGCGTAGACGGGCGTTGCGATCCCCTTCGATCCAGCGCTCGACCGCGATATAGAGGTCGGTCCAGACGGTTTGCGGGCAGGCATAACCGCACCAGACGCGGCCAAGCGCCGAGGTGAACAAAAACAGCCCCAGCCCCGCCATGATCAGCAGGCCGGCGACAAAGTAGAACTCATGCGGCCAGATCTCGATCCAGAAGAAGAAGAATCGGCGGTTGGCCAGATCCAGCAGCACCGCCTGATCGGGCAATTGCGGGCCACGGTCCCAACGCAGCCACGGCGTGACGTAGTAGATGCCCAGCATCACGATCATCAGGACCCATTTCAGATTGCGGAATGACCCGCTGACGCGCTTGGGGAAAATCGGTTCGCGGGCGGCGTAGAGGGAGGGAGGGGTTGTATCGGTCACGCGGGAATCGCTCCGGTCTTGCGGATGGCTTTTGGCTGTTTTCCCAACTGGGCGTGTCGCCAGCCTTGACCTGTGTCAAATACTGTATCTGTAATTCAGGTTTTTTGCGCCTCGCGCCGCAACCAGCGCAGAAAAGCCTTGAGTTGCGGGCGCATAGCGCTGGGGTGCGTCACTATGTGATAGGCCTCGGGCCCGTCATCCTGGAAAAGAATGACCAGCCGACCGGTCGCCACATCCTCGGCCACGGCCAGCAGCGTGCTGACAGCCAAGCCCTGGCCGTTGCGCGCGCCGTCGATCATCAGGTTTCCTGGCACATGTGTGACGCTGCCGGGGCGCGGTTCGAGCACGCCATGATCGGCCAGCCATTGCGTGGTCTCGGAACTGCCCAGCTCTTGCAGCCAGGGATAGCGGACGAATTCGGCCGGATCGGTGGGGGGTGGTCCGTCAAAAAGCGACGGGGCGGCGACCACGGCCAATGGCGCGGGCATCAGCGGTTGGGTGTCGAGCCCGGGCCAGGGCCCGGTGCCGTAGCGGATCGCGAGGTCGATCCCGCCCGGTGACGGATCGGCGCGCTGCGGGGTCGGGTTGATCATCAGATCGACGGTCGGGTTTTCGGCGCGAAAGCTGGCCAGCCGCGGCATCAGCCAACTGGCCGCAAAGCTGGGGGTGCAGCTGATATGCAAAGGCCGGGACGCATCAGCGCCGGTCAGCGCCTCGATCGTCAGGATCATGTCCTGAAAGGCGCCGGTCAGACTGCGCGCCAGCGCCTCACCCTCGGCGGTCAACTGCAAGGCGCGGCCGCTGCGGTCGAGCAGGGCCAGGCCCAGATGCGCCTCGAGCGCGCGCATCTGCTGGCTGATGGCCGCATGGCTGACATTGAGCGCGGTGCCAGCCGCCGTGACCGACCCGGTGTCGACATAGGCGGCAAAGGCCCTGAGGGCGGATAGCGGGGGTAGGGCGCTCCAGTTCATATGTAATTCAGACTATCATATTGGATTTCTTCCTGACTGGCATGGGAACGCCATCTGATCAATATGTTTTGCAGATGATCAGCAAGGAAAGGACACTCAGATGCTTGGAGTATTCGCCAAAACTTTCATGACAGCCACCCGCAACGATCCCGGGTCGCGCCGCCACCGTCAGCCCACGCCCATCGGCTGGATGCAGGACGATCTGCCGTTCCGCCATCACGCCGGTCGCCGGAGCGGGTATGATGATTGATCCGATTGTCTATCAGCCAAAGCTGGCGCAGCGGCACGATCTGCCGGGGCCGTGGCGGCATTGCCGGGGGCGGCTGACGCGTCGGCGCTGAACCCGTGCGCCAAACAAAAAAGCGCCGGTGCCCCTGGAAACGCGCGAACAGGACGGGGCACCGGCGCTGACCTCCGGGCCTTGCGGCCCGGGGGTGTCTCTGATCCGAGCTTACTCGGAGGCTTCACCACCACCGCGGGTGTGGACATAGGTGGCCACGGCGCGGATTTCGGCTTCGCTGAGGCGGTCACGCCATGCCGGCATGACGCCGTAGCGCGAGTAGTGGACCGTCTCGGTGATCGCGTCGTAGTCGCCACCATAGAGCCAGATCGCGTCGGCAAGGTTCGGGGCACCCTGGAACCGGTCGCCGCCGCCATCGTCGCCATGGCAGGACGCGCAGTTGTCGAGATACACCACCTCACCCGCGGCAACCTGACCGGCATCCTGCGGGGTGCCGCCTGACAGCGACATCACGTAGTTGACGACCTGGCCGATTTCCTCTTCGGACAGCAACTCGTCAGCGCCGAAGGCGGGCATTTCGGATTGCCGCACCCAGTCTTCGTCGACGTCGGGTTGACGGATACCAACGGTGATCGTGGTGTGGATATCTTCGATCGTGCCGCCCCAGAGCCAGTCATCGTCCAGCAGGTTGGGATAGCCCGAGGCCTGCACCCCAGCCGCACCCGACCCGTGGCACTGCGCGCACCAGGTGCGGAACACCGCGGCGCCCGCGTTCTGGGCATAGCCTTGCAGCTCGGGGTTTGTGGCGATGTCAGACAGCTCGGCCGAGGCCAGTTGCGCTTCGATACCGGCATTGGCCGCTTCGACCGCCGCGATATCCTCGGCAACCTCGGCACGGGTCGAGAACCCCAGAAGACCGGGGGTGGCTTCCTTGATGCCGGGCCAGGCGGGATAGGCGATGGTGTAGCCGATCCCCCAGACGATGGTGGCATAGAAGGTCCACAGCCACCAACGCGGCAGGGGTTTGTTGTACTCCTTGATGCCGTCCCACTCGTGGCCGGTTGTCTCATAGTCGAGATCGTCGTCGTTCTTGTCGCTCATGTCCTCGCCTCCTTTGTCCGGGCGGGGGCGGCCGTTTCGTCGGCCGCCGCAGGTTTGTCATCGTGGCGGAACGGGATCTCCGCCACGTCTGCGTAGGTTTTGGTGCTGCCCGGGCGGAACGCCCAGAGGACAATGCCGATGAAGAAGGCAAAGAGCGCCAGCAGAGCCCAGCTGTCAGCAAGCTGCCGAAGGAAGGTGTAGGTTTCCATCTTGGTCCTCCTTCCTCAGCGGCTTGCATCAGGCGTGAAGGTCGAGAAATCGACCAGCGTGCCCAGCATCTGCAGATAGGCGATCAGCGCGTCGGCCTCGGAGATCCCCGGCTGACTGTCAAAGTTGCGCACATTGACGTTGTCGCCGTAGCGCTCAAGCAGCCCGTCATAGTCGCTGTCGGGGTCTGCCTGAGCCCTGAAGTCGGCCTGCGCCGCCTCGATCATTTCCGAGGTGTAGGGCACGCCGACAAAGGCGTTGGTGCGCAGCAGATCGGACATGTATTCGCCGTCGATCAGCTTTTTCTCCAGATAGCCATATTTCGGCATCACCGATTCCGGCACCACCGATTGCGCGTCGCGCAGGTGGTCCACGTGCCAGTCATCCGAGTAGCGGCCACCGACGCGGGCCAGGTCCGGCCCGGTCCGCTTGGAGCCCCACTGGAACGGGTGGTCGTACTGCGACTCTGCGGCCAGGCTGTAGTGGCCATAGCGTTCGACCTCGTCCCGCATCGGGCGGATCATCTGGCTGTGGCACACATAGCAGCCTTCGCGCAGATAGACTTCGCGTCCGGCCAGCTCCAGCGGCGTATAGGGGCGCATGCCTTCGACGTCCTCGATGGTGTTTTCGAGGTAGAAGAGCGGCACAATCTGCACCAGACCGCCAATGGTGACGACGAGGAAGCTGAAAACCAGCAGCAGCGTAGCGTTGGTCTCGAGGATCTTATGCTTGTCGAGAATTGCCATTGTCCGGTCCTCCTTATTCGGCCGGTGTGGCATGGGCTGTGGCGGCATCTGCCTCGACGGCAGGCGACCGGCGCACAGTCATCCACAAATTGTAGCACATGATGATGGCTCCAGCGAGGAACAGGACCCCACCCAGACCACGCACAACATACATCGGGAACTTGGCGGCGACGGTGTCGGCGAACGAGTTCACGAGGAAGCCGTTGGCGTCGACTTCACGCCACATCAGGCCTTCCATGATGCCGGTGACCCACATCGACGCGGCGTAGAGCACAATGCCGATGGTGGCGAGCCAGAAGTGCCAGCTGACAAGGCTGAGGCTGTAGAGGCGTTCACGGTTCCAGAGCTTGGGCACCAAGTAGTAAAGCGCGCCAAAGGTGATCATGCCGTTCCAGCCCAGAGCACCCGAGTGCACGTGGCCGATGGTCCAGTCGGTGTAGTGGCTCAGCGAGTTCACCGCACGGATCGACATCATCGGGCCTTCGAAGGTGGACATGCCGTAAAAGCCGACCGAGATCACCATCATCCGGATCACCGGGTCGGTGCGCAGCTTGTCCCAGGCCCCCGAGAGGGTCATCAGACCGTTGATCATGCCACCCCAGGAGGGCATCCAGAGCACGATCGAGAACACCATGCCGAGGGTCGAGGCCCAATCCGGCAGCGCGGTGTAATGCAGGTGGTGCGGACCGGCCCAGATATAGATGAAGATCAGCGCCCAGAAGTGGATGATCGACAGCTTATAGCTGAAGACGGGGCGTTCGGCCTGCTTGGGGATGAAGTAGTACATCATGCCCAGGAAACCCGCGGTCAGGAAGAAGCCCACCGCGTTGTGGCCGTACCACCATTGCGTCATGGCGTCCTGCACACCGGCAAAGACCTGCACCGATTTCGAGCCCCAGATCGAGACCGGGATGCTGAGGTTGTTGAACACGTGCAGCATCGCGACGGTGACGATGAAGGACAGAAAGAACCAATTGGCGACGTAGATATGGGGTTCCTTGCGGCGTACGATCGTGCCGAGGAACACCGCCAGATAGGCCAGCCAGACGACGGTCAGCCAGAGGTCGATATACCATTCCGGTTCAGCGTATTCCTTGGACTGGGTCGAGCCCAGCAGATAGCCGGTTGCGGCCAGAACGATGAACAGCTGATAGCCCCAGAAGACGAACCACGCGGTGTTGCCGCCCCAGAGCCGGGCGGCGCTGGTGCGCTGCACGACATAGAAGGACGTTGCCAGCAAAGCGTTGCCGCCAAACGCAAAAATCACCGCGCTAGTGTGCAGCGGGCGCAAGCGTCCGAAATTGGCATAGCCCTGGGCCCAATCGAAATTGAGATAGGGGAAGGCAAGTTGGAAGGCGATGAATGTCCCGGCCAGAAAGCCAACGACCCCCCAAAAGGCGGTGGCAATCACGCCGGCGCGTACCACGCCGTCCATGTATTCGTTTTGCGGAGCCGGCATCGCCGGCTCATCTGTCCGGCGCAGCGTCCACATGAACATCCCTGCTGCAACCAGCAGGATAATGATCGCATGAACCTGATAAGCCAGATCGCGCGCGTAACTGGCCGCGATCATGGCAAAGATCGCGATCAGGCCCAGCACGATGAGCTTGATATAATTCAACATGTTTCGTCCCTTCGTCGTACCCGCACGATTCGTTTGCCGCGCGGGCGGTTTTAGACTGATCCGTTCATGGGACGTCGCCAGAAAGCTGACATTGATCTGCATCAATGATTTGGGTGCCAGAGCTTGAGCATGGTCAAGGTGCGACCATGTGCGCGCGTCTAACGTGAATTTGAGACCAGCAAAGGAGGGGCCGATGGCTTTCAAAACAATACTGACAGTCGTGACTGACGAGGCGCTGGCACCCAGCGTGCTGGACCATGCGGCACTTCTGGCCACCGGGTTTGACGCACATCTGGATGTGCTCTGTCTGGGGGTCGATCGGACGCAGACGGGGTATTACTACGCCGGCGCCAACGCGGTGGTGCTGCAAGAGACGTTGAACCGGGCCACGTCCGAGGCCGAAGGGCTGGCCGAGATCGCCAAGCAGCGCCTGGGCAAGATCGATGGCCGCTGGTCGGTGGAACACGGGGTGGCGCAGCTGGCCGATGTGGGGCGCCATGTGGGCCAGCGCGCGCGGTTTGCCGACGTGGTGGTGCTGCCCAAGCCTTATGGCGAAGGGCACGGGATCGAGCTTGAACCGGTTGTCGAAGGCGCCTTGTTCGAAGGCCACGCGCCGGTGATGGTAGTGCCCGATGCGGTCGATCCGCCGAGCCACCCAAAACGTGTGGTGCTGGGCTGGAACGAAAGCGCCGAGGCGCTGAACGCCGTGCGCGCGGCGCTGCCGGTTCTGATTGCCGCCGACAAGGTGCATGTGGTGGTGATCGATCCGCCGCAGCACGGGCCGAACCGGTCCGATCCCGGGGGCCTCTTGTCGCAATACCTGGCGCGGCACGGGGTCAAGGCCGAGATCGACGTGTTGTCAAAGACCATGCCGCGGGTGTCGGACATCCTGCTGCGGCATGTGGCGGACGTGGATGCGGATATGGTGGTGATGGGCGCCTATGGCCATTCGCGGTTCCGCGAGGCGATCCTCGGCGGGGCCACCCGCAACATGCTGGAGCAAGCGGGCCTGACGGTGTTCATGGCGCATTGAGGATTGTGGGACGGTGTGCGCCGCTCGCTGCCCTTTGGGCAGCATCGCCCCGCCCGCCGTCCCGTCGGCTCAGTTTGGTATGCGGATTTTACCGCTGCTGATGGGTACGGCTGTGCCGGAGACAAAGATGTCGGTGATGGTGTCGGCGTTTTGGAGAATGCGCAAGCCGATCTGGCTGGGGCGGCCCATTTCGACACCTTGGGAGATGTGAAATCGTGTCTCGGGCGCGGTGAGCGTGCCGGCGGCGTGCAGTTGTGCGGACAAGATGGCCGCCGCTGATCCGGTGGCGGGATCTTCGGGGATGCCCGCCGTGGGGGAGAACATGCGGGCCTGCAGGCCTGCCGCGCCGGTCATGGTGTAGAGATAGCCGCTATCGACTTGGGCAAGGGCCATAATCTGCGACCAGGCGGGTTCTTGCGGCCGGGCTTTGGCCAGTGCCTTGAGGTTTGCGACCGGGATATAGAGAAAGCGCGGGCCACCCTCCCAGACGGCGGCTGTGTGGTTGGGCAGGCCGATGTTTTCCTGGTCGAGGCCAAGGGCGGCGGCCAGCAGGTCTGGCGCCGCTGCTTTGGCGCCTTCGGGGGCGAAGGGCAGGACCGGCGCGCGAAACTCGGAGTGATCCATGCCATTCTGACGGGTGACTTGGACCGGGACCAGCCCGGCCTCTTCCTCCAGTAGGATCGTTGCGTCGTCGCCTGCCGCGGTTTGAGCCAGATAGATCGCCGTGCCGATGGTCGGATGGCCGGCAAACGGGATTTCCGCGGTCGGACAGAAGATCCGCAGCCGCGCTGTATGGGCCGGATCGCGCGGGGCCATGACAAAGACGGTTTCCGACAGATTGAATTCACGCGCGATGGTCTGCATCTGCGCGGTTGTCAGATCGTCCGCACCCGTGACAATCGCGAGAGGGTTTCCCGCGAAAGCCGTGGTGGTAAAGACATCCCAGGTGACGAAGCTCAGTTCGTCAGACAAGCAGACCGCCGTCTGAGTCGTCGCCTGCTTCTTCTAAGAGGCGCGACATGTCCGGGACAGTGACGTGGCGCTTGCCTTCGAGCGCGATGACCCCGTCCTTTTTCAATGCCGAGATCTGGCGGCTGACGGTTTCCAGCGTCAGGCCGAGGTAATCGGCCATCGCCTCGCGCGT
>JASJCC010000025.1 GCA_030066175.1 Paracoccaceae bacterium | reverse complement strand
TTGCCTTTGGCTGAGTTCCTGAAGGGGCCGCGTCAAACCGATCTGCGCCCGGGTGAGATCATGGTGGCGCTGCACGGCCCGCCGGTGCCGCAAGGCGCCCGCTCGGCTTTTGAGAAGCTGGGGGCGCGGCGGTATCTGGTGATTTCGATCGCCATGACAGCTGCCATGGTGGTGCTGGACGACGCCGGCCGGATTGCCGAGGCGCGGGTGGCCGTGGGTGCCTGTTCCCCTGTCGCCTGCCGCCTGCCAGCGTTGGAGGCGAATCTGATCGGACAGTCACCCGACGACCTGACGATCGACCCGGCCACCTTGCCCGAACTCACCCCGATCAGCGACGTGCGCGCCGATGCGCGTTACCGGACCGAGGCGGTGCCGCTCCAGATCAAGCGCGCCCTGCAAAAGGCGGCGCAGCATGGATAAGCGTGTCGGTCTCGACAGCGTCGCCTTCACGCTCAACGGCGCCGAGGTGACAACCCGCCCGCTGCCGGGCGAACGCCTGTCGCACAGCCTGCGCGAACGTTTGGGCGCGCGGGACGTCAAGGTCGGCTGCGACGCGGGCGATTGCGGGGCTTGCACCGTGCTGCTCGATGGCGAAGCCGTCTGTGCCTGCCTGACGCCAACCCATCAAGCCGAAGGCTGCACGGTCGAGACGCTGGCGGGTCTGCGCGGCACGGATAAAGCGGCCGAGGCGCTGGCCGACAGCTTTGCCGCGCATGGGGCTGCGCAATGCGGGATCTGCACGCCGGGGATTATTGTGTCGGCGGTAGCGCTCCTCCGCAAAGACACGCAGCTGACCGAGGCCAAAGTACAGGACGCGCTGGGCGGCGTGCTCTGCCGCTGTACCGGGTATCGCAAGATCATCGACGCGGTCCTGGCCGCCGGCGCGCCGCATCCTGTGCCGAAGGGTGACGGACATGTCGGCCAGCCAATCCAGAGACTCGACGGCGGGGGCAAGCTCGACGGGACGGAACTCTTTGGCGACGACGTGGCGCCGACAGATGCGCTGCTTGTAAGGGTGATCCGCTCACCCCATCACCGCGCGCGCTTTGATCTGGGGGATCTGCACGGCTGGGCCGAGGCGACACCCGGCATCGTCACCGTGCTGACCGCGGACGACATTCCCGGCACTCAGACATTCGGAGTGATCCCGGCTTTTGCCGATCAGCCGGTCTTTGCCGTGTCTGAAACACGCTTCAAGGGCGAGGCCGTTGCCGCCATCGTCGGCAGCGCGGCAGCGATGCAATTGCTGGACGAGGCGACATTGCCCATCACATGGACGGAATTGCCCGCCGCGCTGACCATCTCTGACGCGCTGTCGCAGGTCGCCGCCGAAGTGCACCCCGACCGCGCGGGCAACGTGATGTGCCGGGGCTTTGTCGCCTGCGGTGACTCAGAGGCTGCGCTGCAATCCGCGGATGTGACGGTCGAGGGCAGTTTCACCACCGCCTTTGTCGAACATGCCTATATCGAGCCTGAGGCAGGCTTTGCCCAAATGGTCGGCAATCGGCTCGAGCTTCATGCCTGCACCCAGGCCCCGGTGATGGACCAGGAGGCGCTGGCTGACATTCTGGGCATGCCAACCGATGCTATACGCATCGTGCCGACGGGCATCGGCGGCGGCTTTGGCTCAAAGCTCGACCTTTCGGTGCAGCCTTACATCGCGCTGGCGGCGCTGAAGACCGGGCAGCCGGTGCGACTGACCTATAGCCGGACCGAGTCGATGCAATCGACCACAAAACGCCATCCGGCGCAGATCACCGCCCGCATTGGCGCCACCAAGGATGGTCGCCTGCAGGGCATGACGTTTCACGGTCAGTTCAACACCGGGGCTTATGCCAGCTGGGGGCCAACCGTCGCCAACCGGGTGCCGGTGCATGCTTCGGGGCCCTATCAGATCGCCGACTACCGCGCCGAAGCGAAGGGCATCCACACCCATTGCGTACCCTCGGGGGCCTTTCGCGGCTTTGGCGTGCCGCAATCGGCGGTCGCGCAAGAGAGCCTGTTTGATGAGCTGGCCGACAAGCTGGGGTTGGATCGGCTGGAGTTTCGCATCCTCAACGCGCTCGACAACGGAACCCCAACGGTCTGCGGGCAGGTCTTTGACAGCGGCGTCGGCATCCGTGCCTGCCTTGAGGCGCTGCTGCCGGCTTGGGCCGAGGCGCTGACGCTGACGACCTCCTGGAACCAGGTGCATGAAACGCAGCGGCGCGGCGTCGGCGTGGCGGGCGGCTGGTATGGCTGCGGAAACACCTCACTGCCCAATCCGTCGACCATCAAATGTGGTCTGCGCGCCGATGGCACGCTGGTGCTGCACCAGGGTGCGGTCGATATCGGGCAGGGGTCGAACACGGTGATCACGCAGATCTTTGCCACGGCCCTGGGCGTGCCGGTGGAGCAGGTCACCCTGGTTGGCGCCGATACCGATGTGACGCCGGATGCGGGCAAGACCTCGGCCTCGCGCCAGACCTTCGTGTCTGGCAACGCCGCGCGGCTGAGTGCCGAGGCGTTGCGGGCCGACATCCTCGCCCGGGTTAATGCCGACAAGACCGCCGAGCTGCGCTTGGACGGCAACGTTATCGAAATCCGCGACGCCGCCAAGACACATCGCCTCGCGCTTGCTGACCTGCCCGCCGATGCCGAAGGCTATGTCTTGCGGGCCGAAGAGACCTATGACCCGCCTACTGTTCCCTTGGATGCCAACGGCCAGGGCCAGCCTTATGCGCAATTCGGCTATGCCGCGCATCTGGCCGTGGTCGAGGTGGATATGGAACTGGGCACAGTCAAACCCATCCGCATCGTCGCCGCGCACGACGTCGGCCACGCGATCAACCCGGTTCTGGTCGAAGGCCAGGTGCAGGGCGGCATCGCGCAGGGCCTCGGCATGGCGCTGATGGAGGAATACCTGCCGGGCCGTACCGACAATCTGCACGACTACCTGATCCCCACGATCGGGGACATCCCGCCCATTGATACGCTGATCATCGAAGAGCCCGACGCGCATGGGCCCTTTGGTGCCAAGGGGTTGGGCGAACACGTGCTGATCCCCACGGCACCCGCCTTGTTGAACGCGATCCGCCATGCCAGCGGCGTGCAGATCACCGAACTGCCCGCCACACCCGCGCGTGTCCGCGCCAAGCTGAGGGAGCGTGCAGATGGCTGACGGCACGACCAAACCCGAAAAGATCCGCTGCGACGCCTGCCCGGTGATGTGCTACATCGCCGACGGCAAGACCGGCGCCTGCGACCGTTATGCCAATCACGCGGGCGAGCTGATCCGGCTCGACCCGCTGACGATCATCGAGAATACCTCGCACAAGCTGGTGCCGTTTCTGGGCGAAGGCGGGGGGGAGGATTGGGACGGCGACATCGTCCATTCGGACCGCCCGTTTGTGACGGCGGTGGGCGCCGGCACCACCTATCCCGACTACAAACCCGCGCCGTTTATTGTCGCGCAAGAGATCGAAGGCGTGGATATGGTCACCGTCGTGACCGAGGGCATCTTCAGCTATTGCGGCGTCAAGGTGAAGATCGACACCGACCGCCATATCGGCCACGAATGTGATGTGGTGCGCGTCGCGGGGGAGCCAATCGGCCACGTGATGACCTCGGAATACGGGTCAAAGATGCTGTCGCTGGGGGGCGTCGAACACCTGACCGGCGGCACCAAGGCCGAGGGGCGCGTGACTTGTGACGCGCTTTTGCGGCTCTGCAACCGTGAACCGGTCGAAATGCGCATTGGCGACGGCGATCACACAACCGACCTGATCGTCCAGGCGGGCGAGGCGCCGATCATCAACGGCGTCCGGGAAAAGCTGATGCGGGTGGGCTGTGGGTCTGCCGCCATCGGCATGTTCGCCAAGCAGTGGCTCGGCCATGTGGACGAGGTCGTGGTGGTCGATGATCACATCACAGGCGTGCTCAGCGAACACGAGGCCGGTAAACAGCTTGACGTGCCCAAGACCGGGATCAAGATCAAGGGCCGCCGGTCGACGCCCGGGCGGTATTTCCAGGTGGCCGAGCCCGGCACCGGCTGGGGCGGCACCGATATCGAGGATCCGTTGACCATCCTGGGGCCGTGGAACCCCAAGGTCGCCTGGCCGGGCCTGCGGCTTTTGATGGTGTCCACCACGGGTGAGCAATACGCTTATTTCGAACTGCGCGAGGATCTGGTGCCCGAGCCGCAGGAAATCCCCGCGAAACTCAAGGCCTCAGCCGATCTGATCGCGGAAAACTGCGAGCCGTCTGTGTCGTCCGTGCTCTTCATGGGCGGGGCAGGTGGGTCGCTGCGGGCCGGGGTCACCGAAAACCCGGTGCGGCTGACCCGGTCGGTGAAGGACTCGCTGACTTACGTGTCCTGCGGCGGGGCCGAGGCCTATGTCTGGCCCGGGGGCGGCATCACGGTGATGGTCGATGTTCTCGACATGCCGCAACTCTCTTTCGGCTACGTGCCGACACCCGCGCTTGTGGCGCCCATCGAGTTTACCATGCGGGTCGATGACTATGACGCGCTGGGCGGGCATATGGACGAAATTCGCCGGCTCGACACCGTGCCGATGGCCGAGGCGCGCAAGGTGGCGCAGCTGGCGGGTCAGCCCGATCCCATGGACCACGCCAATTACCCCTGGGCGCGGAGGCGCAAATGACGGCGCAGGCGCGCCTTCTCACGTGTGGCACGCGGCTGCATTTGCAGCACGGGCCGATTGATTTGATCGTCGGAGTCGACGAACCATCGCGCCAGCGTGCCTTCGCTGCAGCCCATGCCCGCTTTGCCGGCCTTCTGGACGAGCTGGTCGCGGAATTGCCTGAGTTGCGCAGTCCGGTGCGCGCCGGCAGGCCGCGCCTCAGCGGTGGCGTGGCGCAGCGCATGTCACGGGCCGTTCGGCCTTTTCAGGACCGCTTCATCACCCCAATGGCCGCCGTTGCGGGCTCTGTGGCGGATGAGGTGCTTGCGGCGATGCGGGCCAACGCCCCGCTGCATCGTGCCTATGTGAACAATGGCGGTGACATCGCGCTGCATCTAGCGCCGGGGGAGCGTTTTGTCACCGCGATGCAGGGTGTCGACGGTGCCGATCTGGGCCAAATCACGGTCGCGGCCAGGCAGGGGATCGGCGGCATCGCCACCTCTGGCCGCCATGGGCGCAGTTTGAGCCTCGGCATTGCCGACAGCGTGACGGTCCTGGCCGAAAGTGCTGCGGCCGCCGATGCGGCCGCCACGTTGATCGCCAATGCAGTCGACCTGCCCGGCCATCCCGCTATCCGGCGCAACGCCGCCCATCTGCTGGACCCCGACAGCGACCTCGGGGCGCAATTGGTCGTCACGGGATGTGGCACCCTTTCCTATACCGACCGCGCCGCCGCCCTGCAAAACGGCCTGCGCGTGGCCGAGCGCATGGCAACGGCCGGGCTGATCCGCGCCGCATCGCTGCACCTGCAAGGCGACAGCCGCCTGCTTGACGACGCCAATGCCCTCACCAACAGGATCCCCGAACATGCCTGACGTCCTCCTGCGCAAAACACTGCTGCTGCTGGAAGAAATCCGGCACGAGGGCGGCCCGCCGCCCGAAACGCCCTTGCGACGCGGCGCCGTCATGGCGGTGATCCGCAACCCGTTTGCCGGGGAATATGTCGAAGACTTGCAGCCCTTCATGGACGATCTGAAACCGCTGGGTCTGCAGATGGCGCGCAGGTTGGCCTCCGCTTTGGGCGGACCGGAGCGGATCGAGGGATATGGCAAGGGGGCCATCGTCGGCTCGGATGGTGAGATCGAGCACGGCGCGCTCTGGCATGTGCCGGGCGGCTACGCGATGCGCGAACTCTTGGGCGATGCCAAGGCGATTGTGCCCTCGACCAAGAAGGTCGGCGGCCTCGGCGCGCGGCTTGATGTGCCGGTGACGCATATCAACGCCTCTTACGTGCGCAGCCACTTCGACGCCATCGAGGTCGGCTGCAACGATGCGCCACGCGCCGATGAGATGGCGGTGATCCTGGTCATGACCACCGGCGCGCGTATCCACAACCGCATGGGCGGTTTGGCCGCCAAAGACGTCAAGGGAGAGGATGGGCTGAGATGAAAGCGAAAATCCGCAAGATCGCCGTACAGGTCGAGGAAACGCATCTTGAGATGGGACGATCCATCGAACCGGCCACGCGCAAGGCGGTGGCCGTGGCGGTCATCGAAAATCCCTTTGCCGGGGTCTATCAAGAGGACCTCTCGGAACTGATGGAGATCGGGGCCGAGCTGGGCGGACTGTTGGGCGAAAAATGTGTGGCCGCGTTGGGCATTACGCCCGAAGCCGCTGAAAGCTATGGCAAATCCGCCATGGTGGGCGAGGCGGGTGAGCTGGAACACGCCGCCGCCATCCTGCACCCCAAGCTGGGCGCGCCTTTGCGCAAGGCGGTGGAAAAAGGCGCGGCGCTTGTGCCGTCATCCAAGAAGATGGGCAGCCCAGGGCAGGTGCTCGATGTGCCTTTGGGCCACAAGGATGCCGCCTATGTACGCAGCCACTTTGATGGGATCGAGGTCAGCCTGAACGATGCGCCCCGCGCGCGCGAAATCATGGTGGCGGTGGCGGTCACGGATTCCGGCCGCCCGCTGCCGCGCGTGGGCGGGCTGACGGCGGAGGAGGCCAAGGGCGAGGACGGGTTGCGGTGAGCCAGAAGACAGCGGTGGCGGACGTGCAAAGCGCGGTCCCCGAGAGCTATGTCCTTGATGACCAGGTCGGATACCTCTTGCGCCTTGCCACACAGCGCCACGCGGCGATCTTTCAGGCGCATACGGTTGAGGGGCTGACCGCAACGCAGTTTGCGACCCTGGTGCGTCTGAGCGAAAATGGCGCTTGCTCGCAGAACCAACTGGGGCGTTTGGCGGCGATGGATATCGCGACGATCAAAGGGGTGGTGGACCGGTTGCGGCAGAAGGGCCTGGTCGACACGGCGCCTTCCCGCGACGACCGACGGCGCAACATCGTGTCTTTGACAGACGAAGGGGTGCGCATTCTCGACCGGATGATCGCGGCCGGGCGGGTGATCACCGAAGAAACGCTGGCCCCATTGAACCCGTCTGAACGGCGCAACCTGCTGAAGCTGTTGCGGAAACTGGGCTGAGCCGCTTCAAGAGCGTGGGAAACTCCAACACGACGTGCCGCTAAACCACCTCGGGCAGACGTTGCGCAGGCGGTGTGTTACGGCTGCGCAGGCTGGTGACCTTGCCGTCGATGATCGTCATGCCGACACCGGGCAGGTTGCCCAACTGCACCGACTCGAGCAGGTTCTTGCCCGGTGCGTGCTGTGCCTGATCCATTAGCACAAAATCAGCTGCACGTCCGGCCTCGATTAGCCCCACGTCCAACTCACGCCGCCGCGCGGTGTTGCCATTGGCAAAGCAAAAAGCGATCTCGGCCGGCACGTTACCCAGGCTCGACAGCATTGCCACCATCCGCAGGATCCCCAGTGGCTGCACGCCCGATCCCGCGGGCCCGTCGGTGCCAAGGATGATCTGGTCGAGCTTGTCGAGTTCGCGGGCCGTGTTCAGTGTCAGCAGGGCGGCGCGTTCATTGCCGTTATGCACAATCTCCAGCGCCGCGGTGCAGTTTTCGCAGAGACACACGATCTGGTCGTCCGGTAGCGCCGAGTGACCGCCGTTGATATGGCCCACCACGTCGGTGCCGGTTTCCAGCACCATGTCGGCATCGATCAGCCCCGATCCGGGGATCGACGGGCCGCCGGTGTGGATCGTGCTTTGCATGCCGTATTTCCGCGCCCAGCCGATCATCCGGTTGGCCGTCTTACCATCCTTGACCGTACCCAGGCCGACCTCGCCGATCAGCCGGACACCGGCCTCGGCCATTTCCTTGAAATCCTCTTCTTCCAGGCCCTGTTGCAGCAGCGGCGCGCCGGCATGCACCTTCATCCCGGACGGGCGCAGATTGTCGTACCAGCGCTGCGCTGCGATCGCCATTGCCTTGGTGCCGATGGGGTCATTAGGGCGGCCGGGCATGTGCACTTCGCCGGCTGATATCATCGTCGTCACCCCGCCATGCAGGGTCGAGTCGATCCAGTGCAGCTGTTGCTGCCGGGGTGTGTAATCGCCCACCACCGGGTGCACGTGGCTGTCGATAAGGCCCGGGGCCAGCGTGACGCCCTTGGCATCCACCGTCACATCCGCGCCGCTGCAATCCAGATCGGCCTCGCGGCCCCATTCCGAAATGCGTCCGTCCGTTGCTATCAGGCAGTCGCCGTCGAGGATCGGCTCTTCCATCTTGCCCGACAGGATCATGCCGATGTTCTTCATGACCAGTTTCGCGCTCATGGGCCGTCCTCCTGCATGCGCAAACCGCGCAATCGTCAGTATGCATAGGCGCTTGCACAAGAAAAGCGCGGAAATCGGGCGCCTGTCGTCAATTCCTGCTTTGCCAAGGGACCACATCCTCGTCTGGCACAAAATGTTCGTATACAAATGAAATTATCATTTGACAGCGAATGTTCTTTTGCGCCTCAATTCGGGGGTGGAGGTGCTGCCAATGACTTGCACGACATGAGCTTTGTCCGGAATGCCTGGTATGTCGCGGGCTGGTCGCGTGACTTTGGCGAGCCGCTGCGCGCCATGGAAATCCTTGGACAGAGGCTGGTGATGTACCGCGCCTCGGATGGCACGGTCAAAGCGCTTGAGGATCGTTGCCCGCATCGGCTCTTGCCGCTGTCCAAGGGCAAGCGGATCGGCGACACGATCCAATGTGGCTATCACGGCATGACATTCGATGGCGCGGGCCAATGCGTGCGTGTGCCGGGGCAGGACAACACCCCCAAAAGTGCTTATGTCGAGGCCTTCCCAGTGGAAGAGCGCCACAACATCGTCTGGGTCTGGATGGGTGATCCGGAACAGGCCGATCCGGCGCAAATCTTTGACATGCCCGAGTTTACCAGCCCCGACTGGCACGCCCATCAGGGCGAGGCGCTGCATATCACCGCGCATTACCTCAACGTGGCGGAAAACCTTGTCGATCCGGCGCATGTCAGCTTTGTGCATCCCACCACGTTGGGCAGTGCGGCGTCGGAAAACGTGCCGGTGCATGTGTCGAC
The DNA here is from genome assembly GCA_030066175.1 of Paracoccaceae bacterium. Classification (GTDB taxonomy): domain Bacteria; phylum Pseudomonadota; class Alphaproteobacteria; order Rhodobacterales; family Rhodobacteraceae; genus JASJCC01. The sequence continues at coordinate 21,297 of JASJCC010000025.1, read as the reverse complement.
CGCAGGCGAGGTGATCACCGCCTGGCGCTGGATCCGCGACGCGCCGCCGGTTGGGTTTTTCCAGAAATTCGGCGGCTTCAACGGCCATGTGGACCGCTGGCATTATTACCACCTGCATCTGCCCTCGACCGCGGTGATCGATTTCGGCTCAATCGCGACGGTGGAAAACTGCGCCGAAGAGGATCGCGACCGGGGCGTGCGGATATTTGCTTTGCATTTCGTGACCCCGGTGAATGAGGATTACACCATCGATCACTGGATGCACCTGCGCAATTCGGCGCTGGGTGACGAGGACGCCTCGGCGCAGATGGACGCGATGTTCAAGGTTGCCTTTGCCGAGGACAAGGAAGTGCTCGAGGCGGTGCATCAGAACGAAAAGCGCCCGCAGCGCCGCCGCCCCATTCGCATCGCTATCGACAAGGCCCCCAACGTTTATCGCAAGCGCATTCGCGATCTGGTGGCGGCCGAGTCCACCGAAGATCTGGGCGCCGCCGAAGGCGCGAGTTTTGTGCATCACGATTGACGACAACGGCTGGCAAACGGCCGGATTTCCCACCTTTCAGGAGAGGACACCATGCAACGCAAGACATTTATCAAAGGCCTGATCGCCGCCGGGGCGCTGGCCACCCTGCCGCTGACCGCCGCTGCCCAGGACCCGATCATCATCGGAGAGATCAATCATTACAAACGGATGGCCGCCTTTGCCGAGCCCTACAAAATGGGGATGGAGCTGGCGATCGAGGAAACCAATGCCGCGGGTGGCGTCATGGGGCGCCCGCTGGAATTCATCTTTCGCGACGATCAGGGCGAACCAGGTGAAGCCGTGAAGATCGCCGAGGAACTGATGACCCGCGATGGTGCAGTGATGCTGACGGGGACCATTCTGTCGAATGTGGGCCTCGCTATCTCGAGCTTTGCGGGTGAAAAGGGGTACGTCTATCTTGCCTCCGAGCCGCTGGCCGACAGCCTGGTTTGGGCGGCGGGCAATCCCTATACCTTCCGGCTACGGTCCTCGACCTTTATGCAGGCGGCGATGCTGGCCGAGGCCGCGGCCAAGACCAACGCTACGCGTTTTGCCACCATTGCGCCGAACTACGCCTACGGCAAAGACGCCGTGGCGGCCTTCAAGGAGAACCTGCTCAAGCTGAAGCCCGAGGCCGAATTTGTGGCCGAGCAGTGGCCGGCGCTCTTCAAGATCGACGCCGGTGCCGAGGTGCAGGCGCTGGAACGCGCCAAGCCGGACGCGATCTACAACGTCACCTTTGGCCCGGATCTGGCGAAATTCGTGCGTGACGGGACCGACCGGGGCCTCTTTGATGGGCGCGATGTCTATGGGCTCTTGTCCGGTGAGCCAGAATATCTCGACCCGCTGGGGGATGAGGCGCCCGAAGGTTGGACCGTGACCGGCTTTCCCTGGTACGACCTCGAAGGCGGCCCGGACGGCGAATTCGTCAAGACCTACCAGGCACGCTATGACGACTATCCGCGCCTCGGCAGCATCGTCGGCTACATGACGGTGCAATCCATCGTCGCGGCGCTAGAAAAGGCCGGATCGACCGAAACCGAGGCCATTCGTGCCGCGTTCGAAGGGCTGGAGGTCGACAGCGCCATGGGCCCGATCGTTTTCCGCGAGATCGACAACCAATCCACCATGGGCGCCTATGTGGGCACCACCGCGCTGCAGGACGGCAAGGGTGTCATGGTCGATTGGGAGTACAAGGACGGCGCCAATTACCTGCCAAGCGACGAAGAGGTCCGCGCGCTGCGCCCGGCCCAGTAACGCCTGAGAACGCGGGGGCGCGCCACGCTGCTGGTGGCCCCCGCATGTCCCCTTTCACCTGACAGGTCACAATGGAATTCTTCGTCGCGCAGATTTTGACGGGGCTGGCGAATGCCAGCTCGCTCTTCCTTGTGGCTTGCGGGTTGTCGCTGATCTTCGGCGTCACCCGCATCGTCAATTTCGCCCATGGGAGCCTCTACATGCTGGGCGCCTATATCGGCCTGACCCTGATGGAGGCACTGCCGGGCCATTTCGGCTTTTGGGGCTCGATCCTGTTGGCGGGCATCGCTGTCGGCCTGATTGGCGTGGTGATCGAGATGCTGGTGCTGCGCCCGGTCTACCGCGCACCCGAGCTCTTTCAGCTGGTCGCCACCTTTGGCGTCATCCTGGTGATCCAGGACCTGGCGCTGCTGATCTGGGGGCCGGAGGACCAGCTGGGCCCGCGCGCGCCGGGCTTGCGCGGCGTCTTTCGCATCATGGGTGAGCCCATTCCCAAATACGACATCGTGCTCTTGATCATCACACCCTTCATCGCGCTGGCGCTGTGGTGGATGATGACGCGCACCCGACTGGGCGTGTTGGTGCGCGCCGCCACCCAGGACCGCGAGATGGTGGGTGCATTGGGCGTGAACCAGGCTTGGCTTTTCACCGGCGTCTTCGCTCTGGGTTCGGCCCTGGCAGGGCTCGGCGGCGCGCTGCAGCTGCCCAAGGGTGGTGCGGATTTGCTGATGGATTTCACAATCCTGACGCCGGTCTTTGTCGTGGTGGTGATCGGCGGCATGGGATCGCTACCGGGGGCCTATCTGGCGGCCATCATCATCTCCGTGCTCAACGTCTTTGGCGTCACCTACATCCCGCAATCGACGCTTGTTCTGATGTTCATCGTGATGATCGTGGTGTTGATGATCCGGCCCTACGGCCTTTTCGGGCGCGAAGAGGTGGCGGGCGAACATGGGCAGGTGGGGGAACCCGAGGAACCGATCAAACCCGCCTCGGCTAAGGTCCGCGCGATTGTCGCGGCCGGTCTGGCCATGCTGGCGCTGCTGCCGCTTTACGGCGGGAATTTTGCGCTGGTGCTGACCACCGACATCCTGATCTTCTGCCTCTTCGCCGCCTCGCTGCATTTCCTGCTCGGGCTGGGGGGCATGGTCAGCTTTGGCCACGCTGCTTACTACGGCGGCGGTGCCTATGTGGCGGCCCTTCTGGTGACCTGGACCGAAACGCCAATGGAGCTGGCCTTTCTGCTGGCACCCCTGGGCGCAGGTCTGATCGCCATTGTCGTCGGCTGGGTCTGTCTGCGCCTGACGGGGGTCTATTTCGCCATGCTGACGCTCGCCTTTGCACAGCTGCTCTGGAGCCTTGTGTGGCAATGGCAAGAGGTGACGGGCGGCGATGACGGGCAAGTCAACATCTGGCCTGCGGACTGGCTAAACGACAACACCGTCTACTTCTACTTCGCGCTGATCTTTTCGGTCGGCGGTATCCTGACGCTGCGCCACTTGGCGCATTCGCCCTTTGGTTACGCCCTGCGCGCCGCCCGGGACAGCAAACGCCAGGCCGAGGCAACCGGCATCGACACCCGCCGCGTGCAGCTGTTGGCCTTTACCTTCGCGGGCTTCATGGGTGGGCTGGCCGGTGCGCTTTTTGTGTTCTCGAAGGGCAGCGTCTTTCCCAACGAGCTTGAGATCGTGCGCAGCTTTGACGCGTTGATTGTGGTCTTCCTGGGTGGCGTGAAAACGCTGGCGGGCGGGGTTGTCGGTGCGGGCTTCTTCAAGGGGGTCGAAGACGTGCTGACCCGGTTCGAATATTGGCGGCTGGTCATGGGGCTCTTGATCATCTTTGTGGTGGTGGTCGCCCCCGAAGGCATCGTCGGCAGCCTGCGCCGCGCTTGGCGACGCTTTGGCCCGGGTCACAGTCAAGCTGACACAGCCACAGAGGAACGCCGGACATGAGCGTGATCCTGGAAACCCGCGGCCTGACCAAGAATTTCGGCGGCCTTGTCGCCGTCGACGATGTGTCCTTCGCGTTGCAAAAGGGCGAGCTATTGGCGCTGATCGGCCCCAATGGCGCGGGCAAGTCAACCTGTTTCAACATGCTGATGGGGCAATTGCCGCCAACCTCGGGTGAGGTCTACCTCGATGGCGACAGGATCACCGGCCTAGGCCCACGCCAGATCTGGCGGCTGGGCGTCGGGCGGACCTTTCAGATCACCGCCACCTACGCCTCGATGACCGTGGTCGAGAATGTGCAGATGGCACTCTTGTCCCATAATGGCGAGATCTTTCGCGTCCTGCCCTTTGCGCACCGCATGTATCGCGACCAGGCGCTGGCGCTGCTCGACATGGTTGGCATGGCGGCGCAGGCCGACCGGCATTGCGCTGTGCTGGCCTATGGCGATCTGAAACGCATGGAGCTGGCCATTGCGCTGGCACATGAACCCAAGCTTTTGCTGATGGACGAACCCACCGCCGGCATGGCCCCGCGCGAACGGGTGGCGTTGATGGAGCTGACGGCGCGCATCGTGGCCGAGCAAGGGGTGAGCGTGCTCTTCACCGAACACGATATGGACGTCGTCTTTGGCCATGCCCACCGCATCATGGTGCTGAACCGTGGCGCGTTGATTGCCGAAGGCAACGCCGCCGAGATCCGCGCCAACCCCCTGGTGCAAGAGGTGTATCTGGGCGGCGGCACGGTGTTTGGCGGGGCGGAGACGACGGATGCTTGAGGTCGAGGGCGTCAATTCCTTTTACGGCAAGGCCCATGTCCTGCGGGATCTGAGCTTTGAGGCGCCGCGCGGTCACGTGGTTGCGCTTTTGGGCCGAAACGGCGCGGGCAAATCCACGACGATGAAGTCGATCATGCAGCTGGTTCGTCCCGCATCCGGCCGGATCGTGTTTCAGGGCACCGATATCGTCGGTTTGCCAGCCCACAAGGTGGCCAAGATGGGCCTCGGCTATGTGCCCGAAGACCGCCGCGTGTTCACCGATCTGACGGTCAGCGAAAACCTTTTGGTCGGTCGCCAGCCCCCGCGCGACGGCGCGCCGACATGGACCGAAGACATGCTCTTTGATCTCTTCCCCAACCTCGCCGAACGCCGCGGCAATCGGGGCAAGGCCTTGTCGGGCGGGGAGCAGCAGATGCTGACCATCGCGCGCACGTTGATGGGCAACCCGTCCTTCATCCTGCTGGACGAGCCCTCTGAGGGCGTGGCCCCGGTGATCGTCGAACAGATGGCGCAGGTCATCGCGCAACTGAAATCCGAAGGGCTAACGGTGCTTTTGTCCGAACAAAACCTACATTTCGCCCAGGCAGTCGCCGATCTGGTGGTGATCATCGAAAGCGGCGTGCAAGTCTATCACGGCACCCTCGCCGACCTCCAAGCCCACCCCGAAATCCGAGACGCCTACCTGGCTGCCTGAGTGTCTGATCAAGCCTTTTTCACATCACATTGTATTTGGCAAACCGACAAGTCCTTCGTTCGGCACACTCGCGAAGTGCTGAGTAAAGGTTCAAGGGGTGCGTTCGCTGCTGCTTCGGCGGAGCATGTCATCTTCCCGCTTTGAAGAACGTCCTGCATCTTTATGAGCTTACTCGAAGACTTGCCCCGAGGTCGGTCCATCCTCTTGATCGTACTTCTTTGTCAGTATGCCACTCTCAGAGAAAAGGTTCCCATAATGGCTGCGACTACCGCTGTGCTTGGAACCTGAGCGACTGCATAAATACCTACCGCTAAGTATTTGGGATCAATCGAAGCGTTCGTTGGAGTTTGGGATACGAAATCGAGAGAGACATAAGCGGCGGTGCGCCAGAGCGGCTTCATCGGCGAAGTGGGAGTCGGCGTAATTCGAATGCTAGATGTTGAACTCCTGGAAGTCTTCGACTCCCCAGAGTTTCCGGTTCTGGTAGATCGCGCGCAGGTCGAATCTGGTGATGTCGAGCGTCTTCGCCCAAAACCCTGAACTCCAGCAACTGAGCTTTTGGAAACAGAGGTTGGGCGATCCGTCGGCCAGCACCCCCGCCTCTATCGGTTTGAGGTAATCGAAGAGGTGAAGAGACTTGTAACGGTCGGAGGCGTAACCCTCCCTTAACAAAGCGACATAAACTGTCCCATTGGCACTGACGTCATACAGATAGGAACCGCGGATTGTGTGCATTTCGTCGCCAAGCGGTTCGTACAGGCCCCACCTGATTGCGACCCGCCGGAGGTTACTTTCTGAAGCCATAGGTCACCAACGGCCAACAGAAAATGCTCTTAAATGGCGACCATCATCCGAAAACTGCGTATTTGATCCTGAGCTTATACTTTCAGTTGCGCTCCGCCTTGGTTGCTGACAGCTCAGAAAGACATGCTCGGCGCATTATGCGTTGTCCGCATGCATAGGAAACTCATTGACCATCGACTCGACCAGCTAACTGCATTTCAGAAGTACATGAGGGTCTTCGGTCGACGGAGGTTTCTGAACCGGGATACTGGTTTCATTCGCCCATTGGAGGCACTTCCGAACGGTTCCATTGAGCGTGAAACAAGTCACCAATCTGGTTCGTCGCACGAGGGCGCGCCGCGCGGAGGGATTTCCGCGCGGCGCTTTGGTTTGGTTATGCGGTTGCGAACGTCGCTAGGCGGTCCGGGTCAAGCATTGGCGTCGCACCGTTTTCTGCCATGACCTCTCTGGCCCGCAACGCCATTGCGGCATTGGTCGCTGGCATAAGCCGCCCGTCAGGATCGAGCATGTAGGGCGTATCCTCGATGCCTACCCGCAGGATATCGACCCCTGAGTCCGGCTGGCTGGCATAGGCTGCGAGGCGTTCCATCGGTCCCATCAGCTTGCCGGCCATCGCACCCACATCAAGCGGGCGGATGTGCGCCGCAGCATGCTGCGGCAGAACCGCGGCACCTACGGAGACCGAAACCTTAAGCGGACGCGTGTCGCCAGCCTCGGCCCGGTTAGCAATTGCGCGTGCTTTGCGAACCAAACGCTGGAAGGACGCGTAGGTTTCCGGGAACCGTAGACGCTCGGAGAATCCGAAGAGCAGCGTGATATTCAGCCGCCCAACGCGCCGTAGACCCTCTGGCATGGCATTCGCCATATACCAGGTGAGGAATGAGCTTCGGGCTTCCTGAACCCACTCTACCTCGTAGGCGCGCCCCAGCGCAGCGCGGCGGTCTATGGTCCACTTAAGTGTGTCCATCTGCACCACTGCGGAGGATTTGCCGTAGTTCGCTCCACCGGCAGTGGAGTGCACTGCAAGCTTCGCCTCCTCAATGGTACCGCTTGGCACGTAGTCGGACAGGTCCCGGAGTACCTCGAAGGTGCCCTCCTCAGGATACACGCGGATGTAGCCTTGCCGCTCCATATCCGTGACGATCTGCAGTTCAATGGCTGCTTGGGTCGTCACGAAATCCGCTCCGCCGTCCCGCGGGGCCAAGCCAGCTTGCGCGATACGCGCGAGTTCGCCTTGCTCGCGGATGGCTTGCGAGACCTCTTGCCCGTTTCGGCTGCCACCGAAGCTTGTCAGCGCGTCAGGCGCATGCGCCCGGGCGATCCGAGCAACCTCGGCGTAAACGTCGAGATCAGTGGTCTGCTCGCGCGTCTCTGGGTTGCGGGCATGCTCGTGGATGTAGCGCACATCCAGATCATAGAGTGCTTCGTATTCCCGCGCGATCTCGTCGTAGTCTACCGGGATCATGTCCCCGGCCGAGATTGCGTCAAAGACCCGGTCACCGGTCAGTTTGTGATTCAAAGGGGTAAACTTTGCCCCTGTGCGGGCAACCCCGAGGATCAGTTCCGAGGGCTGCGTAAAGGTTGAAGTCAGAGTAGTCATTTGTCGTCTCCTTTGCTGTTGACGACCTCTCAACTACGGACTTCCTGGCGGCGTACTGCCGCCGCAAAGCTGCGGATTCCGCAACTTTTTAAATGAGAGAAGACTAACCTTAGGCTATGAATTTATTGAGTAATTTTGGATTGACCGTGGGGTTGAACGCGCACTAGGGTGAAAAGGTACAGCGAGCGGAAGCGGGGCGATGCCAAAGGAAATTGAAGCCCTTCGAGAAAAGCTCGACCTGCTGATCGTCCACAGCGATTTGACCTCGAAGGCAGAGATCGGCGCCGCACTCGGTGTGAAAGAATCAACAGTCCGGTGGTACGAGAAGGGCAGCGATGTGCGTCGGCCGGGCACGGTTCCTGGCGCAAAAGTGCACAAGCTTGTAGCCCTGGTACAGCGGCACCTGCCGGGTGGCAGGTCAGCGGCGGAGGCACGGCATCTTCTTTTCGGACCTTTGGCGCCTTTCGCAGCCGCTTGCACTGCACAACCAACTGCGCGGTGGCCGCTGGTGGTGGACACTTTGGTAGGTGACGGCTTCACGCTGCTAGAATCGAATGCATCGACGCTGAAGGCAGCCGCCTTTCTGGAGACGAAAAAGGCCAGCAATACCGCGCAGCATTTGCCCCGCGGAGGACGCTTTCGGCTACGCTTCGCTCCACCAAGGGCGCTGTCCGGAGTGTTTTGGGGCTGTTTCTTGCAGCACGATCTAGATGGTTGGGACGTGCTGCCGCATGATCAGGATCGACCCTTCGCCCACAAAACCGGACGAGCTTTGATGGCACCGGCGGCGCGCGACGCGATGTACCGTTTGCGCGATTCAACGCAAGGCGAGGTGCGGTTTGTGGTTGTGTTGAGCCGGCGACCCTTTCCAATCGCTTTCCAAGATGCTGTCATCGAGTATGGTCGGTTGAATTCTGATGTACTGGACCAATTCGCAGGTTGGCTTGTCGGTCTGGAGGAGCGGGATTGGACCGGTGCTGCGCTCGTTGTTGAGGTGGCGGATTGAGAAGGAGTAAGAATGCGCTGGTTTCCTGAACCCACAGTGATAGAGGCCGAAGTCTGGAGTGCATTGCCGGACCATTTCCGCGATCCGGTTCCGACGGAATGGGCGCGCGCAAATCGCTATGGTGAGGCCATCCACAGCTTTCTAGAGGGTCCGTCTTTTGATCTCGATGGACGGCTATACGTTACCGACATCCCCAACGGGCGCGTCTTCCGCATCACGCCCGACAAGACATGGACGCTTGTCGCCACCTTCGAAGGCTGGCCGAACGGGCTAAAGATCGACAGTGACGGCAGCATTCTGATCGCCGATCGCAAACTTGGCCTGATCGTGCTTGATCCAGAAACGGGCATGGTTGAGGGGCGTTGTAGCTCTATGCTGACCGAAGGCTTCAAGGGGCTCAACGATCTGCATATCGGCGCCAGCGGCGATGTCTATATGACGGATCAGGGCCAGTCAGGCCTTCAGGACCCAACAGGGCGAGTTTATCGCTACACCAGAGACGGGCGGCTAGACCGACTAATCGATACTGGGATCAGCCCTAACGGGATCGTGCTGACGCCGGAAGAGGACGTGATGTATGTGGCGATGACACGCTCCAGCCAGATTTGGCGAGTTCCAGTGACAAGCGACTCCGTGACAACCAAAGCCAATCTTTTTTGCCAGTTGCCAGGCGGGTTGAGTGGGCCGGACGGATTGGCTCTGGATGTGGAGGGGGGGCTCTATGTCTGCCATCTTGGGCATGGTGGGGTTTGGCGGCTCGATCAGTACGGTGTGCCGACCCACCGGATAACCTGGCAGGGCGCGCGTCTTATGACAAATCTCTGTTTTGGCGGTGAGGACAACCGAGAGCTCTTTATTACTGAAAGCGAAACCGGAACCGTGCTTCGCGCAGAAGCCCCCTTTCCCGGTCAGCCGATGGCTTCTCATATCAGCCAACCTTGACGGGTTGCCCGTGAAATGCCGATAGTCGAGCTATTGCGTGATCACGATTTGGGAGAGTTTTTCGACATGCCAAGACGCGCCTTGCTCATTGGGATTAGCCAATACGATGCACCGCAACTCGCCGACCTGCCCGGTTGTCTGTTGGATGTTGACGAAATGGAGCGCGTGCTATCCAGACACGGCAACGATGACGAAGAAACCAACTTCGATTGCATACCGCTCATCACTCACGAAACCAGCCGTGTTGATCGGGCGACGCTGCGCAGAACGCTAAAAGAGACGTTCAACAATTACGAAGACGAGATTCTGTTGTACTTCACTGGGCACGGGCTTTTGGACTATTCTGGAGGGTTCATAGTGGCTCAGGATGGTGCCCAAAACGATCCCGGGATTCTCATGCAAGAAATCTACGAAATGGCGCAGCAATCGAAATCTAGCACCATTACCATCATCCTCGACTGCTGCAATGCTGGTGCATTTGGTCAAGTTGGTAGCTCAAATCTGCCTATGCGTGATGGCATGACGGTAATGGGTTCTTCGCGTGCCGATCAGACTTCCTCCATGTCGCCAACTGGCATGAGCGTCTTTACTTCATTAATGGTTGAAGCGCTCGAGGGCGGAGCCGCGAACACCAGGGGCCACGTCACAACCTCGTCGATTTATGCTTATGTTGACGCGTCCTTGGGTGAGTGGGCCCAACGCCCGATCTACAAATCGCACGCGCGGCGGGTCGAGCCCATTCGAAAGTGCAAACCTGTCTGCTCAGACAAGCTTTTGAGGGAGATCGCGACCTACTTTCCCGACCCGAACGATACCTACCAGCTTACCCGGAAGTACGAGGAAACCGAACCGGATCACGATCCCGCGAAAGTAGAGATCTTCCAAAAGATGAAGAAGTACCAAGTCAGCGGGTTGGTGCGGCCGGTCGATCCCAACCAGTTACACTTGTACTGGGTTGCGATGCAGAGCGAGCGAATCCAGCTCACGACGCTTGGGCAGTTTTACCACTCGCTTGTTTCTGGACCCAAGCCGAGGATCTAAGGCTCTCCAACGTCTCTTGTTGAAAAGACACGTGCGAAAAGTGGGTTCGTTCCGGAGTGCCGCGACTGGAAGTAATGGAAGTTATGGTACGCATTAGTGCCTTGCTCGTTACGTGCCGCACTCTTACGCTCTGAAGAATTGACCGTATTTCGAGTTCGTCGACTCCCTCAAGTTGATCGCCCCGAGATGCGCAGAAACACAGCTAGTGGATTCCATGGCATGAATACGCCGTGCATGTTTAGGATGGGAATGTAAATGAGCTTGAACAACCTGGCAAAAGTGCAGGAAAGCGGGACACCTTCGCCGAGTTCAAAAATGCAGAGATTCAAGCCTGCTGATCAATCGGTAGCTGGCATTTTCGCTGATATTGCATTCACCGTGTTCGGGATTAAGCAGGAGGTTTGGCTCGACCGTACGTCGACTGAGCAATTCAATCACGTCTTTGATATTCCTGACGCAGAGACCGGCAAGAAACGAAAGATTCGCGTCAGTGCTTTGGTTGGAATCGAAGAAGACGATGCACGACTTGGCAAGATGATCGAGCAATTGCTGGATGGTAAAGCGCTTGATGATTTGGTCAGCACGCATGTTCATTCGATCATCGCGAAGCATATGAATACCGCAACAGATATCGAGTTCGACGTCGATCCGGTTTTTCCGGCTCGAACGCGTTGCCGCCAGCGCATTACCAAAAAGCTCGAAGAGTTCGGACTAAGGCTCGATTCTGGCGTGCAACTTTCGGTCGAACCACATGTCGGCGTCACCAATGAAGTGTTCGAGTACAAAGAGTTCATGGTCACTCCGCGAGGAGGGAGTAAGCGTCAACCCATCCATCTTACCGTAACGCTCAATGCTCCATCTCGGACCAAGCTAAGCCCAGAATTGTTAAGATGGTTCCTCAACGAAACACCCGTGAAAGGTGAAGGCGGCAGTATAGAGGATGCAATCCGCGCAGAACTGACGACGCAACTCGACAACAGCTATTCTCCTCAAAAGCTTCGGCGGGAAACCCAGACAATTCGCGAAGAGGTAGAGGCAGAGCTTCACGCGCTGATATCAACTCAGTATGGCTTCGATCTTGCACTCAACATCTTCGAGTCGTTTGGCAGAACAGATCCATACAGATTCAATAGAACAGCCAGCGTATCTGCTGACTTGATTGGTACCGGGCGCAAAGCAGAGTTCGAGGTCGAATATACTTTTACAACCTACGATGAAGAGCGTTTCGAAGGTGCCTTTGCGGCGGATAGTGCAGAAGCGGCCAGGAAAGTTGAAGCAGGTCAGGAGCTTACGCCAATTCTAGCCGCAGCGCAGAAGGGCAATACTGCTGAATGGGCGCATGCACTTGTTACGTCGATCGTGAGTGCCGAACTCCGGAAAGCCCTCAGTAAAATGCCAACAAGCAAGCTACCCGCTCTGGGAATACTACCCGAGGACCCTTCGCTTAACCTGGACGACAAAGTGAACGAGCTGATTGTGCCGTATTTTGAGCGAGTCGGTGCTCACGTAAGTGTCAGGACGGCCTCTGTGCTTGATTCGTGGCTCCATCGCTTGAAAACCGGAATCACAGCTAAAACAGACATGCGGAAATACGACCTTGCTGTCACAACCATTCAGCCAGAACTTCGCTTTGTGTTTGACATATACCTGCCTGACAATGCTAACTATCAGCTTCTAAACCAGTATTTGCAGTCAAATCTCAATTCACCAGATCCGTTTGATGAACTCAGAAACACCCTGACAGAGCGCATCCAGAACGTTGCCGCTAGGTTGGTTATCAGCATGGATGCCGACACGTATCTTAATCAGACAGGCGATTCATCCGTTCTTCGAGAACATGTCGAGCGGGAATTTCAGGACTTGTTGAGACTTGAATTTGGTTTAGCCCTGCGTCCGCCACTCGCGATGCAGAAGAAGCCTGACCGCGTAGAAGAACGCTATGATCAGATGCGCAACGAGACCCGAGAGGTCACAATCGCAATACCAGCAGTAAACCAGTTGACTGGGAAACGCGTCACCGTGCGATTGACGGTGTTTTATCAAGTCGACCGCCTTATAAACCCTAATCTTGCGAACGACGCTGATCAGACCGCGAAGGAGGGATGGGAACGGTTTCGCTCGATGGCTTTGAAGCATGAGACGCTTGAAGCTCACCTTCTCGAGTTTGAAAAAGTGATCGGCGCCTCGGTAAAAAGCGGCCTCAAAGACGTACCAGCCGAAGCCCTGACGCGAACGGGCATCGACAAGTTGAAGGATAAGATCGTCAGCGGGTTCGACGCGGCGGGGACTTATTTCGGTTTAAAGGTCCGAGTTTTTCGTAACGCCTTGGTCGTGGACGACGAAGATGAAATTGGCATTGGCGAGCCGCCTGACGTCATCCGGACGCGCGTTAGGATCGAGCGGCTGGAAAACATGTTGGCTAAAGCCGAAGAGCAATATGACAACGTGGTACACGGTCTGGAAACCGAAGAAATCCGTGGTTTCATTGACTCTGACGATGACGCTGAAGATGACCAAAACCGAGAGGCGAAACTCGAAAAACAGATAGAGAAGTTGGAAGCGAGTATCGATAGAGAAAAGGCCAAATTGAGAGGACTACTGGAAAAGGCCAACGCAACCTTGCCGAAGCAAGACGACCTAGATCAGCTTGAGGACAAACGTCCTGACGAGGACGACGACGAATGAGCTCCAGCGACTTTCCACCAGTTTACGTGGCCTACCGCAGGCTCGATTTCGAACTGGTGGATGCTTTGGTCAGCGCTCTGGACGAGCATCTTGGTCCCGCTCCGAACGGATCCAAGTCCTGGTTTTTTCTAGACCGGAGCTCGATCGAATGTGGTTCTGCTTGGTATTACCAGATCAACGAAGCGCATCGCAACGCATCATCCGTGCTTGGCGTGTTGTCTTCAAAGACACTGCCAAAAGCGTCCGATCAATATGATACGCACGCGATTTATATGGACGAGATCTTTCTCGGGCAGGCTTCTGGTCGTTTGTTGCCGGTCCGAATTGATGGTCTGACGGATCCGCTGCACGTTCTGGGGCTGAACCAATCTCAGTGCATCCCATGGACTGGAACAGAGCACGAGACCGTGCACCTCCTTGCCGGTCGGATCAGGGCGAGATGTACAACGCGGACGAATGCCAAAACTGACCCTTTGAGGCAGCTATGGATCGAACGGTGTAGGGATGCCGGACACTTAGATGCTTTGGTCAACATAAACAGCGACAAAGAGGTAATCGTGCGGCCTGTGCCGTCAGTTGTTGGCAATAAGATCATCGGAATCACCAAACACCCAGTCGGAAAAACGGCGAGCCTAGAGCACTTGAGCAATGTCCTGCAGAATGCACGCGCCATGGGGTTCCATTTTCGCCTGCCGTATCCCAATGAAGTGAGCACATTTCTTGACGCGGAGGCGTCGGCAGACAAAGACTGGCAGCATCCGTTAGATTTAGCGGTCGAGCAAGGTGCGGGATCTGTATGGGCACGTGATTTCGATAGGCCGGACCAGCCCGTAGCTATTTCGCGAGCTTCATCATCCTACGAACAGGCCGATGCGGCCTCAGAAATTTGGTTGGTATTGGATGATTGGGCATGACTGAAGAAGAAAAACGAAATCACTCTGATGGTGGGAATAATGATGAGTCTGGGGCGCCGGATCCAATCGAGCCCCCTACGACAGAAGAGGCTCCATCAAGTGCCGTAGAGGACGGCGACGGGGCTTTCGCCGTAGAACCGCCAGTGTCTGAGGATGAGACGGACGCGCCTACGCCCAACAGCGAACCTGCCGCTGCTGCAGACGGGTCCGAGCCACCAAACGATGATCCGCCACTGGGAGCCGCTTCAAGTAGCCCTGAGCCGGACCCCAGCCCAAGGACGGAATCCCCTAGCTCGCAAAGCTCCGAAGAAAGCGAACAACGGCAATACAGTGAGCGAAGCTATCAAGACAAACTCGACGATACCGAGCGCGGCTTGCGAGATGAGTTGCTTCAGCGTGTTGGTGATGACAAAGTTCAACAGCTTACGTCAATCTACACCCGACACAACGCGAATGAAGATTCGATTTCTCCGGGATTGCATGTGGTTTTCGGGCATACAACCTTTGGCATGGCCTGGGCTTCCCGACGTACGACACCCGGCGACACCAAGTGCATTACGGTTGGAACGCAGCAATCCAAGGGCAAACCGCACGACCTGAAATCGGTTGTCGAACGCTACAAATCCGCCCAAGTCTTGGTTGTAGAGGTTGATAAGAACGCAGCGCAGTTCGGGCCATTTTGGCAGAAAAACAAAGACATTGCCGAGATCGACAGGTCCGCCAAGCAAGCAAATCTCGCCCTTGTGTTTCTCGTACCGGATGAAGTCCGCTTGGATTGGAGGCAAGAAAGCGAACAACTCGAACAACTCTGGGGGCGCGAAGTAGGTATTGAGCCCGGTCCATGGAAAGCGGTCAAAACGCTACTCACAGAACACGCACGGCCGGATGTCGAAAAGCTTGCTTCTGAAGTGACTGTGCAGCTTGAAGGTGAGGACTTGGGCACTGTGTTCGATGCTTGGTGTGATGACGATTTTGACACGGTGATGTCCATTCTGGAAAACGATGGGACTTCAAAGGTCGTCGCTGAGTGGAACGAGATGTTTCGCAAAGTTGCCGTCGACGGAATGAACAGGGAGCCTGTTGCCGCAGCGGCGCTTTTTTTGGGTTCAAACTTCCCGGCCCTTCCACAACATCTTTTCAACGAGGTTTGGGGCATTCTTCAAAGTGTTTTGAAGGCAAAGTGGACTGAGCCGGTAATCAAGGATGAACGCGATTTCAACCCGCGCGAATGGCGCGAAGCATACGATGACGAAGCTCTGATCGAGATCAACCTGAAAATGAGAAGGTCTTCTGGCGGGCGACGTAAAGCGAGGTTTTCGTCACACCGAATGGCAGAGCATTATGCCGAACTGATTTCGGAAAGTGCGCAGTCGCTCGATCTACTGCTGACCAGCAGCATTTTTTCGTTCGTTCGCCCGCTAAACCTGGGCGAAGATGTGAGCAAACCGGCAGCGCGGCTATTTGTAAGCCAAGTTCGAGCTAGGTACGGCGATGGTGCCTCTTCAAGCGCTATCGCACGCGAACTATTCGAAGTGATACGTGAACATCGTCGGGAGGCAGACGAGGCGATTTCGGCGTTCTTGCACGAGCACGCGCTTTTGCAACACTCAGAAGGTTCTGAGGTCAAAGCAATCCTGCTGCACGCCCACGCACTCGACAAATCTCGCCAAGCGGAAGAGCTTGTGTTCGAGGCGCCGAGTTTCATCATATTGGTACTTCGCGAATTCTTTGACGAAAAAGCGGCTGAACGGGCTCTAGATGTTGTACGCCACCTATGGGACATTGCCAAATCTGAAGGCCACGATGAGCAAACCAAAGCCGATTTCTGGCGGCAGGTAGTCATCGGAACGGTTTACGGAATTGATCACGAACAGGCGATTACGGTCCTTGGAGATCTCTTCGATTACGATCCGGACGTTTTCTTCACGCATGGTCGTGGAGCGTCGGCGGGGCTATGGCTTGAGACCCTACCGGAAGCACTACGTGCGGCGGCTCAGTCCTATGAATTGCAGAAAGAGCGAAGCGAAGTTTGGACCTTCGGCGCGATCACCGGCCTTGTCACGTTTTGGATGCACTGGGCCGCGCAGATTGGACGAAAGACGAGTTCTCCAATCGCTGCACCTGCGACGACCGAGGCGCTGTCACGAGTCTTTCTGACAAAGCGTGGCGTTTGGCTGCTGACACATTTGTCAGAGATAACGCAAGAATTACATACCGTTGCCTCATCACGCGATCGGGAAATGGATGAAACACGGCAAAGCACACTTGCACGTTCACTGCTCTTCCAACAATTGCGAATGCTGTATGGGGTCAATGGCAATGAGTTTGAAGCAATCCGCAAAGCCGTAGACGGCTCTGGGTCAAAGGGACGCTTCGCGGACAATGAACGTTGGTTGGCGCCGAAACCCGGCGAAAAGAAAAAGTTCCCAGAGTTTGACACTTGGCGTCGTAAACATGCAGCCTGTTCCGGCCTTGCTATGATCATCGGAGAAGTGCTCATTCGAGACGCAGATCCTGGCGAACGAGTCCTTGCGGCGTGCGAGGCTGCGCCCAATCCGGACGTAGCCCGCCAAGTAGTAAAAAACGGGTTGCTGTTCTTGGACAATGACCTTGCGAAAGTACGGCGTGTTCTGAAGACTGACCAAACACGCCGAGACTCTTTTGATCACTTGGGAATAACGCTAAGGAAGATGTACGATGCGTTGAGGGAAAAGTGAGTAGAGCGTGGACTATCTTCTATTTGTGTTGATCGGATTGATAGCGACGGCACTCGGCTACGGTTTTGGGTGGTCGCTCGATTTGTGGGAGAAGACTGACAGGTCAAAGCAAGACAGATCTGTGCTTTACGTCCTGCTCTTTTTGATTGGCACGGCATTGGTCGCCCTGTCAGGACTTGCATTTCTGTTGCTACAGTTTTGGCTTATAAGGTTGGCCACTGCTGCTGTTCTGCTGTTGGTAGGGTTCCGGTTCGGACATCCGCTAGCGCCAAAGCGACTTCGCCAGGTCACACGCACATTTCGTGGAATTACGCATTCAACCGAGGATTGAGTGGCGGGGTTTTACGCCTACCATTTGGTCTGGTGACCCAGTTTTTTGCAGTTTCGTTATGGCGAATATTGGAGGCAAAACAGAAACTGTTTCCGGTTTCGGACAGCATTTACCTTGAATCTGTCACCAAACCGCCCCTAACTATAAGTGGGGCAGTCTGGTTTTTTTGCATTTGACTAGCGAGTTGTGTGTCAACGCTGCAATTTCATGACCCTACCAGGCGGTCACCTAAGGCTGCGAACGCTTTGGTGAGTGAAAATGGATGGAAGTGGACAGAATACGGGCTTGAGCGTGGAAACGCATCGTGTCGACGCTACCAAATGGCTTCTAAACGTCATTTGGCCACAGCACAGGCTGGCAAAAATCGTCGCGCGTTCGTCTTCTGGCGACTCATTGCGGCTAGAGCGAGGCCCTGAAACTGTACAGCCGGAGCAGACATCTTGGCTTCTCGAATTGCCGCTTGACCCATCAGAATCAGAGACCGTGACTTTGCGCCTAGCTGACACGGAAGGAGAGACTCTCGAGTATCAAGTCTGCTTTCAAGACGACAGCGTCCTGCCTAAGCCGGTGACCGCTTCGCTGGTATTCCGTTCGAACTGCCATGGGGCAAGTCTGTGTGTAACTCCTGAACTTACCCTATCGAGCGATGAGGCGAACCGAGTTCTCGTCACAAAGTTGGTGGTCAAAAACAGCCGGCGAGACTTCATCGAACGAAGTTTGGCGCAGCTCTATCCGGATGTTTGCATGACCATAAGCAAGATCCTGGAGATCTTGCAAGAAATCGTCGACCATAACCCTACTCACAGCGCTGCTTGGCCACTTTCGCGCAAAGAGGAAATGGCTAGCTTGCTGGATGACGAGGCGCGATTGTTTTACCTGGAGCCGGCGGGGCTTGAGGCAGTCCTTGATGCGCGTGATCTTCTTGTTCGAAGTGGTGGCGCAGAACTTCATCGCTTCGATACATTGAACGAAGATCGTTTCGACGATGCGATCAGCGCGTGGCAGCAAGCCCTTCCATTGCGTATCGCAGGCGAATTGGATGAAGAACGGCTTGTAGAATGGGGGTTTGTCGATACGAACAACCGTCGGAAACTGCAACCGCTACTTCTGCAGCCCGGCGACAGGATCGAAATTATCGGCTGTCCAGAAGATGTTGCCCTTACGATCAGCTACGAAAGCCTCGGTGAGACACACGTACTTCCCCAACAAGGGATATTGGTCGCCAAGTTTGCGTGGCTTGAGCACTATGTCGAAGGATCACCATCTACGGCAGAAACCGAAGACACAGAGACGGAAAGCACCGCGGCTGCCTCCAAAGCAACGTTCTTCAAGCACACGTCTGGAGCTAAAGACGAAGACAAGCAAGAAGAGGGCGCCAACATTGAATCGGGCGATGAGAACGACGCCGAAAGAGAGGCTGATGCTGCTGTGGTTGACAGCGGAGATCCCATTCTGGCCGATCCCGAAGATCACGAAACCGAGCGCGCGGTTACTGAAGATGAGCTTGGCGCGACCTCCATGCCCAAAGGTGCTGAAAAAGATGCGCTGAATACCGAAGAGGAAGTTATTGATACTAGCTCCGATGACTACTCTGAATACAATACTGTTGAGGGGTTGCGCCGCTCGCTCAACGCAAGTGACATCAAGCTTCCCATTGACTTGGAGGAAGATGAGCTTGCCATAGTTGCTGAGTCAGAGCGAGCGCCTAAGTGGCTGACTAACGCCACGACTCTTTCGCCGCATGCTCTGACGGGTTCAGGTGACTTCGAGGGATTGCCAAAGCCAGAGTTTTGGGCGAGGTCGGATTTGCCCCTTTTCGTGCGAAGTAAAGTCATCTGGCAACTTATTGAACAGTGGCAGGCCTCTATTCCTGATGCCAACCGGCCCATTCTTTCGCCGATCCTCGATATCGACAGTGAGCATAAAAGCTATAAGTCGCTTGGTGACGTGGTTGCTGCGAAAGCCTCTGACCCTGAGTTCGAAGCGAACGTGAGAGGAGCCCTCAACGCGGCGAAGCCAGGTGTAGGTATTAGGTTAGGTCCGTACGGCAACAGTGCAGCGGTATTGTTGTTGTCAGGCGTTTTTGGCGTCCGCGCGGCGGAATTCCTAGAAGCGTTGCGCATCGGGGATACGATGAACGCGGTCAAAATCGTAGATGCTGACATTGGGCGATTGGCGTCAATCACGGCGTGAATAGGGTGAATCGAAACGGAGGCCGGTCGCTTGTGTTTGTTTCATCGGACCAAAAGCGGCGAAAGCGGGTGATGCAAGCGGCTAGAATAGCTCAGGCTGCATCGCATCCTGCGGATTGGACCCAGCGCTCCGACCTCAGTGCAATCACTCTCGAAGAGCGTGAAGGCGGTGAACCTCTGCGTCTTCTGAGAGACGAAGCTGTTACGGTTTTGGGATGGAATATCTACGACCGGACTCAGACTTACACGATGACGGCCTCGGAATCTCCAAAATCGAAAGAACATGACGACCAACTGGTATCTGCAGCGCTGCTCGTGCCGCCGTGGCCAAAGGCCAACAGCGACGACATAAGAAGCTTTGAACTGGCCGCGGCAAATATCATGGAGTTGAGTGGGTCGCGACTATTGTCATGCTCCATCGCAGTAGACGGCGCACTAACCTACCTCAACGGGGTCGTGCCTCCCGTCGATGCGTTACATGCGTGGACAAGACTTGCCGAAGACCCGAACTTGATTCAGACAAATGACCCTGTAGAAGCAGGTCAGCAAAAATGGAATGAGGCGTTTGTTGATATCGATACTGCTTGGGGGCAACGCTTAAGTAGTCTTGTTACACGACTTAAAGCCGTGCGCGTCTTTTCCGAGATCATTCCAGTGGACCTTAGCCCGTCCGAAAACGGGGATGCGCCAGCTTTTAACTTAAGCCATCTTCTTGCTAGGTTGACGGATCCTCAGAAACAGGCGCGCGCAAGAGGTACCCGAGCCGCGTTTTTGTCATCCCTTCTCAAGTCCGGATCACCATGAAATTCGATCTCGATACGGGCATTTCGGTCGGCGAAGTCACACCGGTTCGGCCGAACATCGAGCCAACCCAACGACGCCTGATACGCATCGATCTTTCGACAACCGACAATGCGGAAGACCTTCTGCGAGACATCTTGAATCGCATTACCGCCATCGAGATGGTCGAGGATCATTTAGGTGTCGACTACGAAGCCGTCCCCTTTGAAAACATCGTCGTTATTGGATCCGACTTTCTCGCCGATAACCTTGTGAACAGGCTGCCACGCTATTTCCAGCCATTGTCCTATCGGCGATTGAATTTTTGCATCGGAAGGGTTCCTTCATCCGATGGCAGTGTTTCGGTGTTGTTCGGGACTCATATTGACGCTCGCGCGGCGACCGATTGTGGCACGCTGAGATGGATCAGCAGCGATGGCAAAGACTCGTGCTTACCCATTCCTGCTGACGCGCACGGCTCCGAAGTCTTGCGCTGGACAATTGGACAAAGCCACGGAGTCTTTGCGCTCGGCACCGATAGTGATGGCGAAGGTCTACCGAAGCTTCTGCTGGGTTCGCCCAAAGAGGGTTTTGCGCTTGCGATCGAGCCAGGAAGCCGCCGACCGCGTATGCGATTGGTGCCTTTGAATAAGCGCATTTCAGAGGAAAAAGGCAAAGACAAGGCCTTCGCTGCGTTGGCCGAGGGATCTGAGTTCGATGTGGTTCCGGTCGAAGAAGAGGGCCGCTTCGATGCCAAGCACCCAAGTATTGACGGTCATATCAGGTTGCTACCAGACAGCTCGTTTTCGCGTCCGGTTCAAGCCCCCAGCAGAAAGCACGCAATGCTCGAGATTCGAGGCTTGTTCTTGCCGCAGCCTTATGAAGGCGCGCGCGACGTCGAGGCCTTGGCAGTTAGCTTTACGTCGGAAAAACTCCTTCGCTCCAGCGGGCTCCGCCATGCCAATGCAGAAGTGTGTTTGATAGGCCGGCGGGAGCGAAGGAGTTTTTCCGACGTAAAGCTAACTGCCAAGGCCTCGACGTCGCGCGCGCCTTCATAAGGCTGCGGCAAGAACAAGCCTCGAATCT
>JASJCC010000122.1 GCA_030066175.1 Paracoccaceae bacterium | reverse complement strand
CTCGACAATTTCGCGCTGCTGTCGATCCCGATGTTCATCATCATGGGCGCCTCGATTGCCTCGACCCGGGCGGGCGCGGATCTTTACGAGGCACTTGAGCGTTGGTTGACCCGTGTCCCTGGCGGGCTTGTGGTGTCAAACCTCGGCGCCTGTGCTTTGTTCTCGGCGATGTCGGGGTCCAGCCCGGCCACCTGTGCCGCGATCGGCAAGATGGGCATCCCCGAGATGCGCAAGCGCGGCTATCCCGACGCCGTGGCTACGGGCTCCATCGCGGCGGGCGGGACGCTGGGCATCCTGATCCCGCCCTCGGTCACCATGATCGTCTACGGCATCGCCACGGAAACCTCGATTGGCCGGCTATTCCTTGCAGGTGTGATCCCCGGGCTGTTGCTGGTCGGCCTCTTCATGGCGTGGTCGCTTTACTCCACATGGCGGTCGGGCGACGCATCGGTGCTGAGCGCCGGCAGCTACACCTGGCGCCAGAAGTTCGAGATTTTGCCGCGGGTTCTGCCCTTTCTGCTGATCATCATCGGGGTACTCTACGCCATGTATGGCGGCATCGCGACCCCGTCGGAAACCGCCGCGGTGGGTGCGCTTTTGTGCCTGGTGATCGCCACGGTGATCTACAAGCTCTGGAACCCAAAGGATCTCTGGGTCGTGCTGCGCGACAGCACTAAGGAAAGCGTGATGATCCTCTTCATAATCGCGGCCGCGGGTGTCTTCAGCTACATGCTGTCCTCGCTATTCATCACGCAAGCGATTGCCGAATGGATCGGTACGCTCGACGTGAACCGCTGGGTATTGATGGGGGCGATCAACGTCTTTCTGCTGATCGCCGGGTTCTTCCTGCCACCCGTCGCGGTGATCCTTATGGCCGCGCCGATCCTGTTGCCGATCATCACCACGGCAGGCTTTGATCCGATCTGGTTTGCGGTTGTGCTGACGATCAATATGGAGATCGGCCTGATCTCACCGCCCGTCGGTCTGAACCTCTACGTCATCAACGGCATCGCTCCGGATATCTCGCTGAAAACCATCCTGCGCGGGTCGCTGCCCTTTGTCGCCTGCATGGTGCTGGCGATCATCCTGCTGTGCATCTTCCCGGGTTTGGCGACCTGGCTGCCGGATCAGGTCATGGGATCGATGCGATGACCCTCTTGGCCGAGCTTCTGTCGACGGTGTTCGAACGGCGCGCGGTCTTTAGCGGGGCGGCGGGCGATGATGCCCGCCCGACCGCGGAACTCGCCAGCGCGTTGGTCGGCACAGCGGGCGAGACCTCGGGCCGGACTATCGCGCGGCTGATCCTCGACCGTTACGCGGCGATGGAGGATGCCGACAAGATCGCCTTCTTCCGGCACTTGGCCGAGGCGATGGATATCGACCCCGCGCAGGTGCGCACGGCGCTGCAACGATACGAGGATGAGCCGGGTCAGCAAAGCTACAGCGCGTTCATGTCGGCCGTCGAACCGCCGCGGCAAGAGCTGATCCGGCGGTTGAACATGCTGCCCGGCGGCACTGGGCGGCTGGTGCAGATGCGCGCCGATCTTCTGCGCCTGGGCAAGGGCGATCCGGCGCTTGAGGCGCTTGATCTCGACTTCCGCCACCTCTTTGCGTCGTGGTTCAATCGCGGCTTTCTGGTGCTGCGTCCGATCAGCTGGGAAAGCCCGGCGCATATCCTGGAAAAGATCATTGCCTATGAGGCCGTGCACGCCATCGACAGCTGGGATGATCTGCGCCGCCGGCTGGAGCCCGCGGACCGGCGCTGTTTTGCCTTTTTCCACCCGGCGATGCCGGATGAGCCGCTGATCTTTGTGGAAATCGCTTTGACCAAAGGGGTGGCCAGTTCGATCCAGACGCTGCTATCTGAGGAACGCGAGGTGATCGACGCGGAGGCTGCCGACACCGCGGTGTTCTATTCCATTTCGAACTGCCAAGCGGGGCTGGCCCATATCTCGTTCGGGAATTTCCTGATCAAACAAGTGGCCGCCGATCTGGCGCTGGAACTGCCGGGGCTGAAGACCTTTATGACCCTGTCCCCGATCCCGGGCCTGATGCGCTGGGTGTCGGCGCAGGACGTGGGTCTGGACGGGTCCGACGACCAGCTGCGCGCCCTCGCCGCGCGCTACCTGATCGCCGCCAAGCGCCCGGATGGCCGGCCGGTCGATCCCGTGGCACGGTTCCACCTCGGCAACGGCGCACAAGTGCACAAAGTGCACGCGCAAGCCGACCAGTCCAACAAGGGCCTGCAGCAATCGGGTGGCGTGATGGTCAACTACCTCTACGATCTCGACAAGGTCTCACAAAACCACGAACGCTATGCCGCCACGCAAAAGGTTGCGGCCTCCTCCGAAATCCGGTCCCTTGCCGCGACCGCCGAAAAAACCCTCGCGCAGGAGAGCTCGCGATGACCAACCCGCTATACGACCAGCTTTTCGGCAAACATGCAGGTGCCGCGACGCCGTTCCTGACGCTGCAGGACGGGTCGGTCATCACCCACGCGGCGTTTCTGGGCCAAACGGCACAAATCGCCAATGCGCTGAGCGCCGCGGGCCTGCAGCCGGGCGACCGGTTGGCGGCACAGGTGGAAAAATCCGCCGAGGCCTTGGCGCTTTACGCGGCCTGTGTGCAGGCGGGCATCGTGTTTCTGCCGCTCAACACCGCCTATACCGTCGATGAGTTGACCTATTTCATCGAAAACAGCGGCGCCGCCATGGTGGTCTGCGACGCGAAGGCCGAAAGCGACCTTACCCCCATCGCGAGCCGCTTGGGCGCGCAGATCGAGACGCTGAATGCCGATGGATCGGGCAGCCTGACCGACCAAGCCCAAGACCTGCCGACAACCTTCGCAACCGTCCCGCGCAGCGCGGACGATCTGGCGGCTTTCCTTTATACCTCTGGCACCACGGGCCGGTCCAAAGGCGCGATGCTGACGCAAGGCAACCTGCTGTCCAACGCGCAGGTGTTGGCCGAGCATTGGCGCTTCACCGATACGGACGTGCTGCTGCACGCCCTGCCGATTTTCCATACCCACGGGCTCTTTGTGGCGACAAACATCACGCTGATCGCGGGTGGATCGATGATCTTTCTGCCGAAATTCGACCTTGACCAGGTGATCACCTTGCTGCCCCAGGCCAGCAGCCTGATGGGCGTGCCGACCTTTTACACACGGCTGCTGGATGACCCGCGCTTCACCCGCGATCTGACCCAACACATGCGGCTTTTCGTGTCGGGTAGCGCGCCGCTTTTGGCGGAAACGCATATCCGGTTCGAGGAACGCACCGGCCACCGGATCCTTGAACGCTATGGCATGACCGAAACCAACATGAACACCTCCAACCCTTATGACGGCGACCGGCGCGCTGGTACCGTGGGCTTTCCCCTGCCCGGGGTCGAGCTGAAGATCACCGATCCCGAAACCGGCCAGACGCTGCCTCAAGGTGAGGTTGGTCAGATCGAGGTGCGGGGGGCGAATGTCTTCAAAGGCTACTGGCAGATGCCGGAAAAGACCGCGGCCGAGCTGCGCGCGGACGGGTTTTTCATCACCGGTGATCTGGGGCGGATCGATGCCGATGGCTATGTTCATATCGTCGGGCGCAACAAGGATCTGATCATTTCGGGCGGCTACAATATCTATCCCAAAGAGATCGAACTGATCCTGGATGACCAGCCCGGAGTTCTTGAAAGCGCCGTGATCGGCGTGCCGCATAAGGACTTCGGCGAGACGGTGCTGGGCCTGATCGTCCCGGAACCTGGCGCCTCCCCGGACCTTGACGCCATCGCCACCGCAACCGCGGCCTCGCTCGCGCGGTTCAAACATCCCCGCAAACTGGTGCTGGTGGACGCCCTGCCCCGCAATACCATGGGGAAAGTGCAGAAAAACGTTCTGCGCGACACCTATCGCGACACGTTTGCGCCGGCCTGAGGTGGTCAGCCGGGCGCTGGTTGACCCTGCAGCAACGCGGTGACACGCGCCATCAGCGTCAGAAACGCTTGCTCTTTGCCCGGGCTGCGGATGTCGAGCGTGCTGTGCTGCTGGGCAAAGACAGCCGGTGCGATTTCCCCTTCGGAGAAGGCCAGCAGATCGGTGTAGCTGGTGGTGAAAACCAGGTCCGGATCGGGGCAGCGGGCGTAGAGCATCTGCGCCGCGCCGCCCTGCACGGTCAGATGCATCTCTTCCCCGTCCACCACAATTGACGCCTCAAACGCCATGTCCGGGGTAACCACCCGTTTCGCCGCCGCCCCCAGGGTGGTCGCCACGGTGCGGAGGTTGCCGGGCGTCACCACCTCGCCCTCGGGCGGGAAGAGCCCACCAAAGAGCGCAAGGTCAAAGATCACGTCCGACGTGCGCGTGCCCAGATCGGTCAACGCGTAGACCGAGGCGCCATGCCCGGCCTCGCGCCGTGTGATCAGCCCGTCCTCGACCAGTTTGCCCAAGCGATCCGTCAGCAGGTTCGCCGCGATGCCGGTCAGCCCGCGCTGCAGATCGGAAAACCGCGCCGGACCGGCATGTAGATCGCGCAGGATCAGTAGGGTCCAGCGATCCCCGATCCGGTCCAGCGCGCGGGCGATCGGGCAAAGCAGTTTGTAAGACCGGGTTTTGGCCATCTGGCTACCTCACGGTTTCGTTACTTTATTTTTTAAAGTGTTCACTTTATTTCCTATAGCAGAGATTGATCAGGAGCCCCCCAATGTCAACATCCCCGAAAATCCTCGTTACCAGCGCCGCCGGCAAAACCGGCATTCCGGTGACTTTGCAGCTTTTAGAGCGGGGCTTTGACGTCCGCGCCTTTGTCCGCCGGCGCGACGCACGTGCCGACAGACTGGAGGCGGCGGGGGCCGAGCTGTTTGTCGGCAACCAGTATGCGCTGTCCGACATGCGGCGCGCCATGCAAGGGATCGACCGCGCCTATCAATGCGCCCCCACTGCGCCCAACGGGCTGCATTTCAACGCGATTTTCTCGGTCGCCGCGCATGAAAGCGGGGTGCAGCATGTGGTGACGCTTGGCCAATGGCTGTCCGCGACCGATCACCCGTCGATGTTCACCCGTGAGACCTATATCTCTGACCGGCTGGCGCGACTGGCGCCGGGAATGACGGTGACCTCGGTCGATCCGGGGTGGTTTGCCGATAACTACCTGATGGTGCTGGATATGGCGGCGCATCTGGGCGTGTTTACCATGCCGCTGGGGGATGGCGACGTGAAAAAGAACGCCCCGCCGTCAAATGAAGACATCGCGCGCGTCGCTGTCGCCGCGCTGGCAGATCCCGAAGCGCATGCCGGCAAACGCTATCGCCCGACCGGGCCGGAGTTGCTGTCGCCCAATGACATCGCAGCGGCGATGGGGCGCGTACTGGGGCGCAAGGTGCGGTATCTGAACATCTCGGAAAAGATGATGACCAAGGCCCTGCGCGCTATGCCGCCATCCAATTTCTCGAACGCGGCCGTGTCGCAACTGGCGATCTATGCCGATGAATACCGCCGCGGCAGTTTTGCGATCAACGCACCCACCTCGGACGTGCTGGAGGTGGGCGGACAGGCACCGGAGCCGTTCGAAGACATCCTGCGCCGCACCGTCGCCGCCCGACCGGAACTGCGCAGCTCGCCGGCGCGGCGGCTGCGCGCGATACTGGGTTTTGCACGTATCCTGCTGACCCCCGCGATGGACCTGCAAGAGGTGCAGCGCCTGCGCGATTTCATCCGCCTCGAACAGCCGCGCTTCAGCCAGCAAAGCGACGAATGGCGCGCAACGCATGTTGCGCCAAGCGCCGTTTGACCCTCCACAGAAAGGAACCTCTGATGTCCAGCCTCCCCACGCTTCTCGACCGCAACCAATTGTTTTCCGAGGGCTTCACCGATGGGGATCTGCCGATCCTGCCCAAGCTGCGCAGCGTCATCCTGACTTGCGTCGATGCCCGGGTGGACCCGGCGCATGTGCTGGGGCTCGAGCTGGGGGACGCGGTTGTCCTGCGCAACAATGGTGGGCGCGTCACCGACGCTGTGATCGACGAGATCGCCACCCTCGCCTTTATGGTGGCGATGATGGAGGGCGACGCGAAAGGCGGCTTTGAGGTGATCCTGATGCAGCACACCCAATGCGGCGCCGAACGCTTTGCCGATCCGGCGTTTCAGACCGCGGTCAAGGCCAAGCTGGGTGTCGATGTCAGTGCCCACGCCATTCACGATCACACACAAAGCCTGCAGGGCGACGTTGCCCGCCTGCGCGACGCGGCACGCATCCCGGGTCATGTGACGGTGTCCGCGGTGCTCTATGACGTGCAAAGCGGCCGTGTTGAGGAAATCCCGTCCCCCGCCCCGCTGCGCTAAGCG
This sequence comes from Paracoccaceae bacterium, assembly GCA_030066175.1. Lineage (GTDB taxonomy): Bacteria > Pseudomonadota > Alphaproteobacteria > Rhodobacterales > Rhodobacteraceae > JASJCC01. The sequence continues at coordinate 5,351 of JASJCC010000122.1, read as the reverse complement.
TCAGCGCACCGACCGCGGCAGGCGCGCCTCAAACGCAAAGAGCATCAGGCTGGACCAGAGCCCGCCATAGAGGAACGCCCAGAGGTATTCCTCGACCGGCAGGAAGGGCGGGATTTCCAGCACGTAGACATAAGGCGCGGCCGACCAGAAGCGCGGAAACCCCGGGTCGAGCCAGTACCAGAGCAGGGTCTGCACGCTGTAAAGTGCGGCGAAACCAACGCCGGAGAAGATGACGACCTTCAGCGACAATCGACGCTGAAGCGCCATCAACACAAACATCACGGCAAAGCCCAGATAGGCCGCGTGCATGATCATCAATGACCCGAACCCGCCCTGCCATGCGGCCAGAAAGGCCAGGAATCCCGGCAGCATAAGCGACGCGCAGCGATAGACCGGCTGCCAGATCACCTGCGGTTTTTCCGGTGCAATCTCGGGGAACCAGAGGGCGATCATGGCGGCGATCAGGCAGCCATTGCCAAAGGAAAACAGCACCCCCTCGATGCTGAACCAGGCGCCGATGATGTGCTGCGGTTGCCAGTATTCCGGCACAAAGAGCACGTCCGCCAAGCCCGCCGGCGCGGCCAGCACGCCGGCGGCGAGCACGAACCACTGCAGGCTTGGGGACAGGCGTGATGCGACAAGGCCCGCCACGGCAAGGATCAGGCCGGTGATCAGGTAGGAATAGCTCATCGCACTGTGTTTTGCTGGCGTCGATGGGGCTTTGGCAGGGACGGGCGGGTCAACAGGGCAGGCTTTCCGTGTGGAACCAGCCGAGAAAGCGGTCCTTGGCGAGGGCGAAATTGTCTTCGGCCTGCGGGCTCAGCCCGTCATGCAGCATGTCGAAATCGGTGCCGTGGATGGCCAGCAGGTAGGCGGGCGGCGTGGCGTTGAACATCAGCTTGGCGAGACTGAGGAGGGCCGCCGGATGCAGGCGGTGGCTGTCGATGGCGAAGTCTTGCGACGGCTCCAAAGGGGCCAGATCGCAGCCCACCGCACCATCGACGCTCGAGTCGACAAAGATCACCCGCGCGGCGTCGGCGACGGTCATGGCATGTTCGACCTTCAACTGGAAATCGCTGATCACCTCCAGCCCCGCCAGGTCCTGCTCCGCGGCCCAGGCCGCAAAACTGGGGCCCAGCCCATCATCGCCCCGTCCGGGATTGCCGTAGCCGATGAGCAGCGTCATGAGTCTTTGGTTCGGTGGTCGATCACCGTGCCAGCGGCATCCATGATCTCAACAATCAGCGGCATCTGGCCCAACGCATGGGTGGCGCAAGACAGGCACGGATCATAGGCGCGGATCGCCACTTCGACCTCATTCAGCATGCCTTCGGTAATCGTTGGCTGATGTGACAGCGCCCGCACCGCCACCGCCTTGACCGCGCGGTTCAGGCCTTCGTTGTTGTGGGTCGTTGACACGATCAGGTTGCAATAGGTCACCTGGTCATTCTCATCGACCTCATAGTGGTGGATGAGGTTGCCGCGCGGTGCCTCGATCACGCCGATGCCCTCTTGCCGCCGCGTCCCGGTGGCGACCAGATCGGTGCCTTGCAGGTCAGGGTCGTGCAACAGGGTGCGGATCTTTTCGACGCAATGCAGCACCTCGATCAACCGTGCCCAGTGATTGGCCAGCACCGCGTGTTGTGGCATGCCGTGGTTCTGAGCCAACAGTTTCTGCCGTGCTGCCTCGGCCAATGGTGTGTCGATGAAATCCACCGCGTTCATCCGCGCCAGGGGCCCCACGCGGTACCAGCCCTCACCCGGGCCCAGCGACCGGATGAACGGAAACTTCATGTAAGACCAAGAGCGGACATCCTCGACCAACAGCTCGTGGTATCGGGTGTAGTCGGCCTGATCAAAGATCATCCCACCCTCCGCATCAACCGCGCGCAGATTGCCGTGATAGAGATCGAGCGCGCCGTCGCCCGTGCGCACAAGCGACAGGTAACTGGAATCGAACGCCGCAAAGCCCCGGACCAGATCGAGATTTGTCAGCGTGTAATCCCGCACCAGGGCAAGCGCGTCCTGCGCCCAGGTCTCCATATCGCCAAGCTGCGCCAGTAGAGCGTCGCGGGTCTCGATCGGCAGGTTGCGGTTGATGCCGCCGGGGATCGCGCCGGTGCCGTGGATCTTTTTGCCGGCGGTGGCCTCGATGATGTCCTGGCCGAATTTGCGCATCAGGATGGCGCGGCGGCCCAGCTCGGGCTGTTCGGCGATCACCTCAAAAATGTTGCGCTTTTCCGCAGGGGCCTGAAAGCCAAAGAGCAGATCGGGCGAGGCGAGGTGGAAAAAGTGTAGCACATGGCTTTGCATCACCTGGCCGTAATGCATCAGGCGGCGCATCTTTTCGGCTGTGGGGGGCAGTTCGTCAACGCCGACAATCATGTCCATCGCCTTGGCGGCAGCCAGATGATGGCTGACCGGGCAAATGCCGCAGAGCCGCTGGACGATGACCGGAACCTCCCACAAAAGCCGCCCGCGTATGAACCGCTCAAACCCGCGAAACTCCACGATATGCAGCCGCGCCTCATCGACGGCGCCCTCGGCATCAAGGTGGATCGTCACCTTGCCATGCCCCTCGACACGGGTAACCGGTGAGATTTCGATCAGGCGCGGTTCACTCATGTCGCCCACCCGCGATTGCGGGCCTCCTAGTCAAAGCGGATCATGTCCCGCTCAAAGCCGTGGAACTTTCCGGCCAAAAGCTTGATCAGCGTATCATAAATCACGTCACCTGTGGGCGCGCAGCCGGGGATGTTGTAGTCGATCTCGACCACCTCAGAGCAGGCATAGACCTCATCCAGCAAAAGCGGCAGCGCCGGGTCGTTGGGGATGTTGTGGGTGGTGTTGCGGATATAGCGGCCGTCGATAAACGCCTCCTCCAGGCATTCGCGTAAGGGCTCATCCGAATGCATGATGGCGTTGCGCATCGCCGGCAGCCCCCCCATGATCGCGCATTGCCCCAGCGCAATCAGCACATCGCAATTGCGCCGGAAATCCCGCAGCACATGCACGTTTTCCTCGTTACAACAGCCACCTTCAATGATGCCGATATCGCAGCGGCGGGTGAATTTTTTGAAGTCGGTCAGGGGTGAGCGATCGATCTCGACCTTGCCCATCAGGTCGATCAGCCGTTCATCCATGTCGAGGATCGCCATGTGGCAGCCGAAACAACCGGCAAGCGAGGCGGTGGCGACCCGGGCTTTGCGCAGCTCAGTCATCGCGCTTGGCCTCGATATCCTGGCCGATCAGCGCCTTGTCGAATTCACGCTCACCAATCGGCGTGGCAAAGCCCTCGCGTTTGCGGATGATACAACCCACCGGGCAGACCTCGTTAGAGATGGCGAAATCGGTGATCGCGGCATCGGTATCAGCCAGATTGTCCCCGTTGACAGATACGCGCCGATGGATGCCGCGGCCGATATAGCCAAAAACCCCCTTGCCATCGACATCCAGGCTCGCACGGATGCAACGACCGCAGGCAATGCAGCGGTTGGTGTCGAGCGCGATATCGGGATGCGAGGCATCGACCGCGCGGCAGGGTTCGAGATAGGGAAATTTCGTCGGTTCCGTCATGTCGAGCCGGTAGGCCATGGCCTGAAGCTCACAATTGCCGCTGGCCTCGCAGATCGGGCAGAGGTGGTTGCCTTCGTGAAACAGCATCTCGACAAGGTCCCGGCGCAGCTTGGTAATATGCGCGCTTTCGTTTTCCACCACAAGGCCGGGGGCCGCGGGCTGGGTGCAGGCCGCCACACTGCGCCCGTCGGATTTCACCGTGCAGACCCGGCAACTGCCCTGATGGCGCAGCCCTTCATGATCGCAGAGCCGGGGGATGTAGACACCGGCCTCATCGGCGGCCTCCATGATCGTCTGGCCCTCTTCCGCGGCGATCTCGACGCCATCGATGGTGAAGCGAAACGCGCTCATTTGGTGAAATCCTTGTCGTAAATATGCGACCGGCGCTTGGCGAGTTTGCGCGCGCTGTCGATGGCGTGCTGGATGTCGAACGTCGCCCGGATGCGATCCTTTGAGGGTTTGAGCATCGCCGAATAGACCAGCGGGAAATTCTCCAGCGTCGACAGGATCGGGTTGGGCGAGGTCATGCCCAACCCGCAGCGGCTGGTTTCGATGATAGTGTCGGAAAGATCACGTAGGTAGTCGATGTCGGCCGGGTTGGCGAGGCCCTTGCGGAACTTGCCAATCGCCTTTTGCAGAAACACGTTACCGACCCGGCAGGGCGTGCAATAGCCGCAGCTTTCATGCACGAAGAACGACATGTAATACTCGACGATCTCGAGGATATTCCGTTCGCCGTTAAAGACCACGATGGCGCCGCCGGTGGCCAGATCGTCAAAGGTCAGCCGGCGGTGAAAGGTGTCGCGCGCAATCATCGTCCCGCTGGGGCCACCCACCAGGACAGCGGCGGCGTCGGTGGCCACCACCATCTGCAAAAGCTCTTCCACCGTCAGCCCATAGGGCAATTCGTAAATGCCGGGATTGAGGCAATCACCCGAGACGCTGAACAGCTTGGTGCCGTGGCTGCCCTCGGTGCCCATGCCGGAAAACCACTGCGCACCCTGATCGAGGATCCGAGCGACATGGCACAGGGTTTCGACATTGTTGACCACGGTGGGAAATCCCTTGTAACCGCGGGTCACCGGGTATGGCGGGCGGGTTTTCGGCTCGCCCGGCAGACCCTCGCAGGAGGAAATCAGCGCGCCTTCCTCGCCGCAGATATAGGCCCCGGCGCCCAGTTGCAGGCGGATGTCGAAATCGAACCCCTCGACCCCCATTATCGCCGACCCCAGCAGGCCGCGGGCGCGGCGGTCGGCCAAGACCTCTTCCAGCAGCGGGCGCAGATAGGCGTATTCGCCGCGCAGATAGATGATGCCCTCGCTGGCGCCAATGGCGCGGGCGGCGATGGTCATGCCTTCGAAAACCAGATGCGGGCGTTCGGTCAGCAATACACGGTCTTTGAAGGTGCCCGGCTCACCCTCATCCGCGTTGCAGATCACGATGCGCTTTTCCGCCTCGGTCTCGGCCGCGATGCGCCATTTGCGCCCGGTCGGGAAGCCGGCACCGCCGCAGCCGCGCAGACCGCTTGTCTCAAGCGTGCGGAGGATCTGTTTCGGCGCGGTTTCCGCCGCCGCTTCCAGGCCCGCATCCTCGGGGACAGGGCCCAACAGCACCGGCCCCGCGTGGCGGATATTGCTGTCGACCATCCTTGTGGCGCATTCATAAGGGCTGCGCTCGTCGAACCGGTCTAGGATCACATCCTCCAGCCGTGCCTCCGATTGCAGGTCGGCAACCAGCGCCCTCACCCGCTTCGGCGTCAGCCGCGTGATGACCAG
>JASJCC010000115.1 GCA_030066175.1 Paracoccaceae bacterium | reverse complement strand
CGTGTCGCTGCCGCCGCGCCCATAGATGGCATCGTCCACGACAGGGGAGCCTTCCAAAAGGTTGTCGCCGCCATCGCCCTCCTGCGTTGGCGGCGGGCCTTCGGCACCGGCGCTGTCGTCACCGCCATCACTGCCGCCTCCGCTGCTGCCAGAAGAAAGACCGCCCAAACCAAGGGCCAATGCCGCGCCGATAAGAAGCCAAAGTTCCATGCCGCCACTATCGTTTGATCCGACGGATTTCTCAAGGATTGGTTCACCGCAAAAAATGGCTTTCCAAGCACCGGCAACTCGCCTATACGCCCGTGATCTAAACCCTCCACGGGCCTTGCTGGACGACATCCCGGCTTGTGCCATTCACACCAACCGATCAAGGAGACCCCGATGTCGATTACGCCCGAAGAAAAGACCCGCCTGATGAAGGAATTCGCCACCAAGGACGGCGACACCGGTTCGCCCGAAGTGCAGGTGGCCATCCTGACCAGCCGGATCAGCACCCTGACCGAGCATTTCAAGACCCACAAGAAGGACAACCACTCGCGCCGTGGCCTTCTCAAGCTGGTCGCACAGCGCCGCAAGCTCTTGGACTATACCAAAGCCAAGGACGAAGCGCGCTATCAGGACCTGATCAAGCGCCTCGGCATCCGCCGCTAAATTCCGCGCTATTGCAGTGTTTCAGGGGGTCGCTTTGGCGGCCCCTTTGTTTTTGCGCGCGGGTATTTGACCATCGTCAAGGCGCTGGGCCCGCTGCATCGCTACCTTGCCCAAAAGGGGGGAGGCCATGGCGGATATCGCATTCTGGATTGTGCAGGGGCCGGGCTGGCTGTTGGCGCTCTACCTGGCGATCGCGCAAATGCCGTCCGCGTTCCGCTATGAGATCGGCGTCAGAATGGGCACCCAGGAACCGGCGGAACGGATTACGCCAGTCGGCGTGGCGCTGTTCTGGGGCTTTGCCTTGGCCGACCTCGTGGTCTATGTGCCGCTTCTCGTCGCTGGGTTGATCGGCCACGCGACCGCTGCGGGATGGGCCGGGCTGGTTCTGGGCGCCGCGCTGGGGATCACGCTCTACTGGCCCATTCAGTGCCTCGCGACGGTCTACAAGGCGCGCGGCGCGCCTGGCTGGCAGCTGCCGAAAGAGCGCGACTATTGGATCGTACTGCCGATCATTGCCGGCTGGGCGGCGTTGGCCTTGGGGCTGCTGTTGCTGATCGGGTAGGCGGATCAGAAGCCGATCATCGCGTCAGCCAGCGCCATGAAGAGCGGGATCGACAGGATCGCGACGGGGGTGCCGAGCCCGGTCGAGACGCCGACATAGGCCGAGGGGTTGGCCTCGGGCAGGGCGCCGCGCATGGTGGGCGGGCCGGAGATGTCCGAGCTTGAGGCCGCCATGACCGACAGCAACACCACGCCACCCGCGGAAAACCCGGTGAGGTGATGCGCGGCGAGGCCGAGGCCGAAGCCGATCATGCCGTGCACGATGGGGGCGGTCAGGCCGTAGAGCAGGTAGGCATGGGCGACGCCGCGCAGTTCCGAGAGGCGCGACCAGGCCTCCATCCCCATGACCAGCATCAGGATCGACAGGAGGCCGCGGAAGAGGGGTTCGTAAAAGCTCGCGTAGACGGTTTCGGGGCGAGCAAAGACGCCGAGCACGAGGCCTAGGAGGAGGGCCGAGATCGCCGGGCTGCGGAAGGTGTCGACCAGGATGCCCTTGATCAGCGCGCCGTCGAGCGTCGGGCCTTGGCCACCGGTGCCGCCGCCCATCGTGACGGTGCCGTCACCCGCCACGGCCGCGCGCCGTTCGGCGCCGAGGCGGGCGAGGACGATGGCGGTGACAAGAGCGGCGATGTCCATGAAGGGATAGAGCGCGCCGATGAAGCCTTCATAGGCGATGCCCTCATCATCCAGCACCGCCATGCTGGCCGCGAGGGTCGAGGCTGAGACCGCGCCGAACAGGCCAACGGTGGCCATGCCGTCCATTGGCGTGACGCCGCGCAGGCGGGCCAGGGTGCGGGCGCCCAGGAGGACGATGACGATGCCGGCGATCCCGGAGGCGAGGGCGGGCACGGCGAGCTCGATCAGGTTGGCCTCGCGCACCGAGATGCCGGCGCCGATGCCGACCTTCAGCAGCAAGAGGATCACGATGAACTTGTAGACCGGCTCGGGCACTTCGAACTTCGACCCCATCGCCGCCAGAAGCATGCCGCCGATCAGGAACGACAGTGTCGGCTTTTGCAGCTGCGCCAGCATCGTGGTCAGGATGTCGGTGATCAGGTCCATGCTCGTGCCCTTTTGGTGGTTCGGCGCGGAGATACCGGGTCACAGACATGAATAAAAATATAACATTTGGATAATTACGTTCTATAATAGTAAACGATGGAACATCTGAACTATCATCACCTGCGGTACTTCCGCGAGGTCGCGCGCGAAGGGCACCTGACCCGGACGGCGGAGCGTCTGAATGTGTCGCAATCGGCGCTGTCCTCGCAGATCCGCGCGCTGGAGGATCAGCTGGGCCATGCGCTGTTTGAAAGGGTCGGGCGGCGGTTGGAGCTGACCGAGGTGGGGCGGATTGCGCTGGATCATGCGGACCGGATCTTTGACACCGGGGCCGAACTGCTGGCGACCTTGCGACAGAGCGGGCACGCCATGCCGCCCTTGCGGATCGGGGCGCTGTCGACCCTGTCGCGCAACTATCAGCTGCGGTTCCTTGCGCCGGTGCTGGGGCGGGACGATCTGGATATCAGCCTGCGGTCCGGGCCCGAGGAAGGGCTGATGGCGGCGCTCAGGGCGCTGGCGTTGGATGTGGTTTTGTCGACCGAACCGCCGCGCGACGGGGTCGGGGCCGAGCTGGTGGCGCAACGCCTCGCCGAGCAGCCGGTGGGCATCCATGGCCGGCCCGAGCGGTTGCACCACGCAAGCCTGCGGGCGCTGTTGCAGAACGAAGGCTTTATCCTGCCCACCGAAACCGCCATTCGCGCCGGGTTCCTTGGCCGGGCCGAGCAACTGGGCGTGCAGCCGCGGATCGTGGCGGATGTGGACGATATGGCGATGGTCCGGCTGCTGGCGCGTGAGGGCGCGGGCCTTGCCGTCAGCCCTGCGGTGGTGGTGGCGGATGAGCTGGCCGCCGGCCGTCTGGCGACAGCGCCGTTCGCGCTCAAGGTGGTGGAAAGCTTCTATGCCATCACGCTCAGGCGCAGCTTTCCCCACCCATTGCTCGACACGTTGCTGAAAGCCGCGACGTCGGATGGGTAAAGCCTTTCCTTCATGGTGGTTCTGCTGTATGGCCCCGCTATCTGAGACGTGACGCTATAGACCCCGGCGTTGTGCAGAAGGATTGGGGTCGGCGGCAATGGGGCCGCCAATGCATTGGAGACCCGGGAGGGCCCGGGAGTGCTCCGAACAGGATACGATACATGTTCAACATAACGACGAAGACGATGCAGTGGGGCGAGGAGACGCTGACACTGGAAACGGGCAAGGTTGCCCGTCAGGCGGATGGCTCGGTCATCGCCACCTTGGGTGAGACAAGCGTCATGGCCAACGTGACCTTTGCCAAGCAGCCCAAGCCCGGTCAGGATTTCTTTCCGCTGACCGTGCATTACCAGGAAAAATACTATGCCGCGGGCAAGGTGCCGGGCGGCTTTTTCAAGCGCGAGGCGCGGCCGACCGAAAAGGAAACGCTGACCGCGCGTCTGATCGACCGTCCGATCCGCCCGCTGTTTGTCGACGGGTTCAAGAACGAAGTGCTGGTGATGTGCACCGTGCTGTCGCACGACCTGGTGAATGACCCCGACATCGTGGCGATGATCGCCGCCTCGGCCGCATTGACCATTTCGGGCGCGCCCTTCATGGGCCCGATCGCGGGCTGCCGCGTGGGTTATGAGGATGGCGAATACATCCTCAACCCCGAGGTCGAGGATATGGACCAGCTGCGCACCAAGCCGGACCAGCGTCTGGACCTGGTGGTTGCCGGGACCAAAGACGCGGTGATGATGGTCGAATCCGAGGCCTATGAGCTGACAGAAGAGGAAATGCTGGGCGCGGTGACCTTTGCGCATGAGCAGATCCAGCCGGTCATCGACCTGATCATTTCGCTGGCCGAGGACTCGGCGAAAGAGCCGTTCGACTTCCAGCCGCCGGATTACTCCGAGCTTTTTGACGCGGTGAAAGCGGCGGGTGAGACGCAGATGCGCGACGCCTATGCGATCCTCGACAAGCAGGAGCGCACCGGTGCCGTGGCCGCCGCCAAAGAGGCGATCAAGGCGACGCTGAGCGAAGAGCAGCTGGAAGACGCCAACCTCGGCCCGGCGATGAAAAAGTTGGAATCGTCGATCCTGCGCGGATCGGTTGTAAACGAGGGCAAGCGGATCGACGGCCGGGCGCTGGACAAGGTGCGCGACATCGTGTGTGAGACCGGTTTCCTGCCGCGGACGCATGGTTCGGCCCTGTTCACACGGGGCGAGACGCAGGGCCTGGTGGTGACCACGCTGGGCACCGGTGATGACGAACAGATCATCGACGCGCTGCACGGCAATTTCCGCTCGAACTTCCTCTTGCACTACAACTTCCCGCCCTATTCGGTCGGTGAAGCGGGCCGCGTTGGCCCTCCGGGACGGCGTGAGATCGGCCACGGCAAGCTGGCTTGGCGTGCGTTGCAGGCGGTGCTGCCGGCGGCGACGGATTTCCCCTACACCGTGCGTGTGGTGTCGGAGATCACCGAATCCAACGGGTCGAGCTCGATGGCGTCGGTCTGTGGCGGCTCCCTGTCGATGATGGACGCGGGCGTGCCGCTGAAGGCGCCGGTGGCCGGTGTCGCCATGGGTTTGGTGCTGGAAGAGGACGGTTCTTACGCCATCCTGACCGACATCCTCGGGGACGAGGATCACCTCGGCGACATGGACTTCAAGGTGGCAGGCACCGAAAACGGCATCACCTCGCTGCAGATGGACATCAAGGTTGCAGGCATCACGCCCGAGATCATGGCCAAGGCGCTGGCGCAGGCCAAGGAAGGCCGGATGCACATCCTGGGGGAGATGTCGAAGGCGCTGACCGAGGCGGGTGACTTCTCGGTCCACGCGCCGCGTATCGAGACGATGCAGGTGCCCACCGACAAGATCCGCGAAGTGATCGGGTCGGGCGGCAAGGTGATCCGCGAGATCGTCGAAGTGTCGGGCGCCAAGGTCGACATCAACGACGACGGCATCGTCAAGATCGCCTCACCCAACGCCGAGTCGATCAAGAAGGCCTATGACATGATCCACTCGATCGTGGCCGAGCCCGAAGAGGGCATGATCTATGACGGCAAGGTCGTGAAGATCGTCGATTTCGGCGCTTTCGTGAACTTTTTCGGCAAGCGCGACGGCCTGGTGCACGTGTCCCAGATCGAAAACCGCCGGTTGAACCATCCGTCGGATGTGCTGAAAGAAGGCCAGGACGTGAAGGTCAAGCTCTTGGGCTTTGACGACCGCGGCAAGGTGCGGCTGTCGATGAAGGTGGTCGACCAGTCCACCGGCGAAGAGATCGTGCCGGAGAAAAAGAAAGAGGCTGCTGGCGACTAAGCCGCGCTGTTTCGATTTGGCGAAGGGCGTCCCGGTTGGGGCGCCCTTTTGCTTTGGGGTCCTTTGGGTCGGGATTTCCTGACTGGGAACGGGGGCGGGTTTTTACCCGTTTCTGCACGTGGCGGTTGTGGCAAACGGGGGCAGGAACGCCGTGCCACCACTCACGATCCGCACGCGTCCGGGGCCCTGGCGGGGATGCCGGGGCCTTTTTTCGTTGGTCTGTTGCGTCGATAGGGCCGGGAGGCTAAGCCGATACGATGCGCATTCTGGAGAACATCATCTCGGATCGTGGCTCGCGCTACGCGGTGTCGGGCGGGCCTTGTGCGTCGGAGGCCGAAGCCAAGGCGTTTCTGAAGGCGCTGAAACGGCACAAGAAATTCGCCAAGGCCACGCATAACAGCTGGGGGTGTATTGCGCAGGGTGTGCCCTTGAAGAACGATGATGGCGAGAGCGGCGCCGGGACGGTGATCTTGCGGATGCTGGAGCGCGAAGACGTGCAAGACCACATCATCGTCGTGACGCGTTGGTACGGGGGTAAACATCTGGGTGGCGACCGATTTCGCCACGTGCAGAGCGCGGTGCGGGTGTATCTCGACCAGATGTGAGCGGTCAGGAGGTCTCTGGAGGCGCGGCCGGCTCCCAGAGCTCCACCGCGTTGCCCTCGGGGTCGTGGATATGGGCAAAGCGGCCGACGCCCTCCATGGTGGTCTGGTTGAACGCCTCCACCCCCAGTTCGGCCAACTGCGCCAGCATCGCATCCAAATTGGCCACGCGGAAATTCAACATCACCTGCTGGGTCGGCGGGAAATAGTCGGTATCCGAGGCGAAGGGGGCAAAGACGCATATCCCGGCCTCGGTCTGCCAGGGCGGTGTGGTCATGTCGCTGGGCGGCAAGGCAACGCCAAGCGCGTCGGCATACCACTGCGCCAAAGCCGCGGGATCCGTGGCCCGAAAGAACACTCCGCCGATTCCTAGAACGCTTTCCATCACAATGCCTCCTGTCAGCACGCTAACGCGGAGCAAGCGGTCTTCCAACTGTAACGGTCATGTGTACTTCAACGCGCCATTCATTTTGCAGGCTTTGCTTTGATCGCTGGCATACTGGAGCCTCAAGAGTTCAGGGGACCAGACTCCAAGTATGAGGCAGTCACCTGACGCTCATTTCACCCGCGGTGCCACGCATTGACGTCTCAGCTACGCCGAGCGCTTGCCTGGCCGTTTCCCAGCGGACGCCATGGGAGATGCTTCCTGCATCCCTTAGGCTGCGCGATGGGCTGCCTGCGCAATATCCTGATTGCTGACCACAAATCGGTCGACAGCGGCGCGCAAAGCCTCTGCTTTGTTCTGCAGCGTTTCGCCTGTGGATGTTGTCTGTTCCACCATTTTCGCGTTTTGCTGTGTCATGTTGTCGAGCCGGTCCATGGTTGTGCCAATCTCATGCACGCCGGTGGTTTGGTCTTTCGACGCGTGGCTGATTTCGCCAATGCGGACCCGGATCTCTTGCACCATTTCTGAGATCTCTTGCAGCGACGCACCTGTTTGGGTCACTTGATCCGCGCCGTTTCCAACCTGGGTAACGCTAAGTTCGATCACGCCCTTGATCTCGGTTGCGGCGTCTGCTGCGCGCTGCGCGAGGTTTCGAATTTCCAGCGCCACAACCGCAAAGCCTTTGCCGGCCTCACCGGCGCGGGCGGCCTCGACCCCCGCATTCAACGCAAGGAGCCCCGTTTGAAAGGCAATCTCATCAATGACAGTGGTGAAGCGCCTGATCTCTTGTGACGAGGACTTGATCTGGTCCATGGCGTCGACGGCGCTGGCCACGACGGTGCTGCTGGCTTGTGCTTTGTCTGTGGCCTGTTCCACAAGGCCGTCAGAATGGCTGGCGTTTTCCGCCATGTCTCTGATGTTGGACGAAAAGTCCCCCAGCTTGGCCACTGTTTGCGCAACCGAGGCAGACTGGCTTTCGGTGCGCAGAGACAGGTCGTCGATCGCTTCGCGCAGCTCGCCCGATTGATTGGCGATATCCGTTGCGGTTGCGACGACATCAGAGACCAGCATACGCAAGGTTTCGCTTGTGGCGTTGTAGTTTTCGACAAGCGCCGCATAGGTGGGCCCGTATTCGTTCTTGATCTCATGGGTCAGATCGCCAACCGCCATCTTTTCCAGGCCATGCATAAGCGCGCCGACGATCCCTTCTTTGGCGCGCTGTTCGGCCTCTTCCTTTTCCTGCGCGGCGTCGCGTGCCGTCTTCAGCTTGGTCTTCAAATCCTCAAGACCCGCGGTCAGGGATTTGATTTCCTTCACATCCCCTTTCAGCGCGCGGATGTCGCTGTCGAGGTTACCTTCGGCGACATCGGCAAGCGTATCGACCGTTTCCTGCAGCCTCTGCGTGACCTTGCGCCACAGGACAAAGAAGATGCCTGCGACCAGCGCCAACAGCATCAGGGTCGCGACACCGTTGACAGCGCGGTCGCGGGCAGCCTCCCATGTGCGCTGTTCCCAATAGTCATAGATCAGTTGCCCTGCGGCGGGCGAGAGGCTGGCGACAGCGTCCAGGCCTTGGTTTGAGACCGCAAAGAACTCGTCAAACCAGATCGGCATATCGATAACACTGCCATCTGCGGCTCCGGCCATTGCCGCATCCATGGTGGCCAAGGCGTCCATATAGGTGCCCATGAAAAGACCATGTGCTGCGGTGATTTCGGTGGTCAACTCCGCGGGCAGGTCAATCGATCTTGCCGCGGATTCCAGCGCGGTCCAGGCCGCAACGGCGCGGGCGGTGTCAATGCGCGCCTCACCGCGGAAAAGCGTTGGAATCGGCTCGGCCGTCAGGCTGGAAATCGCATAGAAAGTGCGCGCGCGGCCGCCGTATTCGCGGACTTCCCAAGCCCGGTTCTGAATCGTCGACAAAACGGTTTCAAAGCTGGAACTGCTGCCGTTAGCCAGGCGCAAAAGCTCGCTCGAGGCATAGAGGCTCTCAATCTCGGCCTTGATTTCATAGGGCAGATCATAGGCCCGCTTGGCATCCCGGTCCGACTTGGGAAGTACCAGCAACCCGTCCACTTCCTCACGGATCCGGTTCACTGCGGCGCGCGCGGCCGAGACCTCATCAAGGAATGCGCTGCGGTTTTCAAAGCTTTCAAGGCCGGCCACACGGGCCACGGCCTGGTCAAGGAGCTGGTCCGACGTCTCCCTCTGTTGTGCGATCAGGGTCACGAAATCGTCGGTCGCCGCGTGATCAAGCGCAAAGGCCACCTGGGTGACGCTGCGTTCGAACGACATCGCCACCGTGCCATCGATCCAATCCGATTTGGTATGCGCCAGGGACTGCAATTGCAGGTCGCGTTGCAGCTGGGCGTGGGATGCCCAAAGCGCTGTCACAAACTTGAACAACGCAATCGAGCCTACCAAAGCCAGGGCAAGAAAGACCAAACGACCGATGCTCATCGACGCCTCCAACGTTACTTTGGCAGAGGCATTTCACATCCGGGTTAATTCTAGACGAAGATGCGAGGGGCTTGCTTTAGAGCCGCTGATTGACGTGAAAGTGTATTAGGTTTGCCAGGCGTCTCGAAAAACGAAAGCGGGCGTTTATGGGCACCTATGAAAGCTGCGCCCAAAAAAAGACCCGGGCAGTGCCCGGGTCCAGTCCAACAGGGAGGTGCATGTGATGACCCGCACATGCGACGGGAACTGATGGGTCTGGTCTAAAGATGCGCGGATGATGCCACTTTGATCTGAGTCAACATCGATCTGCGACTTTAGGACACCAAGCGGTAGCCGCCGGATTCGGTGACCAGAAGGCGGGCGTTCGAGGGATCGGGCTCGATCTTCTGGCGCAGGCGGTAGATGTGGGTTTCCAGCGTGTGGGTGGTGACGCCGGCATTGTAGCCCCAGACCTCGTGCAAGAGCGTGTCGCGGGCGACGACGCCTTCGGACGAGCGGTAGAGGAACTTGAGGATGTTGGTTTCCTTTTCCGTCAGGCGGATCTTGCGGTCATCCTCGGTGGTCAAAAGCTTCATCGCCGGTTTGAACGTGTAGGGCCCAAGCGAGAACACCGCGTCTTCGGATTGTTCGTGCTGGCGCAGCTGGGCGCGGATACGGGCGAGCAGCACCGGGAACTTGAAGGGCTTGGTGACATAGTCATTGGCGCCGGCGTCGAGGCCGAGGATGGTGTCGGCATCGGTGTCGTGGCCGGTCAGCATCAGGATCGGCGATTTGACACCCTGTTTGCGCATCAGGCGGCAAAGCTCGCGCCCGTCGGTGTCGGGCAGGCCCACGTCGAGGATGATGAGGTCAAAGATCTGCTCCTTGACCCGGGTCATCGCGTTGGCGCCGTTATCGGCCTCAAAAACCTCGAAATCCTCGGTCATAATCAGCTGTTCGGCCAGGGCCTCGCGCAGGTCGTCATCATCATCGACCAGCAGGATGTTGCGCAGTTGAGCCATGTCTGTGTCCTCCTTGCGTTTGATCGCAGATGTGGACATGGTGGCGCGCCGACAAGATTTGCTGCAATCGTCTCACGTCCTCGTGTCTTGACGTGGGGAATGTTACAGAAATTCGGTGGATTTGTTGCAGCGATGGACAGGGATCGCCCAAGATGAGTTTTTCCCCCGATCTGATCGAAACGCTGGCGCGGGCGCGGGCGGATTTGCGTATGGGTGTGGGGGTAGTGCTGGCGGGTGATGGCGCGGCGCTGCTGGTCTTTGCGGTGGAGACGATGAACGCCGCACGGTTGGGTGAGGCGCGGGCGTTGGGCGAGGTCGACCTCGTGATGACCGGGCGCCGGGCCGAGACTCTGAAGGCGCGGGCCTATGATGGCGATGTGGCGCGGGTGGTGGTGCCCGGGGAGGCCGATCTGGGCTGGCTGCGGGCTTTGGCCGATCCGTCGGACGATTTGGCGCATCCGATGCTGGGGCCATTGCAGACCCGGAGGGGTGGATCAGCCGTGTTGCACCGGCTGGCGGTGGATTTGCTGAAATCGGCGCGGCTCTTGCCTGCGGCATTGGTTTTGACGGTGCCGGGGGGGGCGTTTGGGACGACGCATGGCCTGACGGTGTTGCAGGCTGCGGACGTGGCGCCGCATCTGGCCAGTGTGCCCGTGATGGACCATGTGATCGCCGCGCGGGTGCCGTTGCGCGCGGCCGAGGCGGCGCGGCTCCATATCTTTCGGCCCGAGGATGGATCAGAAGAGCATTACGCGATCGAGGTGGGGCGGCCGGATCGGGCGGCGCCGGTGCTGGCGCGGTTGCATTCGGCGTGTTTTACCGGGGATTTGTTGGGGTCTTTGAAATGTGATTGCGGGCCGCAGTTGAACGCGGCTTTGGCCCATATGGGGCAGGAAGGTGAGGGGGTGCTGTTGTACCTCAACCAGGAGGGCCGGGGGATTGGGCTGGCCAACAAGATGCGGGCCTATGCGCTGCAGGACCAGGGGTTTGACACGGTAGAGGCCAATCACCGGCTGGGGTTTGAGGATGATGAGCGCGATTTCCGGCTGGGGGCGCAGATTTTGCGCAAGATGGGCTTTGGCGCGGTGCGGCTGATGACGAATAATCCGGCGAAGATTGCGATGATAGAGCGCTGTGATCTGGAGGTGACCGAGCGGGTGCCTTTGAAGTTCGGCGAGAACCCGCATAATGTGGGCTACCTGGCGACCAAGGCGCGCAAGTCCGGGCATATGTTGTGAGCAGGTGTGATCCAGCGGCCGCGCGTGCCGCGCGACAGGGTGTTTCGACCCCTCACCTGGCCTCCCCCCGATCCGGGGGGAGGAAGCGTTTGGCGGGCCGACCCCGTTTGATCTGTGCTGGGAGGCGGTGGTGAACCGCTGGGATATGGTGCTGACCCGGCGCGGATTGCGGTTTGACGGGCGGTATTGGCCGTGCACCGTGGGGCGCGGGGGTGTTTCGCGGCGCAAACGGGAAGGGGATGGCGCGACGCCGGTGGGGGCGCATCGGATTGTCGGGATGCTTTATCGCGATGATCGGATGGCGCGGCCGGCGGATTGGGCTTTGCCGATCCGGCCCGGGGATCTGTGGTCGGATGAC
>JASJCC010000117.1 GCA_030066175.1 Paracoccaceae bacterium | reverse complement strand
ACCAACCTCACGCACCGCGCACCAATTCGGCGCAATCGTCACATCGCCAAGCTTGGGTTCCTGCGCCTGCACTGGTGTCGCCAGCACCAGAACAATAAGCGCGGCCACCTGCGCAAATGCCTTGTTATTTCCGCTCATAATCATCCTCCCCTCCTATCTGCTTCAAGCGGGTGAAAACCTAAACGAGGCGCTGCAACCTCGCCTTGATCTACCTCAGGATGAACGAGTTCGGATCCGCCTACCCCAATCCATTCAAGACCGGACCTAAACTGAATGATGCTCGGCAAATACCTATTATAAATAGGAAAAAACTTGCCACTTTAAACAGGACGCCTGCCGCCCCTGTTTGATGGAATCGGCAAATCATGCAATCTTTGCATGTATTCCAGATACGAAATATCAAAAATGGGAGATGAAAAATGCCTGTGGTTCTAAAGCTTCACGTCTTTTCCGGTAGAGAAGATCCCCTGATCACCCTGACCGATGATGAGTATCAAGAGTTGCTGAAAATGAATGTCGAGAAATTCAATGCGGCAGAGGTGGGCGACCGCGGCTTGGGGTATCGCGGATTCAGCGTGATGCATGGCGGCGATGAACGCATCGCCGAGGAATTGAGGGAACAATTCGGAAACAGCGCTGAACATGGTGAAACCGAAACCTTTGTGTCCAATCAGCCTGAGATCAATGAGTACATTGTTTGGCTGGCAAAGGGTTTCCTTGACGACAATGTCGTCCATAGTATCCGCAACGACCTGATGCTTGGACCGGTGGTACGTTATCTGGCGCCCAAGGGATGCCCGACCTGCAATGGGCAGGACGCGCCATCCTACAACCCCGGCTTCTGGAATACACCCATCCGGCAGCCCTTCAACAATTGCTATAACTACGCCAATAATCAGGCAACGAACACGCGCGCCCAACCTGGCAAGGGTACCGGGAAGAAGTACACCAAACATAGCTGCAGCAATGTGATGCCTGCATCGGTGCGCGATGGACTGGTCAGCGTTCCCAACTTCAAGACAAAACGCTCGGGCTGGTACGTGGCGCTTGTGGTGGCTCCGGGCATCGACTACCACTGGTACCGTCAGGACGACAATGGCTGCTGGTCGCACAAACCCGGTAGCACCGCAGCCAGAAACACGGACAACAGCGGAAATGCGATCACAGATCCAGCGACTTGCGATCGCGGCATTTACACTCATTTCTGTGGTTACATGGTCACCAACAAGAACGTTCGCATTGCCTGATCTGAACGACTGCGGCGCGCAGGTGGTCCTGCGGCCGCTCCTCTTCTCTGGTCGGAACAACCCCGAGCTTGTACTCGAGGCTGAGGACTGCCAGGGGCTTCTGACCGCGCTGAAGGATGCGACTTTGCTGGATATAGATCCGGCTCCGCTTCCGCCTTTGGGCTATGGCGGCGTCGAACTGGTGATCGGCAACGAAACGTTTTGGGTGTTTGAGGGTGCAATCTATACCGACGAGGGCAACCGCAGCGACACAGACCGTGCTTTTGAACGTCGGCTTTTACAGTTCGCCATCTCGCGCACCGATTCAGAAATCGCCGATCATTTAGAAAGCATTCTGCAAAGCCTCAAATGAAGTGGCTCGCTCAGCGATCATAGATCTCCAACGGCAGCCCGTCCGGGTCGGCAAAAAACGTAAACCGCCGCCCGGTCAACTCGTCGACACGCACGGGCTCCACCGCGACGTCCTGCGCCTCCAGCCAGGCTTTGGCGGCGTCCACATCGGCCACCGCAAAGGCCAAATGCCGCAACCCACGCGCTTCGGGCCGCGACGGGCGCGCCGGCGCGTCAGGAAAGCTGAAGAGCTCAAGGAGCGACCCATCGGGCAAGGCCAGGTCCAGCTTCCAACTGTCACGCGCGTCTCGGTAAGTCTCGGCCACCACCCGCAAGCCCAAAACCTCGGTATAAAACGCCTTGCTGCGCGGATAATCGCCGCAAATCAGCGCCACGTGATGGACTGCCTGCAACATGCCCTGTTCCTCTTGCTGCTTTCGCCTACCTTTTGTCCATGACACGCAATACGTTTCTTGGCCATGTCCTTGCGCTCTGTCTCGCAACGCCGCTGGCGGCGAACCCCATGCTGATCGCCGATCTTTCCGATCCGGCGCAGGCCGGGCAATGGCGGTTCTTCACCGACCAGGTCATGGGTGGCGTCTCCCAGGGCCGCGCCGATATCAGCGATGGCGCGCTGCGCCTGACCGGTGAGGTCAGCACCGCCAACAATGGCGGGTTCATTCAGGCAAGGATGTCACCGGTGTCGCCGCCGCCAGAGGCCAGCCAGATCACCCTGCGCGTCAAAGGTGACGGGCAGACCTATTACATCCACCTGCGCACCAGCGGCACGCGTCTCCCGTGGCAATACTATCAGGCCGCTTTCACCGCTGGGCCGGACTGGCAAGACATCACCCTGCCGCTCTCCACCTTCTCCCCGTCCGGAAGCCTCTTGCGCAAAACCCCTCGCGCCAAAGACATCCGCTCGATCGCCCTGGTCGCCTACGGACGCGACCACAAAGCCGAGGTCAGCCTCAGCCGCCTGACAGCCGAGTAACGCGCGACGGGACGGCGGTTGGGGCGATGTGCGCATGCACGAGCGTCACCCCGCTGTCACACAAACTGCTCGCGGATCAACCGCTCTTCCAACCCATGACCCGGGTCAAACAACACCCGATGCGCAATCGCCGGCTCCGACTTGATGTCAACCCGCAGCACCTCCCGCACTGCCCGCGCATCCGCCTCGGCCATCACCGGGCGTTTTTCGGGATCCAGCACCTCAAACGTCACCTCCGCGGTCTTGGGCAACAGCGCCCCGCGCCAGCGCCGCGGCCGGAACGCCGCCATCGCGGTCAGCGCCAATACATCGGCGCCAATCGGCAGGATCGGTCCATGCGCCGAATAGTTATACGCCGTCGATCCTGCCGGCGTCGCCACCAAGGCGCCGTCACAGACCAGCTCCGCCATCCGCAACCGCCCGTCGACACTGATCCGCAGCCGCGCCGCCTGCGGCCCCGCGCGCAAGAGCGACACCTCGTTGATCGCCAAAGCCTGATGCACGCTGCCATCCATCCGCGTGGCCTTCATCGACAGCGGGTTGATCACCGCCTCTTCGGCCTCACCCAGCCGCTCTTCCAGTCCGTGCTCGGAATACTCGTTCATCAAAAACCCGACCGTGCCGCGGTTCATCCCGTAGACCGGCGCCGGCAGATCCTGCGTCCTGTGCAGCGTCTGCAGCATGAAGCCGTCCCCGCCAAGGGCGACAATCACGTCCGCATGCTGTTCGCTATGGTCCCCGTACTGCCGGCTCAGCGCCGCCTTGGCCGCCTGCGCGATCGGCGCGTTTGACGCGCAAAAGGCTATTCTCAGCGACATCGCGTTTCCCATGGCGGTCGTTTCGCTCCGACACAATCACAAGTTTCCCGCGCATGCCAGTGATGCCGCAAGAATATTGCGCAGCGTCGCTTTACAACCTTTGCGCTGAGACCAGTTTCCTTTACGAAACACCCCAACGCGAATCCATCTGCTCAGGGAGGCACCAGAATGAACGCCCCGCACCGCGATAACGGCTTTTTCACCGACACACTCGCCAACACCGATCCCGAGATCGCCGCCGCGATCACTGGCGAACTTGGCCGCCAGCGTGACGAGATCGAACTGATTGCCTCGGAAAACATCGTCAGCCGCGCCGTGATGGAGGCGCAGGGCTCGGTCATGACCAACAAATACGCCGAAGGCTACCCGGGCCGGCGCTACTATGGCGGCTGCCAGTGGGTCGACGTGGCCGAAGACCTCGCAATCGCCCGCGCGTGCGAGCTCTTTGGCTGCGGCTTTGCCAATGTCCAACCGAACTCCGGCAGCCAGGCCAACCAGGGTGTTTTCCAGGCCCTCCTCCAGCCCGGCGACACCATCCTGGGCATGAGCCTTGATGCCGGTGGTCACCTGACCCACGGCGCGCGGCCCAACCAGTCGGGTAAATGGTTCAACGCCATCCAATACGGCGTGCGCCGCGACACGCTGGAGATTGACTATGATCAGCTCGCCGCGCTGGCGCAGGAACACCAACCCAAGATGATCATCGCTGGCGGCTCGGCCATTCCGCGCCAGATCGACTTTGCCAAGTTCCGCGAAGTGGCCGACAGCGTCGGCGCTTGGCTGCTCGCTGACGTCGCGCATTTCGCAGGTCTCATCGCGGCCGGCGAATACCCCAACCCCTTCCCGCATGTGCATGTGGCCACCACGACAACCCACAAAACCCTGCGCGGCCCGCGCGGCGGCCTGATCCTGACCGATGACGAGGCGCTGGCGAAAAAGTTCAACTCGGCGATCTTCCCCGGCATCCAGGGCGGCCCGCTGATGCATGTGATCGCCGCCAAGGCCGTTGCCTTTGGTGAAGCGCTGCAGCCCGGTTTCAAGACCTACCAACAGCAGGTGATCAAGAACGCCCAGGCGCTGGCGGATCAACTGCAGAAGGGTGGGCTCGCCACCGTCACCGGCGGCACCGATACCCATGTGATGCTGGTCGACCTGCGCCCCAAGGGCGTGAAAGGCAACGCCACCGAAAAGGCCCTGGGCCGCGCGCATATCACCTGCAACAAGAACGGTGTGCCCTTCGACGATGAAAAGCCCACCATCACCAGCGGCATCCGCCTTGGCACCCCCGCCGGCACCACCCGCGGCTTTGGCGAGGCCGAGTTCCGTCAGATCGGCGACTGGATCAACGAAGTGGTCGACGGGCTCGCCGCCAATGGCGAAGAGGGCAACGCCGCAGTCGAGGCCAAGGTCAAAGCCGAGGTCGCCGAACTCTGCGCCCGCTTCCCGCTTTATCCGGGGCTCTGATCGCGGTCTGATCACATGAAACGCCCGGTCCGCAACGATGTGGCCGGGCGTTTGTTTCATTACAGGCCCCAAGTGGCAAATCGGCTGAGCGTGACTTTGCTGCCGTTTGGCTTTCATTCGACGCACGCGCCCGCCCCGTGGGGGCGGTTCGGGCGCTGCCCGTGCATGGCACGGGCATTTTGGGGTCGGATGCACGGTCACCACTCTGGGCTCGCAGCAGACACGCTTGGGGCTGTGCGGGGCGAAGAAACTGCTAAGCTGAGATCAGACAATCATCACACGAGGTTCACAGATGCAGATCCACCGCGCCGGTTCGCGCCCGTCGGTATCGCCCAATCCCGACTATTTCACCGGGCAGGTCCGGTTTGATCCGGTGGTGTCCGCCGACGCGCCATCGCGGGTGAATGCACTTACCGTGACTTTTGAGCCGGGCGCCCGGACGGCCTGGCACACGCACCCGCTGGGCCAGACGATCCACGTGCTTTCGGGCCTCTGCCTTGCCCAGATCGACGGCGGTCCGGTGCAAGAGTTGCGCCCCGGCGACACCGCCACCTTCGCCCCGGGCGAAAAGCACTGGCACGGGGCGGCGCCGGATGTCGCGATGAGCCACCTGGCCATCCAGGAAGAGGTCGATGGCAGTGCCGCGGATTGGCTGGAGAAGGTCAGCGACGCTGATTACAACGGTCCGCGCAGGGTAAGCATCAATACCGCAAAGCGCAGGGCCTAAACCGCCCCGTCACTTTGCAGAACTGAACGACTGATAGCCCGAAATACGCAAAACACGCCCCCTAAGAGGCGTGTTCAGCTTGCGTTATTGTCGGATCAGGCGCGCGACTCGCTCAGCGCTTCTTCCAACAGTTTTTCGTTGCGGGCTTCCTCGATGCGGCGGATGCGATCCTCGCTCGAGCGGAAGTCAAACCGGTACTTCACCACGTTGATCAGGCTGATGGTCAGAAGAATGATGCCCATCGCCCAATAGCCCTTGGTGGCCAGCGGCACGTCGGTGGACAGCCAAAGCGAAATCGCCAGCAGCCCATAGGCCAGCGCGACGCCCGCGCCATTGATCATCAGAATAAAACCGTTTTCGTTGCGATCGTTATACATGTTGCTCTCCGTCATGCGATTGTTTCCGTTTGTCTTGAGATTGTGGCGACAGTTCGATCAATCCGTGGTTTTGATGCGGTTGAGGATATCCGCTGCGGTTGTTTTGGTCGCGGCGCCAAACCCCGCCTCGGCCAGCCGGTCGGCCACGTCGGCCTGGTCCAGCCCGCTGTCGATTTCCTTGAGGATCTGCGACTGTTCGAACGGGTCATCGCGCTTGAGCACCCGGGCGATCAGGTCTTCGGCCTCGTCAAAGGCGCTGTCCTTGGCGACGTGGCGGTTCAGGCGTTTCTGGATGTCCTGTTCCTTGCGGGCGGCGCGGGCGGCCACGGCCCCCTGCTTCAGGTCGATGATCCGGCGATGCGCGGCCTCGACCGACTGGCGCAATTGCAGGATGCGCGTCTCCAACCGGCGCACCGTTTCGCGGCGCAGGGTCAGTTCGTTTTCCATCTGCGCGATGGCTGCGGCCGCCTCTTGCGCCAGGTCTTCGCGGTCATTGTCCAGCGCCTCTTTGGCGCGGGTCATCAGGTCGGCGACGCGGGTTTCCAGCATCTCGACCTGGCGGGTTTCGGCCCGCTCGCGCTGCATCAGGCTGGCAAGGGCAAATTTGGCGGCCTTCAGGCTGTCATTGGCTTCACGGATCTTCTGGTCGATCAACTCGATCGCATAATGGTCGCGCAGGTTTTCTTCGGCCCGGGCATTGGCGCCGATTATCAGGGTTTTCAAAGTTCCAAACATCTGTCTTTCCTTTCGTGAACGCTGTTCATAAAATCGATATAGCAACAGCGTGAACGGCGTTCAATATTTTTCTGAACGATGTTCAGGAAACAGTCAGTTTCCGATTTGCGACAGGATCTGCGCGATCATCTCGTCGATCTGATCCACCGGCACCGCCGAGATGCGCCGCTCCAGCCCCAAGAGCACGATGCCATGCACGCTGGAAAACAGCGCCCGGGTCATCAGATCGAGCTCACGTTCGGGTTTGTCGGGGAAAAGCTCGGCCAAAGGCTCGGCGATCATGGAAAAGAGCCCGCCCAACGCATCCAAATACCATTGCGGCACTGGCCCATCGGCCGACATCTCGACATCAAAGAGCGCCCGCCACAGAAAGGTGTGTTCCGCGGCAAAGCGCAGATACGCACGGCTCATGATGATCAGGCGGTCATTTGGGCTGGCGCCCTGCTGGCCCTGCAGCGAGTCTGCCACCGCATGCCCCAGCCGGCGGAACGTCCGCCCGTTGACCTCGAGCACCAGCGCCGTCAGGTCGTCAAACACGTTGTAGATCGCACCCACCGCACAGCCGGCCTCTTGCGCCAGACCGCGCGCCCGCAGCGACGACAGCCCTTCGGCCTCGATCTGCGCCTCGGCCAGGGTGATCAGCTTTTCCCGCAGCGCTTTCTTGCGCTCTTCGACTTTGCCTGCCATTTACGCCTCCTTGAACGGCGTTCACAGATAAATCATAGATCCCACCGCCGCGAAAGCGGGAATTCCAGACTGGACCGATCCCGGCACGCGCCCTTTAGTGACGCCATGACAACCACACGCCGCATCGAACGCGCCCTGGGCGACTGGACGCGCCAGCGCCTGCCCGCACCGTTGGCCGAGTTGGTGATGTTCACGCTCAAACAGGGCTGGGCCTGCCTGTTCGGCTTTCTGATGCTGATCGGGCTGATTGTGACCGACAGGATCTGGCAGGACGACTGGACGCTCGCGCGCTATGACGCGCTGGTGATCTGGGCGGTGGGGCTGCAGGCAGCGTTCCTGATCTTCAAGCTGGAAACGCTACAAGAGGCCAAGGTCATCCTGCTCTTTCACCTCACCGGCACGGCGATGGAGCTTTTCAAGGTCAATGCCGGCAGTTGGAGCTATCCGGAACCCAGCCTGCTGAAATTCTGGGGCGTGCCGTTCTTTTCCGGGTTCATGTACGCTGCGGTAGGCAGTTACATGGCCCGGGTAATCCGCATCTTTGACATGCGGTTTGCGCCCTACCCGCCCTTCTGGGTGACCGTTGTGCTGGCGACGGCGATCTATGTGAACTTCTTTGCGCATCACTTTCTGCCAGATGCGCGCTATGTGCTGATCGTCGCCACGCTGGTGATCTTTGCCCGCACCCGTATCTGGTTCAGCATCGGGGATCATCCGCGCTGGATGCCCTTGCCGCTGGCGGCGTTCCTGACCTCGATCTTTCTGTGGATCGCCGAGAATGTCGGCACCAATACCGGCACCTGGCTTTATGCCGGGCAAGAGACGTTCGACATGGTCAGTTTTGCCAAAATGGGGTCGTGGTACCTGTTGCTCTATGTGAGTTTTGTCACCGTCACGCTGGTGCTGCGCGAGGCGCTGTCGCGTGCGCCTTTGACGGCGGCCGAGGCCCGTGGGGAGGTCGCCACGACCTGAGTCAGGCTGCCAGAACCAGCACCAGGATCGACACGGTCAGCAAGGCGATCCCCGTCAACTCCCGCCGCGTCACGGTTTCGCGAAAGAACAGCACCGAGGCCATCAGCGAAAAGATCAGCTCCACCTGCCCCAAGGCAAAGACATAGGCCGCGGTCTGTACGGTGAAGGCGGTGAACCAGCCCATGCTGCCCGCCATCGACGCAAGCCCCAGCCAGATCGCCGTGCGCCGCGCCCCCCAGACCGCGCGCATCTGCCCCGGTTCGCGCCAAGCAAGCCAGGGGATCATCACCAAGCATTGCATCAGGTTCACAAAGGCTAGCCCGACCAAAGCACGCAACAGCGGATCACCGCTGTCCACCGCCAGCGTGGCCGCACGGTAGCCCACGCCCGAGACTGAAAAGAAGAACCCCGAGGCGAGGCCCAGCGCCACCGCCCGTGTGCCCATCCGTTGCCAGAGCGCACCTACCGATCCAGGCGTCTCGGACAGCATCAACACCGCCACCAGCCCCAGCCCGATGGCAAGCCACCCGCCGACCGAGATCACTTCGCCGAGCACCACAAGGCCAAGGAAGGCGGTCTGGATAACTTCGGTCTTTTTCAGCGTGATCCCGACGGCAAAGTTACGCTCTTTGAAGAGCAGCACCACCATGACGGTCGCTAGTATCTGCCCGACCCCGCCGGCCAGCCCCCAAAGCCAGAACGACGGATCGATCGACGGAAAGCCCAGCCCCAACCACCAGAGATATACCGCCAAGACCGTCCAAGCGGCCGGTTGCGCGTAAGCAAAGCGGGCGAAGGTGCTGCCGGTGGCCGACAGCGTGCCTGTCGCCAGCATCTTTTGCAGCATGAAGCGCACGGTCTGGAAAAGCGCTGCGGCGATGGTGGCGACAATCCATAACTCCATTCCGCCTCTTCTGGCGCGCTGTTACGGCTTTGGCCAGAGCGGATGCGGCACCGGATCCTTGGCGCGCCAGAAGTGACGCCGGAAAACCTCGGCGTATGAGCCGTAGCGGTAGCCATCATTGCGGCTTAGGTAACGCTGGCGATTGCCAAAATAGAGCTGCGGCAGGCGGTACCACGGCACCTTGGGGTGCATGTGGTGCACCACGTGCAGGTTGTTGTTCAGAAAGATCCACGCCAGAGGCCCGCGGTCCTCGATAATCACCGTCCGGCCGCGCGCGCGCTCATGCGCCTGGTGTTCGAGGAAGGTGCGGATTTTCAGGATCGACAACCCGGCATAGACCGCCAAAGCCCAAGCCCAAAGCGGCATCGTCGCCACCGCGATCATCCACCACAGCACCAAGGCCACGGCCGGAATATGCAGCGCCCAGCCCAGCATCACCCGCCGGTCACCGGCGCGGATCGCCTTCAGATCGCCCCAGACAAATGCCAGCGTGCCCACCAGCGGCCCAATCAGCAGCCGCCCGGCCAGCCGGTTGTTGAAGGTCAGAACAGCCTGCACCCAGCGCGGCAGACGCGCCCAGACCGCGGGGTCGTGATAATTGCTTTCGGGATCGTCATAAGGATCGGTCAGGATCGCATCACGGTGATGCGCCATGTGCTGATCCTTGAACCGCAGATAGGGCACCGCGATCGACAGCGCCGGAAAGACAATCGCCGCGTTCAGCCAGGCCCGCCGGAACGGGTGGCCATGGATACATTCATGGGTCAGCGAGGAATGCAGCGCGCAGGCCAGCGTCACCGCGACAATCCCCAGCGGCAGCGACCATGCGCTCAGCCACGTGGTGCCCAGCGCCCAGAGCGCATAGCACGCCACCAACAGGGCCAAAGTCGGCCATTCGAATGTGACACGTCGCTCAGACATGGCGCCGGCCGTCTGTCCACAAAGCTCTAATGTCCAGACGCGACGCCTGCCCGATCATGATCATCCTGTCGAAAACTATCCTTTGCGATCTAGCCAAAGCGAGGGCAAAGCGGGAATTCCGAATATGATTAACAAAACTCAGCAATGGTGATAATTATCACCTTATGTCAGAAAAACTCGACAAACGCACACGTGCTGCCTTGTTCCGCGAAAGGCTGTCACAAGCCGTGGTAGAAACCGGCACCACCCAGTCCGCATTGGCCCGCGCCGCCGGGGTGGATCGTTCGACCGTCTCGCAGTTGATGACCAACGCGGGCGCGCGGCTGCCCAACGCCCATGTGGTGGGCGCCTGCGCGCAGGCTTTGGGCGTCTCGGCGGATTGGCTGCTGGGGCTGTCGGACCGGCCGGAAAGTGCCGCAGACCTCTTGGCCAACGCGCTCACGGTGGCCAAAGCCCCCCGCGCGCTAATCGACGAAAAGATCTATGGCTGGCACCGCGAGGCGCGCGGCTACAAGATCCGCCATGTGCCCGCCGGCCTGCCCGACATGCTGAAAACACGCGAGATTCTGGAATGGGAATACGCGCCGCATCTGGGCCGGACCGCAGAACAAGCGATCAACGCTTCCGCCGACCGTTTGGAGTGGATGCGCCAGTCCGGCTCGGACTACGAGATGGCGCTGCCAATCTACGAGATCGAGAGTTTCGCTTTTGGTACAGGCTATTATCGGGATCTGCCGTTAGAAATGCGGCAGGCACAGATGGCGCAGCTGATCGATCTGTTCGAACGGCTCTACCCGCGTCTGCGGCTGGTGATCTTCGATGCAAGGCGGCTTTATTCCGCGCCGCTGACGATCTTTGGTCCGCTGATGGCGGTGCTCTATATCGGCAGTCAGTATATCGCCTTTCGCGACACCGAACGCGTCGGCGCTTTCACCGAGCATTTCGACAATTTGGTGCGTGAGGCGAGTGTGTCTGCCCGCGACGTGCCAGACCATCTGCGCGCCCTCGCCCGCGCCGCTCAGTAAGGCATCGGATGGGCGCGGTGCGTCTCGTCAAGCTTGGTCATCAGCTCGGGGGCCAGAGTCACTTCGGCGGCACCCAGCGCATGTTCCAGCTGCGCCAGGGTGGTCGCGCCAAAGATGCTGGAGGCCACAAACGGCCGCCGCGCCGACCAGGCAAAGGCCATGTGCACAGGATCAATCTCAAACGCCTGCGCCACCGCCAGATAGGCGCCCACCGCCTCGAACGCCCTGTCGGTCTTGCGCCCACCCAGATTGCCATTCAGCGCCATACG
>JASJCC010000116.1 GCA_030066175.1 Paracoccaceae bacterium | reverse complement strand
ACCAACGCCGAAGCGCAGCAGCAGTACCTGGCTGGCGCCTGTGACGTCTACACCACCGACGCCTCGGGCCTTGCGGCAACGCGCGCTGCCTTTGAAAACCCGGGTGACCACGTGGTTCTGCCGGAAATCATCTCGAAAGAGCCGCTCGGCCCGCTGGTGCGCCATGGCGACGCCGACTGGGGTGACGTGGTTCGCTGGACCCTGAACTCGTTGATCGCCGCCGAAGAGCTGGGCATCACCTCGGCCAACATCGCCGAAATGGGTGCTGGCACGGACAACCCGGAAATCAACCGGATCCTCGGCACCGAGGGCAACCTCGGCGAGATGCTGGGCCTGAGCGCCGATTGGGCCATGAAAGCCATCATGGCTGGCGGCAACTACGGCGAACTGTTCGAAAAGAACATCGGTGAGAACACCCCGATCGGTCTGTCGCGCGGCCTGAACGCGCAGTGGACCGACGGCGGCCTGCTCTACAGCCCGCCGTTCCGCTAAGACGGCCTTGAAGGGCGCGGGTATCCTCCCGCGCCCTTTTTCCTGACCCCTCAGGACAATACACTTACCGGGCAAAATGAGCAGGGCGAACCTGCCGACCAAAAAGCCCCGGGACGATCAGGGATGTCACCCATGACAACACTTACCGACCCGCCAGGCGGCTCATTTCGGCTTTCTATGCTGATCAACGATACGCGGTATCGTTCCTATACATTCCAATTCATTGCGCTTATGGTCTTGATCGCCTGTTTTGCCTATCTCGGGTCGAACCTGGTGCAAAACCTGCGCGATGCCGGTTTGAACATTTCCTACCAGTTCCTGGGTGAGCCTTCGAACTACGACATCAACCAGCGCCTGGTCGAATATGACAGCCAATCCTCGCATTGGCGCGCCGCGATTGTCGGTGTTCTCAACACGCTTTTGGTGTCGTTCCTGGCCTGTCTGACCGCCACCGCCATCGGCGTGGTCGCAGGTGTTTTGCGCCTGTCCAACAACTGGTTGGTGCGCAAGCTGATGTCGATTTACGTCGAAGCGTTCCGCAACGTGCCGGTGCTGATCTGGATCATCATCATCTTCACCATCATGACAGCCGTGATGCCCGCCCCCCGCGCCTTCCGCGGTGAGGATGCCGAGGCAACCATGCTGTTTGGCGCCTTCGCCTTTACCAACCGCGGGGTCTATATCCCCAAGCCGATCCTCGAACCGATGGGCTGGTTCGTTCTGGGTGTGTTTGTCACCTCGATCTTCGGCGCGCTGTTCTACCGGCGCTACGCGACGAAACTGCTCTACGACACTGGTAAGCTGCTGCCGATGGGCTGGCCGACGCTGGCCATCGTGTTTGTCCCGGCGATCCTGATTTACTTCATTCTGGGGCGTCCGATTTCGCTGGAATACCCGGTGCTGGGGGGCTTCAACTTCACCGGCGGGATCCAGATCTTTGGCTCGCTGATCGCGCTCTGGTTCGCGTTGGCGATTTATACCGGTGCGTTCATTGCTGAAAACGTCCGCGCGGGTATCCAGGCGGTCAGCAAGGGCCAGACCGAGGCGGCGGCGTCGCTGGGTCTGCGTCCCAACCGGATCATGAACCTGGTGGTCCTGCCGCAGGCGCTGCGGGTTATCATCCCGCCGCTGATCTCGCAGTACCTCAACATCACCAAGAACTCGTCACTGGCGATTGCCGTGGGCTACATGGACATCACCGGCACGCTGGGTGGGATCACGCTGAACCAGACCGGTCGCGCGATCGAGGCGGTGCTGCTGCTGATGCTCTTCTACCTCACCATCTCGCTGTCGATCTCGGCGCTGATGAACGTCTACAACAACAGCATCAAGCTGAAGGAGCGCTGATATGTCCGATACACACCAGCACTCCGTCGTCTTTGTCCGCACAGACATGCTGCCTGAGCAAGAGCCTCCGGCAGCAGAGCGCGGCATCGTCAAGTGGATGCGGCAGAACCTGTTTTCGTCTATTCCCAACGGCATCCTGACGCTGGCATCGTTCTATGCCATCTATGCGCTGCTGTCTGGCGTGATGCCCTGGGTCCTGAACGGGATTTGGGACGCCCCCTCGATCCGCGCCTGCCGCGAGATCCTGCAAGGCAATGCGGGCGGCTGTTTCGCAGTTCTGACTGAACGGTGGAACCAGCTTCTGTTCGGGTTCCAGTATCCAGAAGAAATCTACTGGCGCCCAACCCTGGCGCTGGCCCTGCTGTTTATCGCGCTGGCCCCGGTCTTGTTCTCCAAGTCGTTTCCGCGGCAGCTTTTGATCTTCACCGGGCTTTACCCCTTCATCGCCTTCTGGCTGATCTGGGGTGGATCGCTGTTGGTGCCGGTTTTTGCGTTGCTGGGGATCCTTGCCGGCTACATGGTCTATTCCCGATATGTGGCACAAAGCTTTGCCGCCGGGTTTTTTGGCGGTATCGCGGCGGCGCTAGTGTTCTGGTGGATCACCGGCTTTTTGCCAACCGAGAACGTGCTGGCCATCCAGGCGGTGGAAAGCCGTTCGATCGGAGGGTTCATGCTGAACCTGATCCTCGGGGTGGTCTGCGTGTCGCTATCGATCCCGATCGGCATCGCGCTGGCGCTGGGG
The DNA here is from genome assembly GCA_030066175.1 of Paracoccaceae bacterium. GTDB lineage: Bacteria > Pseudomonadota > Alphaproteobacteria > Rhodobacterales > Rhodobacteraceae > JASJCC01. The sequence continues at coordinate 8,896 of JASJCC010000116.1, read as the reverse complement.
CGGCAGTCCAACATGCCGATCATCAAGTGGATCTGCGTGGTGTTCATCGAGTTCATCCGCGGCGTGCCGCTGATCACGCTCCTGTTCGTCGCCAACGTGGTCCTGGCCTACTTCCTGCCGCCGGGCACCACCTTTGACCTGATCCTGCGGGTGATCATCATGATCACGATGTTTGCCTCGGCCTATATCGCCGAGGTGATCCGGGGGGGCCTCGCCGCCCTGCCGCGTGGCCAGTACGAGGCTGCCGACAGCCTTGGGCTCGACTACCCGCAGGCGATGCGTCTGATCATCCTGCCGCAAGCGCTCAAGATCTCGATCCCCGGCATCGTCAACGTGGCGGTGGGGCTCTTCAAGGACACCACGCTGGTCTCGATCATCTCGATGTTCGACCTCGTGGGCATGATCCGAGGCCCGATCCTGGCCTCAACCGAATGGAACGGCGTCTACTGGGAGCTCTTCGGCTTTGCCGCGGTGCTGTTCTTCATCGTTTGCTACGGCATCTCACAATACTCGCAGTGGCTGGAGCGTCAGCTTCAGACCGATCACCGCTAAGGAGGACTGCACATGGCTGATACAGCTCAAATGGAACAACCCGCAGAAATGCAGGTCTCTGACGAAGTGGCGATCCAGATCGAGAGCATGAATAAGTGGTACGGCACGTTCCACGTTCTTCGTGACATCGACCTGACCGTCTATCGCGGCGAACGGATCGTCATCGCGGGCCCGTCCGGGTCCGGTAAATCCACGCTGATCCGCTGCATCAACGCGCTGGAAGAACACCAGAAGGGGCGGATCACCGTGGACGGCACCCTGCTGTCTTCGGACCTCAAGAACATCGACAAGATCCGCTCAGAAGTCGGCATGGTGTTCCAGCACTTTAACCTATTCCCGCATCTGACGATCCTCGAGAACTGCACGCTGGCGCCGATCTGGGTGCGCAAAATCCCCAAGAAAGAGGCCGAGGAAACCGCGATGCATTTCCTCGAGAAGGTCAAGATCCCGGAGCAGGCCGACAAATATCCCGGTCAGCTTTCGGGTGGTCAGCAGCAGCGTGTGGCGATTGCCCGGTCACTCTGCATGCGGCCGCGGATCATGCTCTTTGACGAACCCACCTCGGCGCTTGACCCCGAGATGATCAAGGAAGTGCTCGACACCATGGTGAGCCTCGCCGAGGAAGGCATGACCATGCTCTGCGTGACCCACGAAATGGGCTTTGCCCGCCAGGTGGCGAACCGGGTGATCTTCATGGATGCGGGGCAGATCGTGGAACAAAACGAACCAGAAGAGTTCTTCAACAACCCGCAGAATGAGCGCACCAAGCTGTTCCTAAGTCAGATTCTCGGCCACTAGGCGCCAAATTCCGTACACGGAATTTATCAAATTTCTTGCAAGAAATTTGCGCCTAGACCAACTCGCGTGGCACAACGAAATCCAGAGCCCGGTCTGTGCCGGGCTCGATTTCGTTCCAGGAGGGTGCACTGAACGTCACCACGAGGGTGGCGCAGGTTGGGTAGTCGAAAAACCTGTCATGGGCTGGGGGCGTATTCACAAGCGCGTGCGCCAGAGCGCCAATGCTTGGGTTGTGTCCCAGCAGCAGAACGCTGGCGCCTTGTGCGGATTGCAGCACGTCCAGCAAGCTCGCCATGCTGGCCTCGTAAAGCCTGCGTTCGAACCGCACCGGGGCCGACACATCCAGAAGGTCCAGCGTTTCGCGGGTTCGCGCCGAGGTCGAGCACAACACCTCATCCGGCAGGTGCCCCTGATCCCGCAGCCAGTCGCCCATGGCCCGCGCGCTTTTCACGCCGCGCGGGTTCAGTGGCCGATCGTGATCGGCACGGCTCAGCGACCAGTCGGATTTCGCGTGCCGCATCAGAATGAGTTTCATCGTCCGTCCCGTCCCAAAAACGCCGCCATGTGGAACGCCGCCTGCTCTGGCGCGCGCCCCATGGTCTCAGACACCGGGCAGGCCCGCCGCACCAGACATCCCCGCTCGCGGCATGCGCGCCCAGCCTCTGAGCTGACATGCGCCCGGCACGCCGCAACATCATACGCCTGATTGCGACCCATCGCACCCACGGGACATGCCGTCTCGCACGGCGCGGTGCAGGCGTCGCAAGGGCGCGGGCCTGCCTCGGGCAACTCAAGCGGTTCCGGCAAGGCCACGGCCCCGCGGTACGAGATTAGCAGACCCGCCGCCTCATGCACCAGCAATCCAACCGGCGACGACCAGCACGCGCCCGACGCGGTTGCCCAGCGTAGGAAGGGCGCATAGGGCGGGCCGTCATAGGGAAAGATCGCCTGCCCACCCCAGGCCGCAGCCAGTCCAGTCAGCACCCGTTTCGACCACCGATCCAGCGGATGCGGTGCGGGGTCTGCATATTCCGGTGAGGCTTTGAACCGCGCCCAGAACTCCGGCTCATCCGGGCCAAAGAGCAACAGCGTCCTGCAGCCCTCGGGAGCACCCGCGTCAGCATCCGGGTGCAGCGCCCCGCGCAGGCGCAAGCCCTCGGCCAATGCCGCGGCCTCGATCGCGGCCAGCGTCACGCGCCCATGTCTCGCGGTGGCAGGTCGTCCGGTTGGATCAGCGACCCGGCGCCATGTTCGGTGAAAAGCTCCAAGAGACAGGCATTCGGCACCCGTCCATCGATGATCACAACACCGCGCACACCGGCCTTAATCGCCGCCAGGGCGGTTTCCGTCTTGGGGATCATGCCGCCGGCGATCACACCGTCGTCGGTCATCTGGCGCACTTCGTCCGGGGTCAGCTGCGTCATCACCTGACCTTCGGCATTCTTGACCCCCGACACGTCGGTCAAAAGCAGCAGGCGATCCGCTTTCAGCGCCCCGGCAATGGCTCCTGCCGCCGTGTCACCGTTGACGTTGAACGTCTCATGCGGGCCGGTGCCTGTCGCGACGGGCGCCACGATGGGAATGATCCCGGCCTCAAAGAGATCGCGCAAGACCTGCACGTTCTGCCGCACCGGGCGGCCGACAAAGCCAAGCTCGGGGTCGTCAGCCTCACACACCAAGAGGTCATCATCTTTGCCCGAGAGGCCCACCGCCCGGCCACCCTGTTCCATGATCGCCTGCACGATGCGCTTGTTCACCAGTCCGGTCAGCACCATCTCGACCACTTCGACCGTGGCCTGATCGGTCACCCGCTTGCCACGCACAAAATCCGAGGTGATGCCCAGCTTGTCCAGCATCGCGTTGATCATTGGGCCGCCGCCATGCACCACCACCGGGTTCAGGCCGACTTGCTTCATCAGCACGATGTCGCGGGCAAATTCGGCCATGGCGTCGTCGTCACCCATGGCGTTGCCGCCGAACTTCACCACCACGACAGCGCCGGAATAGCGCTGCATATAGGGCAGGGCCTCGGACAGGGTGCGGGCGGTGGCGATCCAATCTCGGTTCATGCTTTGGGTCTTCATAGCGTTGTCTTCTGATCCGTGCCCCATTTGTGTCGAAGATCAGCGCGTCTCAGACAAGCGCTTTTTAGCCCAGGCCCGCGATGATCGCCCGCAGCGTCGCCAACCCGTCACCCTTTTCGCTGCTGGTCACCACCAGTTCCGGGAACGCGGCGGGGTGTTTCGACAGCTTGTCCCGGACCTGGTCCAGAACGCGGGCCTTGTCCTTATCCTTGACCTTGTCGGCCTTGGTCAGCACCACCTGAAAGGTCACGGCGGATTGGTCGAGGAGCGTCATGATCTCTTCGTCCACCGGCTTGATCCCGTGGCGCATGTCGACCAGCACAAAGGCGCGGCGCAGCGAGACTCGGTCCGAGAGGTAGCGTTTCAGCAGAGCCTGCCAGCGTTCGACCACCGGCAGCGGCGCGTTGGCATAGCCGTAGCCCGGCAGGTCAACCAGATAGTGGCTGTCGCCGAGAGTGAAATAGTTGATTTCCTGCGTCCGGCCGGGGGTGTTTGAGGCCCGCGCCAGCGCCTTACGCCCTGTCAGCGCGTTGATCAGGCTGGATTTGCCGACATTTGAGCGGCCGGCAAAACAGACCTCGGGCCGGTCATCGGGCGGCAGCCCGTCCATCGCCACGACACCTTTAAGAAAGTCCACCGCACCGGCAAAGAGCTTGTGCGCCGCCTCGCGCGTGGCATCATCCGGGTCTTCGGCAAGCGGGAAGGGCAGGCGGGTCACAGGCGACGGACCGTGTCACCGGGGCGGACCATGCCACCCTTCAAAACCTCAGCCCGGACCGAGAAATCCTGATGGTCCCAGCATTCTAGCGCGGCGAGGATGTTGTCATCGCGGCGACCAGTGTCGGGGTTGTTATGCGTCGCCAGACAGCGGTTGGTGCGTTCGCGCGGGATCAGCACCGCGTCACCGATCTGCACCTCGTGGTCGATCCAATCGAATTCTTCCCACGGTGCCAGCCCGTCCATCCAGATATTGCCGCGCCAGCGGTGGATCGAAAGTGGATGGCCGACACGCTGCGACACCGCGCGATGGGACGACATGTTGCAGAGCGTGATCGACGGGAAATCGCTGTCGGTAAACCCACGTTGCGCGCCGCGGACCACGCGCGCCGATTGCGCCCGATTGTCCGGGATCATCGGCCCGGCCCAGTCAATCAGCGCCTGCGGATCACTGTCCGGCTGAAAGGTCAGATCCGGCAGGTCGGGGTGGCTGAGCGTGATCGTCTTGGTCGCCTCGTCCAGCTTGGCGCTGATCGCGCCCAGCAAGGGCGCCTTGGACCCGCGCGAGAAATGCGCGCAGGACACCCATTCGCTGCCATCGGCATCAGATTGGTCATGCGCCACGGCCCAAACCCGGTCCCAAGGCAGGGTCTGCCCGGCGGTCAGCTGGGCCGCCTCCACCTGTTCACGGCCATGGCTTTTGATCGGAAAGCGCCAGATTTCCGTGACGCGCCCGGTCATTTCTTGTCCGTCGTCTCGGGCTTTTCGCCGCGTTTGAACCCGGATTTGATGTTGCCCAGGATGTCCGGCTTAAAACCCTGGCTGCGCATGATCAGGTATTGCTGGGTAAAGGTGATCGTGTTGTTGGCGATCCAGTAGACCACCAGCCCGGAGGCAAACCCGCCCAGCATGAACATGAAGACCCAGGGCATCCAGGCAAAGATCATCTGCTGCGTGGGGTCGGTGGGCGCCGGGTTCAGCTTTTGCTGTAGCCACATCGAAATGCCGAGGAAGAGCGGCAGGATGCCGATGAACAGCAGCGCCAGGATCGTTCCCGGTTCGGGGCCCTGGAACGGCAGCAGGCCGAACAGGTTGATGATCGACGTCGGGTCCGGTGCGCTGAGATCCTGGAACGGGCCCAGCCAGGGTGCGTGGCGCAGTTCCAGCGTGACGAAGATCACCTTGTAGAGCGAGAAGAAGATCGGGATCTGCAGGAGGATCGGCAGACAGCCCGAGGCCGGGTTCACCTTTTCCTTTTTGTAGAGCGCCATCATTTCCTGTTGGAGCTTTTGTCGGTCTTCGCCGGCGCGTTCCTTGATCTTCTCCATCTCGGGCTGGAGCTCTTTCATCTTGGCCATCGAGACGTAGGATTTGTAGGCCAGCGGGAACAACAGCGCCTTGATGATCAGCGTGAGGCCGATGATCGCCCAGCCCATATTGCCGATCCAGACGTTGAGATAGTGCAGCACGGCAAAGATCGGCTTGGTCAGGAAAAAGAACCAACCCCAGTCGATGCTGTCGAGGAACCGGTCAACGCCGCCCTTTTCGATCTGGCGAATGGTCTCCCATTCCTTGGCGCCGGCAAAGAGCCGCGTGTCTACCGCCTGCGCCTCACCCGGGGCGAGTTGCAGCGTCGGCAGCACGGCCTCGGTCTGGTAAATGTTGCGCCGGTCGTCGAATTTCGCGACCTGCTTGAATGCAGTGCCCGGGGCTGGGATCAGCGTCGCCATCCAGTAGTGATCGGTAAACCCGATCCAGCCGTTGTCGGTGACTTGCGTGACCTCGGCCCGGGCGCCTTCGTTGGGGTTGACGTCGAAATCGGGCATGTCGTCATAGTCGATTTCCATCAGCTCGCCATCGGCCATGGCGACGACGCCTTCGTGCAGGATGAAAAAATTCTTCAGGTCCTGCGGCTCACCATGCCGGGCGATGATCCCGTAGGGCGCCAGCGACACGGTGTTGCCGCCGCTGTTTTCGACCGCCTGGGTGACCGAGAACATGTAATCGGCGTCAATTGCGATGGTGCGGCGAAAGGTCAGGCCCGCGGGGCTTTGCCAGACCAGCGTGACCGGGCTGTCGGTGCTGAGGGTTTCGCCGGTCTCAACGGCCCAGGGCGTGTTAGCGCCGGGCACGTCGTCGAGGGTCAGCCCGGCGCCGGGCGCCCAGCCGTACAGCGCGTAATAAGCGTTTTCGGTGCCGACCGGGTCGAGCATCTGGACGATTTCGGCGCCTTCATCCAGCGTAACGCGGTAATCCTTGAGCGACAGATCGTCGATCCGCCCACCGGTGAGCGAGATCGATCCGACCACGCGGTCGGTTTCGATGGGCAGGCGCGGCGCTTCGGCGACGGCTTCGGTCGCGGTGTCATTGGTCGCCGGGGTGGTGCCCGGCGCGGCCGATGGGGCTGTGGCCACCCCGCCTTCGGTGCTGGCTTGCGGCACCGCATCCGCGGTGGTGCCCAGCTCTTCGGGTGTGGGTTCCGGTGGCGGGAACAGGATGAACCATGTCAGGATCACCAGGAAACTGAGCGCCGTTGCGAGAAGCAGGTTCTTGTTCTGATCGTCCATCGAAGACAGCCGCCTTTCCATTGAAAGTCACCGCAGGGTTCAACCGTTTGCGGTGCCAAAGGTCAAGCGGATTCCCCCGATTCCGGCCGCGTTTGCGCGTATCGTCGCGGTCGTGGGCGGCATTCTGTCAGGAACGTGATGGCACACATCGGTGCAAGGCGGAGATATGCGGGCTTCCGACCCGTTTCCAAACCCTTGGGGATGTCGCCACCTTGCCAGCACGACCCAGCTAGGCCCTACGTCCCCTGCGCCGTGGCGCGGGTGTCCGCCGCCATAAGGCATGTGTTGCACTCGGGTCGATGCCCTGTCCCAGCTGCTGCGTTCTACCCAGCGCGAAGCGACACTCAACCGGCACCGCGGCCGAGGCGCTGGGCATCGGCGATGCGCACGGCATGCGCCTTGGCCCAGTCGATCAGTTGGTCGGCGGGCATGGGCCGGGCGATGCCAAAACCCTGCACGTGGTCACAGCCCAGCTGCGCCAGTAGGGCGTGCTCCCCCACGGTCTCCACCCCTTCGGCCAGCGTTTCCAGCCCCAACCGGTCGGCCATGCCCAGCACGGCGGCCAGCATGCGGCGTTGTTCCTCGTCGCGGTCGACGCGGCTGACAAAGCTGCGGTCGATCTTCAACCGGTGCACGGTAAAGCGGCGCAGGGCGGTGATCGAGGCATGCCCGGTGCCAAAATCATCCAGATCGATCTGGCAGCCCAAGTCGCTCAACTCGGTGATGTTGCGGGCTACGACACCTTCGGGGGAATCGGCGATCACCGTTTCCAGCACTTCGATCCCCAGCCGCGGCGCGGTCAGGCCAAAGCGGTCGAGCTCCCATTTGATGCGTTCCACCAGCTGCGGGTTCTTGAGCTCAATGCCGGAGAAATTCACGCTGATCCGCGGCACATCGATGCCGGAATTGTCCCAGGTGCGCAGCGCCGTCAGGCTGTGCTGCAGGATCACCTCGCTCAGCCGTTCCATCTGCCCGGCCTCTTCCAGCGCCTTCAGGAACTGTGCCGGCGGTATGATCCCGCGTTCGGGATGGATCCAGCGCGCCAGGGCCTCGACGCCGCTGATACGGCCGGTCGAGGTGCAGACCTGCGGTTGGTACCATGGCTGCACCTGGCCATTGGCCATGGCCTTTTCGACCTCGTTCATCAGCGACTTGCGGGCCTTGCGGGCTTGGCTCAGGTCGTCCGACCAGGCGCGGACCGCCGACGGCCCATTGGCCACCGCTTCGGTCAGCGCGGTCTGTGCCGCCTCAAGCATCTTTTCGCCCGTCGCGGCATTGCCCAGACGGTCACTGCCGCAGAACCCGATCGAGGCAGAGAGATACTGCGCGGTGTTGGCGATCGTCGCCGGCTCTTCCAACGCGCTTTGCAGCCGCGAGGACAGCTGCAACAGCGCCTCAAGATCAAGCCGCAGCGATGGCCCCAGCAGCACCAGGAACCGCGTGTCCGACATCCGCACCGCAAGGTCGCCCTTGCGCAGGGTGTTGCGCAGCCGGGCGACACAGAGCTCGCGCAGCGATTCCGCGGCTTCGCGGCCCATCGAACGTTCCAAAGTCTCCAGGCCCTCAACCTCGAGCACAAAACAAGCGGTGGCGAGGTTGGCCGCCCGCGCGCGCAAGAGCGCCTGTTCAGTCAGGTCCGCCGCGCCAGAGGAATCCAGCACATCGACGGTGATTTCGTCCTGCGCCACCGGCGCAGAGGTGGAAAAGGCCCCGGACATGACAAACACCATCGGCAGCCCCAAAGCCGCGGCAATCAGCGCCGGTTCCCCCCCGAGCCAATAGGCCGCCAGCGACAAAGCCGGGAAAAACGCCAATGATTGCGGTCCAGTAAGCGCATGTTGCACCATGGTGCGATAGCCACGCAGCCGCGCAGTGAATTCGGCCGTCATACACAGGCTCCTTCGTTCATCTGCCCAGCAAGCTAGGCGATGACGGTAACCCGAGGCTTAACGGCCATGACGATAATTAGGTTGAATTGTCGCTCTCTGCCGCCATCAGCCCGGCAAAGTCGAAGAGTTTCGGATCCAGCATATGGGACGGCCGGATATTCATCAGCGCCCGGAACATCACCTGCCGGCGGCCCGGCGCGTTGGCTTCCCAGCCATCGAGGATTTGTTTGACCTGCTGGCGTTGCAACCCGTCCTGCGAGCCGCAAAGGTCACACGGGATGATCGGGTA
>JASJCC010000015.1 GCA_030066175.1 Paracoccaceae bacterium | reverse complement strand
TTTGTCACCGTGCAGCATCAGATCGCGGGGGAAAGCGGGCTGGCGATCGAGGAACGCCAGGACATCGTCTATCTGCCGATGCCGACGACTTTCAAAGCGCCCAAGCCGCGCCCGGTGCCGGACCGGCCGGTGATCGACGACACGGTGCCGATGTCCGAAGCACTGCTCTTTCGCTATTCCGCCTGCACCTTCAACGCGCATCGCATCCACTACGATCTGCCCTACGCGCAGGAGGTCGAGAAATACCCCGGCCTCGTCGTGCATGGCCCGCTGCAGGCGACGCTGCTGGCGGCGGCGGCGACGGCCTATCTGGGGCGCATGCCCAGCCGGTTTGATTTCCGCGGCGTGCATCCGATGTTCCACGATCATGACCTCCGCATCGTCGGGGTCGAAACACAAGACGGGCTGGACCTGTGCACCGCGAAAGGCGACGCGCATCAGGGCATGAGCGCCCGCGCCACATGGGAGGACAAGACATGAGCCAGATATTGAAGGGAATGCGGGTTGTCGAAGGCTCGGCCTTTGTTGCCGTGCCGCTGGCGGGCATGACCCTGGCGCAGATGGGGGCCGAGGTGATCCGCTTTGACCGGATCGGTGGCGGCTTGGATGCCCGCCGCTGGCCGGTGGCGCAGGATGGGCAGAGCCTGTTTTGGAACGGGCTCAACAAGGGCAAGAAATCCATCGCCGTGGATATGAAAAGCCCCGAGGGGCGTGAGTTGATCACCCGGATCATAACTGCGCCTGGCGACGACGCGGGGCTCTTTATCACCAACCTGCGGGTGCGCGGCTGGATGGACCATGAGACGCTGTCGCAAGAGCGCGACGACCTGATCATGGTCACGCTGATGGGCGACCGTCACGGGCGGCCGCAGGTCGATTACACGGTCAACCCGTCGCTGGGCATTCCGCATATGACAGGCCCCGAAGGTTCAGACCCGGTGGCGCATGCCTTGCCGGCGTGGGACATTGCCGCCGGCAACATGGTGGTGTCGGCGCTGCTGGCAGCGGAACGGCACCGGCTGCGCACCCGGCAGGGGCAAGAGGTGGAGTTCTCGCTCAAGGACGCGGCGGCGGCGACAATCGGGCACTTGGGTATGATCGCCGAGGCGCAGATGAGCGGCCAGTCGCGGCCCAAGGCCGGTAATGCGCTCTATGGCGCCTACGGGCAGGATTTTGTCTGTGCCGATGGCGCACGGATCATGGTGATCGGCCTGACCGAACGGCAATGGCGCGGGATCGTCAAGGCCACCGGGACCGAGGATGCGATGGCCGATCTGGTGGTGCGCCATGGCGCCGATCTGCGGGACGAGGGCCAGCGCTGGCATCACCGGGTCGAGATCATGGCGATCCTGGCGCCCTGGTTTGCCGCCCGCACCCAAGCGCAGGTGGCCGAGATCTTTGACGCCGGTGGTTTGACCTGGGCGCCGTTCCGGTCATTGCCCGAGGCGCTGGCGCAGGATCCGGACCTGACCGCCGAAAACCCGATGTTCAAGATGATGGATGAGCCGGGGATCGGCCGCTACCCGATGCCGGGCTCGCCAATGACGTTCAGCCGGTTTGACAGGCAGGATCCGGTGCCTGCACCCGCCCTTGGGGCGCATACCGAGGAGATCCTGGGGGATGTGGTCGGTCTCGACGATGCCGAGATCGCGCGGCTCTTTGATGCCGGGGTGGTGTCGCAGGCTGGGCGCGCGGCGCAGGACGCGGCCTAAAACAAGCAGGCCGCCCCTATATTTCAAGGGACGGCTCTGAATTGCCCGCCACGCATGTGGGAGGGTCACGCGTGGCGGGGGCAGCAGGGCAAGATCACTTGACCAGAGCTTGCACGGTGGCGCGCTTTTCGCTGTCCGTGCCACCGCCATTGATGACAGCCAGCAGCTTGTTGACCTCGAGCGTGCTCAGCGACTGCACATCGACCGACGGCGCAAAGCGTTCGATCTGCGCCTCGGCGGCGTTCGACACCATGGCGCTGGCGGCGCCGGTCATGGCGGTCAGGGCGATTGCGGTGATGGCAAGAGTGCGTTTCATGTCATTGGTCCTTTTGATTTGAGTTCAGAGAGTGCGGATCAGCGCACGAACGACTTCAGCGCGCCGCGCTTTTCGCTTTCGGTGCCACCGCCATTGATGATCGACAGGGCTGCGTTGACTTCGGCTTCGGTCAGCGCCTGCACGTTGGCGTTGGGGGCAAAGTGCTTGATCCGGGCTTCGGCCGCGTCCGAGACCATGGCGCTTGCGGCACCGGTCAGGGCGGTCAGGGCGAGGGCGGAGATTGCGAGAGTGCGTTTCATTGTGTTGGTCCTTTCAGTTTGGGTTTTGATGTTTGGGCGTTGGCCCGAGTTGCGTTGTGTTGTCGGTGCGTCCGACACCAATCAAACTGGGGGAGACCGTTTGCGATTTGAAATCACGAAGAAATCTCGGATCGCTCACACCGATGTGCTCTTGACAGTGAAGGCGGGTGCTGGGGTATCTGTGCGCAGATGCACAGAGAAAGTGCGGATCAAGCCCCGTTGGGGTTTTGCGCGTGAAGGCAGCGTAGCGAGCGTGAGGCTGGTGCGACCGCAAGCAGGCTGAAAGGCCCGTTCACAAAAAATCGATTGCGAATTTATGCTGGCAAATTGGGGTTTTGTTGCAAAACGCTCCACCCCGCGTGAAAAACCGCGACCGGATTTGTGAGCAGTTGGGCCGTCAGATCGCGCCGATCAGGCTGGCATAGCCGCGGAAAATCGCGATCACCCCTTGCAGAAACGCGCCGTGATTGGTGGTCAGCAAGAGCCAGGTGCCCAGGATCGGCACCCAGATCGACAGGGTCAGCATCGCGCAATAGCCCAGCGATCCCCACCAGCCTTCGGTGTCCGACCCTTCTCCGCCAGCCTTGAGCCGGGCAAAGACCCAGCGGCGGACGGGGGCGGGGTAGTGCAGCAGCAGGGTGTAGAGCCCGACCATCCCATGCATCACCGTGGGGATCAGGGTCGAAAACAGCATGAAGAACAGCCACCAGTATTGGCCGGGGTCATCCCGCAGCCCCTCAAAAAGCGCGGTCAGGTTCATCAGCGGCGTGCCATCCGCAAATCGGACGAGGTGGATGTAGGTGATCAACGTGATCCCCAGCAGCAGAAAGATCGCAGCGCCGCCCAGGATGTCGAGCGCCGCCTTGCGCCAAGTCACCCCGTCCAATCCCTGCCGCAACAGATAGCGCGTCAACCCAACAGAGGCAAAGTCTGCCAGCCCGTTGATCAGGGGAAAGACGCCCAGGAACAGGACGATATAGCGGTCTTGGGTGTCGAGGCGGCCCTCGGCCCCGGCGGGCGAAAAGAGGATGGCAAGGCTCGACGCGAGCAGAAGTAGCAGAGAATATGTGATCCAATACGCCGGATGCCGGCCGCGCGCAATTTGAACACGATCTATTAGCAATGCGACTGCGAATGCGACTGCGACTGCGACTGCGACTGCGAATGCGAATGCGCCTGCGAATGCGACTGCGAATGCGAATGCGCCTGCGACTGCGCCTGCGAATGCGACTGCGAATGCGACTGCGACTGCGAATGCGAATGCGAATGCGCCTGCGAATGCGACTGCATCGGGTACACCAAACCGCTCTGCCAGGAATAGGCCGCCGTACAAAATCCCGATGGCGAGCACAAACGATGGCAAACGCCATCGGGATTTTAACGACCCTAGCAAAAAAAGCGCCGCAGGTCCCACCAGCCACACAAACACATAGGCCCGCGCCCAGTTGTCGCCCGGCGGCGCGATTTGGGCGTTCGCCAGCATCAAGGCGTCTCCGGCAATCCAATGCCCGGTGATAGACAAAACCGGATAGGCAATCGCCAGTAGAAGGCACCAGAGGATCAGGTCGTGGCTCCATGCCACGCGTTTCGGTGAAAGTTTGCGGTCTAGCTCGTCTTTTGACAGGGTTGCATCGATCCCGTCCAAAACGGGCCGCATGTACCGGGTGTAGTTCAGCCGCCAGCCATGGGTCGCCAGCCGGCCCATGACGCGTTTGCGGTCGGCGTCGTTTTTCCAAAGCCGTCCATACGGCGAAATGGCCAGCGCCAGGAACGTCGAGACCATCAACGCCAGAAAGGGCCATTGCGAAAAAAGATACGTAAGAAAGCTTTCCAACCGACAGGTCCTGCACAATCCTTGCAACGCAGAGTAAAGCGCCCATCCAACCATGCAAGTCGCCATCCGCAACGCTCGTGCATTTCCCCACTTGCCAAGCGCGCGTGGCTTTCGTATCCCCTGCAACGGCTTTAGGGGTATAGCTCAGCTGGTAGAGCGACGGTCTCCAAAACCGTAGGTCGCGGGTTCGAGCCCTGCTGCCCCTGCCATTCTCACCAGGAATTGACGCGGGGCGTGTCTGCAGGCGGCACGGACGCTTGAAACCATGCGCAGGCTCGGTTATCTGCCACCTGAGCACAGACAGGAATCCCGGACATGGCCCGTACCAATCCGCTACAATTCATCCAGCAGGTCCGCGCCGAGGTGGCCAAGGTCGTCTGGCCGACGCGCCGTGAGGTGCTGTTGACCACGGTGATGGTGTTCATCATGGCGGCGCTGACGGCGGTGTTCTTTGCGCTGGTGGATCTGTTGATCCGTAGCGGTCTGCAGGGGCTCTTGCAGCTCTTCGGCTGAGGCCGGCTTTCGCGCCACCGGGACTTGAATTCGCACGGTGGGGCGGGTAATCCGCACAATGAGATGTGATGGCGTGCAATGATTCGAGTTGCACGCCGCTTTTTTATTTGGGCCGGGCGGGTGTCTGGCGCAGGAAAGACAGCCGGTACGCGCCGGCGCAAGACAGGGGTGAGGTCCAGATGGCAAAGCGGTGGTATTCGGTCAGCGTCCTCTCGAACTTCGAGAAGAAGATCGCCGAGCAGATCCGTCAATCGGTCGAGGAACAGGGGCTTCAGGATCAGATCGACGAAGTGCTGGTGCCGACCGAAGAGGTGCTTGAGGTGCGTCGGGGCAAGAAGGTGACAACCGAGCGGCGGTTTATGCCCGGTTACGTGCTGGTGCATATGGAGATGTCGGACCAGGGCTATCACCTGATCAACTCGATTAACCGGGTCACCGGGTTTCTGGGGCCGCAGGGCCGACCGATGCCGATGCGCGATGCCGAGGTCGAGGCGATCCTGGGCCGGGTGCAGGAAGGCGAAGACGCGCCCAAGCTGATGATCACCTTTGAGATCGGCGAAAAGGTCAAGGTCAATGACGGCCCGTTCGAGGGCTTTGACGGCATGGTCGAAGGCGTGGACGACGACAACCAACGCCTGCGCGTGTCGGTGTCGATCTTTGGCCGCGAAACCCCGGTCGAGCTGGAATTCACCCAGGTCAGCAAAGAAACCTAAAAATGCCGGGCGGGGCTTTCGAGGACGCGCTGGACGGTCTCGAAAGCCTTTGCGCAGGTGGTGTCGCCCGGGCGGATCAGGTCGACAAGGGGTTGCGGGCGCTGTCTGCGGCGCGGCCTCTGGAGATGTCGGCGGATGCGTTGCGGCGGATGTTGTTGCTTTGTTATCGGATCGCCGGGATCGACGGGCCGCGTGTGGCTATTGATGCTAGTGGACAAGAGCGGGCGCGGCAGAGCATCGGCTATATGGTCGATCAGATCATCGAGGATACGCTGAAGGATCGCGGTGGCTTCAACCGTGGGTTTATCGAGGGCCAGGCGGCGCGGGAGGCGGCTCTGGGCCGTGCCGGTTCCGATGAGCTCTTTGCACATTACATCCCCCGTTATTCTGTCCCGCTGACGGTTGCCGAGGCGGGGCCGTTGCTGGCGCCCTATCTGCGCGCGCTTGAGGCCGGGATGTCGGAACACCGGCACGCCCATCTGCGGATCTGCTGGAAGGTGCTGGAGCACCCGCTGCCTCCGTTTGAGCAGGTGTTTCGCGATTGGCTGGCGGAACTGGATGCGCGTGGAATTCCTGGCGGTCTAAAGGCGATCACTCGGGCACGGGCGCTGGTCGCGATGGCCGAGGCGGGACGCCAGCATATCGGTTGGGAGGAGATTGAAACGACGCTGCTGCCGCAACTGAGTTCAGAGCACCCGATGGTCGCCGCCACGCTGTCGCGCTTCCTTGGGGCGCTTTACGCCGAGGGGGGCAGGCGCATTCAGGGTGGTCCAGCCTGGCCGTTGGATCGGATGCTGGACCACATCGCTGAACTGCCGGAAAACCGCCGCCCTGTGGCAGGTGGGTTTCTGAACGGCTACGGCGATTTCGGCGATCCGCTGCACGCGTTGCGCAATGACCCTGGGGTTGGCTTGGATCTCGACACTTGGGTGTTGGCTGTGCTTGCTGACAATCATCCGGAACCGTACCTGCCCGGCGCACAAGCCTTCTGGTTTTATGTGCACGAACACTATTGGGCCTCGCCCGAGTTTGTCATGCGCCTGATCGATGCCGGCCATCTGTGGGAGGCGCTGATGTGTGCGACCGAGCAGCCGAATGAGACTAGCGGCATGGAACCGGTGCTGCGCCGGCTTGCGGCCTGTGACGAAGCCGAGATCGCGCGGTCTGCCCGTGAGTGCTTGCAGCGCGCGTTCCCTGAGGGCGGTTCAGCCGGCTAACGCGGGTGCCTTAACGCGCCAGCAAAAGATCGCAGGGCGGGTTGCGGATCAGGCCGGCAGAGAACCCGCCGAGCACAAACCGCGCTGCATTTGAGCGTGTGTGCGCGCCGATGACTAGGAGGTCATAGGGCTTTTCGGCCAGCAGATCCTCCACCGCGTCTTTGGCGCGTGCTTCGAGGAACACAGGGATTGGCAGGTCCTTTGGGGCGTCTGTTGTGGCCTGCCAGATCTCAAAATCGCGCTCGGCCTCTTTGCGGAACGACACATCATGGGCGTGAAACACCGTCAGTTCGGCGTCTGGCGCGATGGTCTGCACCTTGTGCAGGGCGGATGCGCAGAAGGCTGAGAAATCGATCCCACCCAGCACCTGCGCATAAGCGCTCTTGGGCAGATTGGCGACCAAGAGCACCGGCACATCGCTGGCGCGGACCAGATGCTCCATCGTGGTTTCCTTGACCTGGTCCAGAAACACCCGCCGGCGATGCTGCCCGACGATTAGCAGATCCGCCCCGGTGTCGCGCACAAGGTCGGCGATGGCCTCAACCGTATCCCCGACGAGAACCTGGATGTCGGCTTCCACCTTGCCACCGCCTTGACTCACTTCACTTTGCAACAGTGCCGTCGCCTTATCCTGCACCTTCGCAGCCAACGGCTCGGGCATCGCGGCATCGACCACATGCACCACGGTCAGACGAGCTTGCAAATCAGAGGCAAGCTGTACCGCGCGCTGGATCGCCGGGCGCGATCGTTCGGACAAATCACTCGCCACCATGATGTTTTGCACGACTTCCTCCTCTCCTGCTGCGCTTGGACTTGATGTGGGGAGCGGATGGGGTCGCGCAAGGCGCCCCATGTGCAGTTTTCCCGCCAACCGATGTGCCAAATTGTCCGGCGGCACGCCGGGCTTGCATATCGGCGCGGTTCACGCTATCCGCGGCGCTGCCGCTGAGGCGGCGCATACGTGGGAGGCGAGGGTATCGCGATATCCGGACCGGACCACGCCACATAACCACCCCGACGACGCGTCGACGGGGAGATGGAAAGGAGACAGCCGATGGCCAAGAAGCTTGCCGGCACAATGAAGCTGCAGATCCCTGCAGGCAAAGCCAACCCCAGCCCGCCCGTGGGCCCTGCGCTGGGTCAGCGTGGCATCAACATCATGGAATTCTGCAAGGCGTTCAACGCCAAGACGCAGGAGATGGAGCCCGGCGCGCCGTGCCCGACCGTGATCCAGTATTATCAGGACAAGTCCTTTACCATGGACATCAAGACGCCGCCGGCGTCGTATTACCTGAAGAAAGCCGCTGGCCTGAAGCCGGTGGGCAAGCGCAACCGTCCGCGCGGTGCCGAGACCCCGGGCCGTGAGACCGTTGCGACCGTGACCACCAAGCAGGTGCGCGAAATTGCCGAGGCCAAGATGAAGGACCTTTCGGCGAATGACGTTGAAGCGGCGATGCAGATCATCCTTGGCTCGGCCAAGTCGATGGGCATCGAGGTGAAGGGGTAAAAGCCATGGCAAAACTTGGAAAACGTATGCGCGCTGCCCGCGAGGGCTTTGCCGACAAGGCCGATGTCACCGTTGAAGAGGCGGTGTCGCTGATCAAGGCAAACGCCAGCGTGAAATTCGACGAGACCGTCGAGATCGCGATGAACCTGGGTGTCGATCCGCGCCACGCTGACCAGATGGTCCGTGGCGTTGTTGGCCTGCCAAACGGCACCGGCAAGACCGTGCGTGTCGCCGTCTTTGCCCGCGGCCCGAAGGCGGACGAGGCGAAAGAAGCCGGTGCCGATATCGTCGGCGCTGAGGATCTGATGGAAACCGTCCAGGGCGGCACCATCGAGTTTGACCGCTGCATCGCCACCCCGGACATGATGCCGATTGTCGGCCGTCTGGGCAAAGTGCTGGGCCCGCGCAACCTGATGCCGAACCCCAAGGTCGGCACGGTGACGATGGATGTGGCGCAGGCCGTGCAGGACGCCAAGGGCGGTCAGGTGCAGTTCAAGGCCGAAAAGGCCGGTGTGGTGCATGCTGGCGTGGGCAAAGTGTCGTTTGACGAGGCCAAGCTGGTCGAAAACATCCGTGCCTTTGTTGCGGCTGTCTCGGCAGCCAAGCCGACTGGCGCCAAGGGCACCTACATGAAGAAGATCGCGCTGAGCTCGACCATGGGCCCGGGTGTCACGGTTGACGTGACCAACGCCACCGGCAGCCAGTAAGCTTCTGATCCGAATTCAAGGAAGAGGGCGCCGTCAGGGCGCCCTTTTTTGTTGCGCGGCCTGCGTGTCGGCGAACCGCGCCGCACGTCCGATCTTGAGCCGCGCCCGGCATTCCTGCACGCTGAGCGCCTTGCGCGCCAGCGGCCCGTAGCCCTGACCAGGGATGTCGGCCAGACGGGCAACGGTGCGGGTCAGGGCGGCGCAGTCGGCATCGCTCATCATGTGCAGGGCCATGACGCCGGGATAGAAGGATTCGGCCGCCATGCCGTTGGCGATCAGGATGGCGTGGCGGGCCAGCAGGATGTGGTAGTAGGTCACTTCGCGCTTGCCACGCATCTTGCGGACACGGGGCAGGGCGGTCAGGCCTTTGGCGGGCACCAGAACGCCGTCGGGGTCCACGGGGCCGCGCAGCCAGGTCGGTGGCAGCAGGATGCGGTGGTTGGGCGAGACGGCAAGCGGTCGTTCCGGCCGTTCGGCACCAAGCGCATGCGGGGCAAACAGGATCGGCTTGTCCTGATCGCGCAGCTTGCCGCCCGACAGGCGGGTCTGGCCGATCCAATGGATTTCTTGCAGGCCATCATCCAGCGTCATCACCCGGTCACCGATGCGCAGGTGATCGACCGGGCGGTCACCTCGGGGCGTGCGAATAAGCGTGCCGGCGGCAAAGCAGACGATGCCGGTGTAGTTTTGTGACGAAGAGCCAAAGCCCGCGGAACTGTCGACCGGGTCGCCATCCAGACCGTGGGCGCCGGTGAATGTCTCACCAATGGTGGTTGGTTCTTCGCCCACCGGGTAGGCGAAGCCGACATTCACGCCATTAATGGCGACGATGTAAACGGTGTTGCCGCTGGCATCGACCATGGCAAATTCGTTCTGCACAACCGAGCCCGCGGTATAGAGCGTGCCGTTGATCGTGACATCGCTGGCCAGGGTCTGCGACCCGCCGGTTTCCACATAGGCGTCTTCGAACACCCCGTCATCGTCGTTGATGTCGATCTGGGTCGGTGTGCCGCCGGAAAAGGTAAAGGTCTGTCCGATCCAGGTTGGGCTGGTGGCGGAATAGCCCGGCGCATCCGGGGCATTCGCATGCGTATCCGCGGCGAGATTCGCAGGAGGAATGCCGCCGGGTAGGGTAAACATGGACCAATCGTAAATCGCAATAATAGGCATGGTACTCGTTTCGTCTGCCTCTGACTTGCTTCTGGCGTAACAAGCGCATTCGACGCGCATTTGACTAAAATTTGGAGATTTCGTGTTGGCGGCTGCAAAACGCCTGACGTGTCACCGGTCAAATCACGCGCGTTTCCGATATTTTCACGTTTTGAGGTTGCCCCCGGACGAAATCCAAAATAGATCACGACCTCGCAGTGCAGCGTGCGATTCGTCGTGCGCTGTTTTGCGTTCGTCCGAGACGGTGGGTGAGGCCCTTTGTGGCGTCATAAATCCTGCCCGAGACGGGAAGAGACATCTTTCCGGTGGCCCCTGAAAAGGCGCTGGATGGCGATGCGACGACCCGATCGGACCGTTATGGCCGGGCATCTGCCTGGTCGAAATGAGCCGGAGGGTCCGCCCCTCCACCAACTGGAGTGAAACTGTGGATAGAGCCCAGAAAGAGAAAGTGGTCGAGGAACTCGGCCAGATCTTCGAAAGCTCTGGCGTCGTGGTGGTATCCCGCTACGAAGGTCTCACGGTTGCCGAGATGCAGGATCTTCGGGGGCGCGCACGCGCGGCCGAAACGTCGATCCGCGTCGCCAAGAACAGGCTCGCCAAGATCGCCCTCGAGGGCAAGGAATGCGCCAGCATCACCGAATACCTCGAAGGCATGACCGTACTCGCCTATTCCGAAGACCCCGTGGCAGCTGCCAAGGTGGTCGAGGACTTTGCCAAGGACAATGCCAAGCTGCAGATCCTGGGTGGGGCCATGGGGGGTACGGCACTGGACCGGGCCGGTGTCGAAGCCGTGTCGAAAATGCCGTCGCGCGAAGAGCTTATCGCTTCGATCGTCGGTTGCATCGGCGCACCTGCATCGAACATCGCCGGCGCCATTGGCGCACCTGCATCGAACATCGCTTCCATCCTTTCCACGATCGAGGAAAAGGCAGCGTAAGGCACCCAATGAGATCTGCGTAGGGTTGTACACCCGGACGTTGGAACACATCTTGCAAACGGAAAGAGTCTAAAATGGCTGATCTTAAAGCACTTGCAGAGCAAATCGTGAACCTCACGCTGCTCGAAGCACAAGAACTGAAAACCATCCTCAAGGACGAGTATGGCATCGAGCCCGCCGCTGGCGGCGCTGTCATGATGGCTGGTCCGGCGGGCGACGCCGGCGCCGCAGGCGGTGGCGAAGAGCAAACCGAATTCGACGTGATCCTCAAGTCGGCCGGCGACAAGAAGATCAACGTGATCAAGGAAGTCCGCGGCATCACCGGCCTGGGCCTGAAAGAGGCCAAGGAACTGGTCGAGGCCGGCGGCAAGGCCGTCAAGGAAGGCGCGTCGAAAGACGAAGCCGAAGAGATCAAGAAAAAGCTCGAAGAGGCAGGCGCCGAAGTCGAGCTCAAGTAAGTGGCGCCGGGGCAACCCGGAGCTACATGAGATGAAGCTGGGTCCGGCACATGCCGGTCCCGGCTAAACCCGTCTCAGAAAGGCCCTTCGCGCAAAAGGGCTTTTCTTGGGCGAGGTTCTTGGATCGGGAGGTCTTCGGTGGGACGAAGGCCGGGAATTGATCTGGACATCGTCGTCTCGGATGGGCGTGCCGCTGTGGCCCGACAGCGCCGTATGCCCGCTAGAGAACTTGGAAAGGTGACACCGACCATGGCGCAAAGCTTTCTTGGCCAAAAACGTCTTCGCAAGTATTACGGTAAAATTCGTGAAGTGCTGGAAATGCCGAACCTGATCGAGGTTCAGAAATCCAGCTACGATCTGTTCCTCAAGTCCGGTGATCAGCCTGATCCGCAGGACGGGGAAGGCATCAAGGGTGTCTTCCAGTCGGTGTTCCCGATCAAGGATTTCAACGAAACCAGCGTGCTGGAATTCGTCAGCTATGAGCTGGAAAAGCCCAAATACGACGTCGAGGAATGTCAGCAGCGTGACATGACCTACAGCGCACCGCTGAAGGTGACGCTGCGGCTGATAGTGTTCGATGTGGACGAAGACACCGGTGCGAAATCGGTCAAGGATATCAAGGAACAGGATGTCTTTATGGGCGACATGCCCCTGATGACGCCGAATGGCACCTTTATCGTCAACGGAACCGAGCGGGTGATCGTGTCCCAGATGCACCGGTCGCCGGGCGTGTTCTTTGATCACGACAAGGGCAAGACGCACAGCTCGGGCAAGTTGCTGTTTGCGTGCCGGATCATCCCCTATCGCGGGTCGTGGTTGGACTTTGAATTCGACGCCAAGGACATCGTCTTTGCCCGCATCGACCGTCGCCGCAAGCTGCCGGTGACGACGCTGCTGTATGCGCTGGGCCTCGATCAAGAAGCGATCATGGATGCCTATTACGACACCGTGACCTACACCCAGCGCAAGGGCGAAGGTTGGGCGACCAAGTTCTTCCCCGAGCGGGTGCGCGGCACCCGTCCGGCCTATGACCTGGTGGATGCAGGCACCGGTGAGGTGATCGCCGAGGCCGGTAAGAAGGTCACGCCGCGCGCGGTGAAAAAGCTGATCGACGAAGGCAAGGTGACCGAGCTTTTGGTGCCGTTTGACCAGATCGTCGGCAAGTTCGTCGCCAAGGACATCATCAACGAAGAAACCGGCGCGATCTATGTCGAAGCCGGGGATGAGCTGACCTGGACCGTCGACAAAGACGGCGAAGTGACCGGCGGCACGCTGAAAGAGCTGCTGGATGCCGGCATCACCGAGATCCCGGTGCTGGATATCGATAACGTCAATGTCGGCCCCTACATGCGCAACACCATGGCGCAGGACAAGAACATGGGCCGCGACACCGCGCTCATGGACATCTACCGCGTCATGCGCCCGGGTGAGCCACCCACCGTCGAAGCCGCTTCGGCGCTCTTTGACACGCTGTTTTTCGACAGCGAGCGCTATGATCTGTCGGCCGTTGGCCGCGTGAAGATGAACATGCGTTTGGCGCTGGAAAAGCCCGACACGCAGCGTACGCTCGACCGCGAAGACATCGTCGCCTGTATCAAGGCGCTCGTGGATCTGCGCGACGGGCGTGGCGATATCGACGATATCGACCACCTGGGCAACCGCCGGGTGCGCTCGGTCGGTGAGCTGATGGAAAACCAGTACCGCGTGGGTCTTCTGCGGATGGAGCGCGCGATCAAGGAACGCATGTCGTCGGTCGAGATCGACACGGTGATGCCGCAGGATTTGATCAATGCCAAGCCGGCGGCTGCCGCGGTGCGTGAATTCTTTGGCTCCTCGCAGCTGTCGCAATTCATGGACCAGACCAACCCGCTGTCAGAAGTGACGCACAAACGCCGCCTGTCGGCGCTTGGGCCGGGGGGTCTGACGCGTGAGCGTGCCGGCTTTGAGGTGCGCGACGTGCACCCGACGCATTACGGCCGCATGTGTCCGATCGAGACGCCGGAAGGGCCGAACATCGGCCTGATCAACTCGCTGGCCACGTTCGCCCGCGTGAACAAGTACGGCTTTATCGAAACGCCCTATCGCGTGGTCAAGGAAGGCCAGGTGACGGACGAAGTGCACTACATGTCCGCGACCGAGGAAATGCGCCACACCGTGGCGCAGGCCAACGCGCAGCTGGACGAAAAGGGCAAGTTCAAGAACGAGCTGGTGTCGACCCGTCAGGCGGGCGACTACACGCTGGCGCCGAATGAAAGCGTCGATCTGATCGACGTGTCGCCGAAACAGCTGGTGTCGGTGGCGGCGTCGCTGATCCCGTTCCTGGAAAACGACGACGCGAACCGGGCTCTGATGGGCTCGAACATGCAACGTCAGGCCGTGCCGACGCTGAAATCCGAGGCGCCGCTGGTCGGCACCGGGATCGAAGAGATCGTGGCACGCGATTCCGGCGCCGCCATCATGGCCAAGCGCGCCGGTGTCATCGACCAGGTGGATGCCGCACGGATCGTGATCCGGGCGACCGAAGACCTGGAGCCCGGTGATCCGGGCGTCGACATCTACCGCATGCGCAAGTTCCAGCGTTCGAACCAGAACACCTGCATCAACCAGCGTCCGCTGGTGAAGGTCGGCCAGACCGTGGGCAAAGGCGAGGTGATCGCCGACGGCCCGTCGACCGATATGGGGGAACTGGCGCTGGGCAAGAACGTGATCGTCGCGTTTATGCCGTGGAATGGCTACAACTACGAGGATTCGATCCTGATCTCGGAGCGCATTGCGCGTGACGACGTCTTTACCTCGATCCATATCGAGGAATTCGAGGTTGCCGCGCGTGACACCAAGCTCGGGCCGGAAGAGATCACCCGCGACATCCCGAACGTGGGCGAAGAAGCGCTGCGCAACCTCGACGAGGCGGGCATCGTCTATATCGGTGCCGATGTGGAGCCGGGCGACATCCTAGTGGGCAAGATCACCCCCAAAGGTGAAAGCCCGATGACGCCGGAAGAAAAGCTGTTGCGTGCGATCTTTGGTGAGAAAGCCTCCGACGTGCGCGACACCTCGCTGCGCGTCAAGCCCGGGGATTACGGCACCGTGGTCGAGGTGCGTGTCTTCAACCGCCACGGCGTGGAGAAGGATGAACGTGCCCTGCAGATCGAGCGGGAAGAGGTCGAACGTCTGGCGCGGGACCGCGATGACGAATTGGCCATTCTTGACCGCAACATCTATGCGCGTCTGCAGTCGATGATCATGGGCAAGGTCGCCGTGAAAGGCCCCAAGGGCGTCAAGGCAAACTCGGAAATCACCGACGAGCTGCTGGAAACCCTGACCCGCGGTCAGTGGTGGCAGCTGGCGCTGGCCGATGAAGATGACGCCAAGATCGTCGAAGCCCTGAACGAGCAGTATGAGGCGCAAAAGCGTGCCCTCGATGCACGGTTCGAGGACAAGGTCGAAAAGGTCCGCCGTGGCGATGATCTGCCCCCGGGCGTGATGAAGATGGTCAAGGTGTTCGTCGCGGTGAAGCGCAAGCTGCAGCCGGGCGACAAGATGGCCGGACGTCACGGCAACAAGGGTGTGATCTCGAAGGTTGTCCCGATGGAGGATATGCCGTTCCTCGAAGACGGGACTCCGGTGGATTTCTGTCTGAACCCGCTCGGCGTGCCGTCGCGGATGAACGTGGGTCAGATTCTGGAAACCCATATGGGCTGGGCAGCGCGTGGCCTGGGTATCAAGATCGACGATGCGCTGCAGGACTACCGCCGCACCGGCGATCTGACCCCGGTGCGCGAGGCGATGCGCCTGGCCTATGGCGAAGATGTCTATGATGAGGGCATCGGCGGCATGGACGAAGACTCGCTGGTCGAAGTGGCCGGCAATGTCACCCGCGGTGTGCCGATCGCAACGCCGGTCTTTGACGGCGCCAAGGAAGGCGACGTCAACGACGCGCTGCAACGGGCGGGCTTTGACCAGTCGGGCCAGTCGATCCTGTTCGACGGCCGCACCGGTGAACAATTCGCCCGTCCGGTGACTGTCGGGGTCAAGTACCTGCTGAAGCTGCACCACCTGGTGGATGACAAGATCCACGCGCGCTCAACCGGGCCCTACAGCCTGGTGACCCAGCAGCCGCTGGGCGGCAAGGCGCAGTTCGGTGGTCAGCGTTTCGGTGAAATGGAGGTCTGGGCGCTGGAAGCCTATGGCGCGGCCTACACCCTGCAGGAAATGCTGACGGTGAAATCCGATGACGTGGCGGGCCGGACCAAGGTCTATGAAAGCATCGTCAAGGGCGAGGACAATTTCGAAGCCGGCGTGCCGGAATCGTTCAACGTGCTCGTCAAAGAGGTCCGCGGCCTGGGCCTGAACATGGAACTCCTGGATGCGGAGGAGGATGAGTAAGCGCTGGAAAAATCGTGCACGATTTTTCGGAAATTTCGTGCACGAAATTTGGCGCCTCACTCCCCCGCACCCTCTAACCTCTGAGGATTGAAGATGAACCAGGAACTGACAAACAACCCGTTCAACCCGCTGACCCCGCCCAAGGTGTTCGACGAAATCAAAGTCTCGCTCGCCTCGCCCGAGCGGATCCTTTCGTGGTCCTTCGGTGAGATCAAGAAGCCCGAAACCATCAACTACCGGACGTTCAAGCCCGAGCGTGACGGTCTGTTCTGTGCGCGGATCTTTGGCCCGATCAAGGATTACGAATGCCTCTGCGGCAAGTATAAGCGCATGAAGTATCGCGGCGTTGTCTGCGAAAAATGCGGCGTCGAGGTAACGCTGCAAAAGGTGCGCCGCGAGCGGATGGGCCATATCGAACTGGCCGCTCCCTGCGCGCATATCTGGTTTCTGAAGTCGTTGCCGAGCCGCATCGGCCTGATGCTGGACATGACGCTGCGCGATCTGGAGCGCGTGCTCTACTTTGAGAACTACGTGGTGATCGAGCCGGGTCTGACCGATCTGACCTATGGCCAGATGATGAGCGAAGAGGAATTCCTCGACGCGCAGGACCAGTACGGCATGGACGCCTTTACCGCCAATATCGGCGCCGAGGCGATCCGTGACATGCTGGCGGCGATCGATCTGGAATCCGAGGCCGAGCAGCTGCGCGCCGACCTCAAGGAGGCCACGGGTGAGCTGAAGCCCAAGAAGATCATCAAGCGCCTGAAAGTGGTCGAGTCGTTCCTGGAATCCGGCAACCGCCCGGAATGGATGGTCCTGACCGTGGTGCCGGTGATCCCGCCGGAACTGCGTCCGCTGGTGCCGCTGGATGGTGGCCGCTTTGCGACCTCGGACCTGAACGACCTCTACCGCCGCGTCATCAACCGCAACAATCGCCTCAAGCGGCTGATCGAGCTGCGTGCGCCCGACATCATCGTGCGCAACGAAAAGCGGATGCTGCAGGAATCGGTTGATGCGCTCTTTGATAACGGCCGCCGTGGCCGCGTCATCACCGGTGCCAACAAGCGCCCGCTGAAGTCGCTGTCCGACATGCTCAAAGGCAAGCAGGGGCGCTTCCGTCAGAACCTGCTGGGTAAGCGGGTCGACTTTTCCGGGCGTTCGGTCATTGTGACCGGGCCGGAACTGAAGCTGCATCAATGTGGTTTGCCGAAGAAGATGGCGCTCGAGCTGTTCAAGCCGTTCATCTACTCGCGGCTCGAGGCCAAGGGCCTCAGCAGCACCGTCAAACAGGCGAAAAAGCTGGTGGAAAAGGAACGCCCGGAGGTCTGGGACATCCTCGATGAGGTGATCCGCGAGCACCCGGTGCTCTTGAACCGCGCACCGACGCTGCACCGTCTGGGCATCCAGGCGTTTGAGCCTGTGCTGATCGAAGGCAAGGCGATCCAGCTGCATCCGCTGGTCTGTTCGGCGTTTAACGCCGACTTTGACGGTGACCAGATGGCCGTGCACGTACCGCTGAGCCTTGAGGCGCAGTTGGAAGCGCGTGTGCTGATGATGTCGACGAACAACGTTCTGTCGCCCGCCAACGGCGCGCCGATCATCGTGCCGTCGCAGGACATGATCCTGGGCCTCTACTATGTGTCGATCGCGCGCGACGGCATGAAGGGCGAAGGCATGGTCTTTGGCTCCATCGAAGAGGTCGAACACGCGCTGACCGCCGGCGAAGTGCATCTGCACGCCAAGATCCAGTGCCGGATCAAGCAGATCGACGATGAAGGCAACGAGATATTTAAGCGCTACGACACCACACCCGGTCGGGTGCGTCTGGGCGCGCTGCTGCCGCTGAATGCCAAGGCGCCGTTTGACCTGGTCAATGGGCTTCTGCGCAAGAAGGACGTGCAGAAGGTCATCGACACGGTCTATCGCTATTGCGGGCAGAAAGAGTCGGTCATCTTCTGTGACCAGATCATGACCATGGGCTTCCGCGAGGCGTTCAAGGCCGGCATTTCGTTCGGCAAGGATGACATGGTGATCCCGGACGGCAAGTGGACCATCGTGGACGAGACCCGCGATCAGGTGAAAGACTTTGAACAGCAGTACATGGACGGCCTGATCACCCAGGGCGAAAAGTACAACAAGGTCGTGGATGCCTGGTCGAAGTGTAACGACAAGGTCACCGATGCCATGATGGGGTCGATCTCGGCCGCGCGGACCGACGAGGATGGCGCCGAGATGGAGCCGAACTCGGTCTATATGATGGCGCATTCGGGCGCCCGTGGCTCGGTCACGCAGATGAAGCAGCTGGGCGGGATGCGCGGCCTGATGGCCAAGCCGAACGGCGACATCATCGAAACGCCGATCATCTCGAACTTCAAGGAAGGTCTGACCGTTCTTGAATACTTCAACTCGACCCACGGCGCGCGGAAAGGCCTGTCGGACACCGCTTTGAAAACGGCGAACTCGGGCTATCTGACCCGTCGTCTGGTGGACGTGGCGCAGGACTGCATCGTGCGGATGCATGATTGTGGCACCGATCGTGCGATCACGGCCGAGGCTGCGATCAACGATGGCGAGGTTGTCGCCTCGCTTGGCGAACGTGTGCTGGGACGTGTTGCGGCCGACGATATCCTCAAGCCGGGCACCGAAGAGGTGCTGGTGCGCCAGGGTCAGCTGATCGACGAACGTATGGCAGACGCCATCGAGGATGCCGGGCTGCCGAGCGTGCGCATCCGGTCGCCGCTGACCTGTGAGGCCGAAGAGGGCGTCTGCGCCATGTGCTACGGCCGTGACCTTGCGCGCGGTACGATGGTGAACACCGGTGAGGCCGTTGGCATCATCGCGGCGCAGTCAATCGGCGAACCGGGCACGCAGTTGACGATGCGGACCTTCCACATCGGTGGCGTGGCCCAGGGTGGCCAGCAGTCCTTCCTTGAGGCCAGCCAGGCCGGCAAGGTGGTGTTCGAGGGGGCGCAAACCCTTGAGAACGAGGCTGGCGAAACCCTGGTCATGGGCCGCAACATGAAGCTGCGGATCGTCGATGAGCATGACGTCGAACGCGCCAGCCACAAGCTGGGCTACGGCTCCAAGCTGTTTGTCACCGATGGCCAGATGGTTGATCGCGGCGACAAGCTCTTTGAGTGGGACCCGTACACGCTGCCGATCCTCGCCGAAAAGGACGGGGTTGCGCGGCATGTGGACCTGACCAACGGCGTCGCCGTGCGGGACGAAACCGACGAAGCCACCGGCATGACCCAGAAGATCGTGATCGACTGGCGGGCTGCACCCAAGGGCAATGAGCTCAAGCCCGAGATCATCCTGATGGACAAGGACGGTGAGCCGGTGCGCAACGACGCGGGCAACCCGATCACCTATCCGATGTCGGTGGACGCGATCCTGTCGGTCGAAGACGGGCAGGACATCAAGGCCGGTGACGTCGTCGCGCGGATCCCGCGCGAAGGTGCCAAGACCAAGGACATCACCGGTGGTCTGCCGCGTGTGGCCGAACTCTTTGAGGCGCGTCGCCCCAAGGATCACGCCATCATCGCGGAAATCGACGGCTATGTGCGGTTCGGCAAGGACTACAAGAACAAGCGCCGGATCAGCATCGAACCCGCGGATGAGAGCCTTGAGCCCAAGGAATACATGATCCCCAAGGGCAAGCACATCCCGGTGGTCGAGGGCGACTATGTCCAGAAGGGCGACTACATCATGGACGGCAACCCGGCGCCGCATGACATCCTGGCAATCATGGGTGTCGAGGCGTTGGCCAACTACATGATCGACGAAGTCCAGGACGTCTATCGCCTGCAGGGCGTGAAGATCAACGACAAGCATGTCGAGGTGATCGTGCGCCAGATGCTGCAGAAGTGGGAGATCCAGGATTCTGGTGACACCACGCTGCTCAAGGGCGAACACGTCGACAAGGCCGAGTTCGATGCTGCCAATGAAAAGGCGATCGCCAAAGGCGCGCGTCCGGCGCAGGGCGAACCGATCCTGTTGGGTATCACCAAGGCGTCGCTGCAAACCCGGTCGTTCATTTCGGCCGCGTCCTTCCAGGAGACCACGCGCGTGCTGACCGAGGCGTCGGTGCAGGGCAAGAAAGACAAGCTTGTCGGTCTCAAGGAAAACGTGATCGTCGGGCGTTTGATCCCTGCGGGCACCGGTGGCGCGACGCAGAAGGTGCGCCGTATCGCGCAGGATCGCGACAATGTGGTGATCGAAGCGCGCCGGGAAGAGGCCGAAGCGGCCGCCGCTCTGGCCGCGCCCGAGGCGATGCCGGAAAGCGACGTGGTTGGCGGCGATGACTTTGACACGCTGATCGTGGACACGCCGGAAAGCCGCGAATAATCGCCGCTTTGCCTGAATGAGTTGGAAAACCCCGCCATCGTGCGGGGTTTTCTTTTGCGGGCTGGAAGCAAGTGACGCGGGGTGCTACCGCACGCCCATGGCTTTGACCGACAACACCCGTGGCGCGTTCCTGATGATGGCCTCAATGGCGTCGTTTACCTTTGGTGACGCGTGCGTCAAGGCGCTGAGCGGTGACATTCCCTTGTCGCAACTGCTGACACTGCGCGGCATCATCGCCACCACCTTTATCGCGCTGCTGGCGTATCGCTTGAACGCGCTGCGTTTTGACTTTGGCCGGCGGGATTGGGTGCTTGTGGTGATCCGCAGCCTGTCCGAAGTGGCGGCGGCGTATTTCTTTCTCACCGCGCTTTTTCACATGCCACTCGCAAATGTCACAGCGCTGTTGCAGATGCTGCCGCTGACCATCACGCTGGGTAGTGCGGTGTTTTTTGGCGAAGCGGTGGGTTGGCGGCGTTGGGCGGCGATCGCGCTGGGCTTTGTCGGTATGCTGCTGATCGTGCGCCCGGGCACCGAAGGGTTCAACGCCTGGTCGATCTATGCGCTGATCGCCGTGGTTTGCGTGACGGTCCGCGATCTGACCACGCGGCGGATGTCGGCCGAGGTGCCATCGCTGACGGTGACGTTTTGCGCGTCGCTCGCGGTGTTGGTCTTTGCGGCGTTCTGGTCGTTTGGGCAGGAATGGCAACCGCTAACCCTGCGCAGCGGCAGCTTGGTGCTGGCCACCAGCCTTTTCATCATGGGCGGCTACAGTTTCAGCGTGTTTGTCATGCGGGTGGGTGAGATCAGCTTTGTTGCGCCTTTTCGCTATACCGGGCTGATCATGGCGTTGATCCTGGGGTTTGTGTTTTTTGGCGAATGGCCCGGGCTTCTGACGCAGATCGGCGCCGCGATCATCGTCGCCACCGGGCTCTTTACCTTCTGGCGCGAGGCGCGGCTGGCACGTCAGGCGAACACCCGGCGGACGTGATCGGCGTCGATGGCGAAGCGGGCCAGAAACTCCGCCTCGCCCTCATGCCCGAGGCGGGGCAGGTCAACCGGTTTGACGTGTTTTTTCTGGCGCGAGTCGTTGTAGTCATTATGACCGCGCACATACATGGGCTGGTCGGTATAGCTGACCACGGGCATGAAGTTGAGGATCTTGGCATGCCCGAAATTCATGATCGACTGACGCACGCCGGGCTGCACCGCCATGGCCTGCGCGACACCCCAGAACGGTGTGACCGTGGGCTCGGCCCGTAACCCTTGCGCATCCGGGCGACCGACAAAACCCCGGTTCCAGTCAAACCCGACCAGGCGATGCTGGGCGCAAAGTGCGGCGCAATCCTCGGCCGCCTGCCGCAGCGTCGCGACGAAATCCACCGCCACCGCATCGTCGTCATCATGGCGGAACTGCAGACACGGCAAGCTCATGTCGCGGGCGTCGTTGATCACCGCCTGACAGACCTTGCGGTGCGGCCCTGGTGGCCGGGCGACGATCCGGGCCTGCGGGAAATCGGCGACAAGGGTGTCCAGGCGCTTGTGATAGGCATCCGGCAGGGATGAACCGATCAGGATGACAAAGGTGAAATCCGGATCGGTCTGGGCGCGCAACCCCGGCAGGCAGATAGTTTCAAAATGCCGTAATCGCTCCTCCATCCGTTCGGGGGCGTAAAGATAGGCGATGCGATCCTCGATGCGTTCGTGCTCCACCTGAAAGCCCCCTTCGGCAGGGTAGGAAAAGCGACAGAAACCGATGATTTGCATGCCGGGGCCTTTTGATCGAAAACGCCTGACAGGCATCGCATCGCAAGGCTTGGCTGGCAAGCCCCCGGACCTGTTGACAAGGATCGCGACTCCCCCTATACGCGCGCCTAATCCGCCGAAGCCTCTGGGTTTTGGCGCGTTTTACAGAATCAAAGCGGTCATGATCCGGGTCTTCGGCCCCGATCCTCTGGATACCCACCGCGTCGTTCCCGCATCCGGGGGCGCATGCGGTTTTTTGCGTCGTTTGTGTATGGCGCAACCACCTGGCCACCGCGGACGCGCGGACCGGCCGCAAGACAAACCGCATGGGGCAGCCCCCGTGCACCACATATGTGAGCTAACCGGGGAAGAAACCTCTATGCCGACGATCCAGCAGCTGATCCGCAAGCCGCGGCAGCCCAAAGTCAAGCGCTCGAAGTCCATGCACCTTGAGCAGTGCCCGCAGAAACGCGGCGTATGTACGCGCGTCTACACCACCACACCGAAAAAGCCGAACTCGGCGATGCGGAAGGTGGCCAAGGTCCGCCTGACCAATGGCTACGAGGTGATCAGCTACATCCCCGGGGAAAGCCACAACCTGCAGGAACACTCAGTTGTTCTGATCCGCGGCGGCCGTGTCAAAGACCTTCCCGGTGTGCGTTACCACATCCTGCGCGGTGTGCTGGACACCCAGGGCGTCAAGGACCGGAAACAGCGCCGTTCGAAGTATGGCGCCAAGCGTCCGAAGTAAGAGGAAGATCAGATGTCTCGTCGTCACGCCGCCGAAAAACGCGAAGTCCTGCCCGACGCCAAATATGGCGACCGGGTGCTGACCAAGTTCATGAACAACCTGATGATCGACGGCAAGAAGTCGGTCGCGGAACGCATCGTCTACAGCGCGCTGGATCGCGTCGAGGACAAGGTGAAGCGCGCCCCGGTGGAGATTTTCCACGAAGCGCTGGATAACATCAAACCGTCGGTCGAAGTCCGTTCTCGCCGGGTTGGTGGTGCCACCTACCAGGTGCCCGTCGAGGTTCGCCCCGAACGCCGCGAAGCGCTGGCGATCCGCTGGCTGATCACCGCCAGCCGCGCCCGCAACGAAAACACAATGGAAGAACGCCTCGCCGGCGAGCTGCTGGATGCCGTGAACTCCCGCGGTGCCGCCGTGAAGAAGCGCGAAGACACCCACAAGATGGCCGACGCCAACAAGGCGTTCAGCCACTACCGTTGGTAACCCGTCAGACCGTCTGACGAAGAGAGGCAAAGCAAATGGCTCGCGAATATCCGCTCGAACTGTACCGCAACTTCGGTATCATGGCGCACATCGATGCAGGCAAGACCACCTGCTCGGAGCGTATCCTGTATTACACCGGCAAGTCCCACAACATCGGTGAGGTGCACGATGGTGCGGCCACCATGGACTGGATGGAGCAGGAGCAGGAACGCGGCATCACCATTACCTCGGCGGCGACCACCACCTTCTGGGAGCGTACCGAGGACGGTCAGACCGCTGACACGCCCAAGCACCGTCTGAACATCATCGACACCCCCGGCCACGTGGACTTCACCATTGAGGTGGAACGCTCGCTGGCCGTTCTGGATGGCGCCGTGTGCGTGCTGGACGCCAACGCCGGTGTCGAGCCGCAGACCGAAACGGTTTGGCGTCAGGCCGACCGCTACAAGGTGCCGCGCATCGTCTTTGTCAACAAGATGGACAAGATCGGCGCTGACTTCTTCAACTGCGTCAACATGATCGAAGACCGCACCGGCGCCCGCGCTGTGCCTGTCGCTCTGCCGATTGGGGCCGAGAACGAGCTGGAAGGTCTTATCGATCTGGTGACCATGAAGGAATGGCTCTGGAAGGGCGAAGACCTGGGTGCCTCCTGGGAGCAGGTCGAGGTGCGCGACAGCCTGAAGGACCAGGCCGAAGAATGGCGCGGCAAGATGATCGAAGCGGCCGTCGAAATGGACGACGACGCGATGGAAGCTTACCTGGAAGGTGACGAGCCCGACATCGCGACCCTGCGCGCATTGCTACGCAAGGGCACGCTCGAGCTGGAATTCGTTCCGGTTCTGGGTGGCTCGGCGTTCAAGAACAAAGGTGTGCAGCCGCTGCTCAACGCCGTGATCGACTACCTGCCCAGCCCGCTGGACGTGGTCGACTACATGGGCTTTGCGCCGGACGATGAAACTGAAGAGCGTAACATCGCCCGCCGTGCGGACGATGGCATGCCGTTTGCCGGTCTGGCGTTCAAGATCATGAACGACCCGTTTGTCGGTTCGCTGACCTTCACCCGGATCTATTCCGGCGTGATGAACAAGGGTGACACCATCCAGAACTCGACCAAAGGCAAGAAAGAGCGCATCGGTCGGATGATGATGATGCACTCCAACAACCGCGAAGAGATCGAAGAGGCATTTGCCGGCGACATCATCGCGCTCGCCGGTCTGAAGGACACCACAACCGGGGATACGCTGTGTGATCCTAAAGAGCCGGTGGTTCTGGAAACCATGACCTTCCCCGATCCGGTGATCGAGATCGCGGTTGAGCCGAAGACGAAGAACGACCAGGAGAAGATGTCTCAGGGTCTGCAGCGTCTGGCCGCCGAAGACCCGTCCTTCCGCGTCGAGACCGACATCGAGTCGGGTCAGACCATCATGAAGGGCATGGGCGAACTGCATCTCGACATCCTGGTGGATCGTCTGAAGCGTGAGTTCAAGGTCGAGGCCAATATCGGTGCGCCGCAGGTGGCCTATCGCGAAACCATCGGTCACGAGGTCGAACACACCTATACCCACAAGAAGCAGTCGGGTGGCTCGGGTCAGTTCGCCGAGGTCAAGATGATCATCTCGCCGACAGAGCCGGGCGAAGGCTATTCCTTTGAATCGCGCATCGTTGGTGGTGCCGTGCCCAAGGAATACATCCCCGGCGTCGAGAAGGGCATCAACTCGGTTATGGACAGCGGTCCGCTCGCGGGCTTCCCGGTGATCGACTTCAAGGTCGCGCTGATCGACGGCAAGTTCCACGATGTGGACTCGAGTGTTCTGGCGTTCGAAATCGCGGCGCGCATGGGCATGCGCGAAGGTATGCGCAAGGCTGGGGCCAAGCTCTTGGAACCGATCATGAAGGTCGAGGTGATCACGCCCGAGGAATACACCGGTGGCATCATCGGTGACCTGACCTCGCGTCGGGGCCAGGTGCAGGGTCAGGAACCGCGCGGCAACGCTATCGCGATCGACGCCATGGTGCCGCTGGCCAACATGTTCGGCTACATCAACAACCTGCGCTCGATGTCTTCGGGCCGCGCGCAGTTCACCATGCAGTTCGATCACTACGATCCGGTGCCGCAGAACATCAGCGAAGAGATCCAGGCGAAATACGCCTAAACCAAATGACGGTCCCGGCCCCCGCGCCGGGACCTCGATGACACAAGGATGAGGCCCCGGATCAAGCCCGGGGCGGGTCCGGCAGAGAACCCAAGGAGGCCACCATGGCAAAGGAAAAGTTTGAGCGCGGCAAGCCGCATTGCAACATCGGCACGATTGGTCATGTTGACCATGGCAAGACGACGCTGACGG
>JASJCC010000118.1 GCA_030066175.1 Paracoccaceae bacterium | reverse complement strand
TACCCGGCGCGCCCAGAACCATGTTCCACCAGATCTTGCCATTGGTTTCCTGATGCCAGGAAAACCCCATCTCGGTGGCGCTAGGATCGAGGATGATGGTGCGCGTGTTGTTTGCCTCCATCCAGGCGGCGAGCGTTTCCAGCTCGGTCTCATAGGTTTCCGAGATTGTTTCACCGACAAGCCGGCCTTCGTAGCCAACCCGGCGTACCCGGTCGATCGGCGACGATCCGTCTGATCCGAAATGCCAGGGCCGGTTCTGAACGGCCATGTCGCGGGCATGGGTGGCGGCGGCGGCGTTCAGCTGGGCATTCATCCGCACCTTGGAAACGCCGGCGGTGCGGCGCAGGGCGTTCACCGAATCGAGCATGCGAAACTGGATGCGCCCAGCATCGGCCGCGCTGATCCGGTACAGCTTGGGCAGGGGTTTGCCGTCAGGGCCCAGCGTCGGCGGCGGGGGGGTCGTGGTACATGCCGCCACGGCCAGCGCTGGAACCGCCAAAATAAAGGAGCGTCGTTTCATTGTCCTGCCCACCGCACCAATTGTTTCCCCCTGCCTTAGCCCGGTCGGCGTTGCTAATCAAACCCACATCGGCGTAAGCCCGCGCGTTAACAGGTGTTTGAATTGCGATTGAGGCTTTCGCGCCATATATATCGCGCCAGAGGATTTCCGTCTGACAGGAGACGATGGCAATGACGAAACTGGCAGGTAAGAACATCGGCCGCCGCGCCTTTCTGGGCGGCACCGCGGCCCTGATCGGCACACCGGTGCTGGCGCAGACCGCAGCCCAAACCGCAGAAGAGGCCGATACGGTCGAGATTGAACGCGACATTTCGAAAACCGTGCGCCGCAATATCTCGAGCTTTCGGACCCTGGATTGGCGGCCCTATTTCGCCGATCTGAACAACGGTGCCATCCTGGTGGATATCGACAGCCGGGCGCTGCATTTCTGGCGTGAAGACGGGCAGTATTACCTCTATCCGTCCTCGGTGCCGCTGACCGAAGACCTGACACGCCGCGGCCGGACCCGCGTGACGCTAAAGGATCCGTCGCCCGACTGGCGCCCGACACCCGCCATGAAACAGCGCAACCCGGAATGGCCGGACTATGTGGGCCCCGGTCCGGACAACCCGCTGGGCACCCGCGCGCTGCATCTCAGCTGGACCTATTACCGCATCCACGGCACGCATGACACGCGCAAAATCGGGCGTCGGTCGTCCAATGGTTGCATCGGGCTCTACAATGAGCATATCGAGCAGCTTTACGAGATGGCGAAAGTGGGCACACAAGTGTTGCTTATTTGACGACACTGTGGCGACACACTGTTTCGCGCCCCTAGGATGCGATTGCAAAGCCCAGAAATTACTGCTTAGACAAGCGCACGAGGTAAGTCTTGGGTGCCTGGCGCGTGTGCCGTGTGGCCACGTGCAGGCGAATATCTGGAGGATAATATGAAGAAAATCGCTCTCGCCGCTGTGATTGCTGGCGCTGCTTCGACGGCAATGGCCGATGGCCACGGCAAGATGGGCAAGGACGACGTGATGATGGAGCCGGTTGTTGTGGTGGAAGAAGCCGCAGCAAGCTCGTCGGCTGCAGGCATCGTGATCCCGCTGCTTCTGCTGGTTGTGATCGCTGCTGCTGCCGCGAACTAAGCCAAACGGCAATGAACATGAAAAAGGCGGTGCGACGGCACCGCCTTTTTTCTTTGTCAGGCCTTTGCCGAAACGGCGCCGTGCCTAGCGCAGCCAGCCTTCGAGGTTTTCGTCGATCACCGCGCACAGCGCCTTGATATGCGCATCGTCGTCATTGAGACAGGGGATGTAGGTGAAGTGCTCACCACCCGCCTCTTCAAAGCTTTCCTTGATCTCTTCATTGATCTCTTCCAGCGTTTCGATGCAATCGGCTGAAAACGCCGGGGCGCAGACGGCGATGTTTTTCTTGCCTTCTTCCTCGGCCAGGCGCGCAACCTCTTCGACCGTATAAGGCTTCAGCCATTCCTCGGGGCCAAACCGGCTTTGGAAGGTTGTGGTGATGTCGGAATCCGGCCAGTCCAGCCGTTCTTTCAGCAGGCGGGTCGTCTTGGCGCACTGGCAATGGTAGGGGTCACCCTCCATCAGGTAGCGCTTTGGCACCCCGTGGTAGGAGCAGACCAGGATGTCAGGCCGCGTTTCCATCTTGGCATAAGCGGTCTCGATCGATTGGGCGAGCGCTTCGATATACATCGGGTGTTCAAAATAGGGATCGACGGTGCGCACGGTCGGCTGCCACTTTTCCTCCATCAGCGCGCGAAAAAACTGGTCATTCGCGGTGGCCGAGGTGGCGCCGGCGTAATGCGGATAAAGCGGAAAGAACAGGATCTTGCGGCATCCGGCCTCGACCATTTCCCGCACCTTGGACTTGGTCGACGGGTTGCCATAGCGCATGCAGAAATCGACCATCACCTGGTCGCCATACTGATCCTGCATCTGCTTGGTCACCTTGGCGGCCTGGTCCTTGGTGATCGTCATCAGCGGGCTTTCGCCCTGCTCTTCGTTCCAGATCGACTTATACGCCTCACCCGAGCTGAACGGGCGTTTCGTCAGGATGATCAGCTGCAACAGCGGCTGCCAGAGCCACGGGCTATAGTCGATCACCCGCCGGTCGGACAGGAATTCGTTCAGATAGCGGCGCATCGACCAGTAATCGTAATTGTCCGGCGTGCCCAGATTGGCCAGCAGGATGCCAACCTTGGCGGGTTTCACCTTGGGGTGGTCGGTGGGCGCATGTTCAGGCCGAATGGCGGATTTCGTGGCGTCCAGCATGGGATGTCCTGAATTCGTTGGGTTGATTGCTAAGTATAACCTTTGCCGAATAGGTCAATCTTTCAGCGGGTTTTCCTGCGTTCCCAGGGCATCGGCCAGGCGCTGGGCGGCCGATCCGGGGCGCAAGGGCTGTGGTTGGCTGGCATCGGGGGCCCAGCCGGTCAGGGTGATCAGCTCAAAACTGGCGGGGATGCGCCCGTCTTCGGTGCCAAAGCTCTGGGTATAAAGTTCGGCTGCCCGCAGCATCACTGCGCGCCTTGTGGGGTGGCGCAGGCGGGCATGCAGCGCGTTGGTTTCGCCCATGGCCCGCAGATCGCGCATCAGGTGGAACGCGTTGTCATAGCTGGCGGTCAGTGTTGCACTGTCGGCCACCGGAAGGGCAAAGCCCGCCCGTTGCAGCAATGCGCCCAGATCACGGATTTCCCCCATTGGAGCAACGCGGGGGGACAGCCCGCCCGTCACTTCGGTCTCCGCCTGACCCAGCGTAGCGCGCAATTCTTGCAGCGTCTGGCCACCGAATGAGATGACGATGCACAGCCCGTCTGGGCGCAAGGCATGGCGGCATTGGATCAGCTGGCCCACCGGATCGTCCGCCCAGTGCAAGCCCAGTGCGTGGATCACCAGATCATGGGCTTGGCGTTCAAGGTCCAGCGTCTCGGTGTCCGCAACGATCGTCGCCTCGGGAAACGCCCCGCGCCAGACCTGCGGAAAAGGCGTCACAATCGCCGGCGCGGTAAAGCTCTTGTTAACCATGGCTAGCCGATCCTGCACGTCAGAGCGCGCGGCCTCGTGCAGGAACAGGGCCGGCGCGTCAGAGGATAACGCGCGCTGTCGATAACGCATTAGAGCAGGTCGGTCGGTCAGGCGGGGCGTGGGTTGCATGAGGGGCAGATAGAATGGCGTTGAGGCAGATGCAAACGCTGGTGCAGATGATCTACCCGCCGCGTTGCCTAAGTTGCGGCGGGTTGGTGGAGTCTGATTTTGGCCTTTGTGGGGAGTGCTGGCGTGACACGCCGTTCATCGCTGGGTTGGCCTGTGATCTCTGCGGAACCCCCTTGCCGGGCCAGTCGGACCAGGCCGAACACTGCGACGATTGCCTGACCACCGCGAGACCATGGTCGCAAGGCCGCGCGGCGCTGACCTATCAGGGCCGCGGACGGCGCGTGGTGCTGGCGCTCAAGCATGGTGACCGGCACGACATCGCCAAGCCCGCCGCGCGCTGGATGGCCCGCGTGACGCGTGAGTTGGTGACAGATCAGACTCTAATCCTGCCCATTCCGCTGCATTTCCACCGCCTGCTGGCGCGGCGGTATAACCAGGCGGCGCTGCTGGGCCAGGCTTTGGCGGATGAGCTGGGCTGCGACTTTTCCCCCGATGCACTAGTGCGGCCACGGGCGACGCCCAAGCTGGATGGCAAGCGGCGCGAGGAACGGTTTGAGATCTTGTGTGACAGCCTCTCCACCCATCCCAAACGCCGGTCGCAGATCGAAGGGCGCGACGTACTGATCGTCGATGACGTGATGACCACCGGGGCCACCTTGGCCTCTGCCGCCGAGGCCGTGCTGGCCGTCGGAGCAACCCGGGTATGCATCAGCACACTGGCACGCGTTGCAAAGGACACCTAAATCCCTGACAAAGGCACAACGCCCAAGGGGACACGCGCAATGCAAACCGTTGAAATCTACACCTCGCCGCTTTGCGGTTTCTGCCATGCGGCCAAGAGGCTGCTGACCCACAAAGGGGTCACGTTCTCCGAGATCGACGTGATGCGCGAACCGGCGCGGAAGTCCGAGATGATGGGCCGCGCGCGAGGTCGCCACACCGTGCCGCAGATCTTTATCGGTGATACCCATGTGGGCGGCTGTGATGAGCTTTATGCTCTGGAGCAGGCCGGAAAGCTCGATCCGCTGCTGCAGGGCTGATGCGCGCTGCCATCCTGCAAATAACCTCGTCGGACGATCCGGCCGAAAACCTTGCGATGCTGCGAGAGATGGTGGGGTTGGCGCGCGACCAAGGCGCCGACATCGCCCTGACGCCGGAGGTGAGCAACTGTCTGTCGCTCAGCCGCCGGCATCAGGCGCAGGTTTTGCAGACTGAGGATGAGGACACCACTTTGGCCGGCCTGCGTGAGATCGCGCTGGAGACTGGCCTGTGGATCGCCGCCGGATCGCTCGCCCTGAAATCCGACCCACCCGAGACACGGTTTGCCAACCGCTCCCTGCTGATCGACCCGCAAGGGCAGATCGCGGCGCAGTATGACAAGATGCACATGTTCGACGTTCAGGTGAGCGAGGCCGAGACATACCGCGAATCGTCAGGTTACGCGCCCGGGGACCGCGCGGTGCTGGCGCGCACACCTCTGGGCACCTTTGGCCTGACCGTCTGTTACGATCTGCGCTTTGCCTATCTCTACCGGGCCCTTGCACAGGCGGGGGCGGAGGTGCTGCTGGTCCCGTCGGCCTTTTCCCCTGGTACCGGCCCGATGCATTGGGAACCGCTGCTGCGCGCCCGCGCGATTGAGACCGGGTGCTTTGTGATCGCCGCCGCCCAGACCGGCACACACAAAGCGCAAACCGGCAAAAGCCGCGTCACGTATGGTCATTCGCTGGTCGTGTCGCCCTGGGGCGAAGTGCTGCTCGATGCCGGTACCGACCCGGGTGTGCATCTGGTGGATATCGATCTGTCGCATGTCGCCGGCGCCCGGCGCAGGATACCATCGCTGGACCATGACCGCAGTTTCACAGGCCCGGAATGAGCGACAGCAACGATCTTGCCATTTCTCTGTTCAGTGAGCTTTTGACCGCGGATCAATTGTTGCGCGCGCGCCTGACGCGTGTGCTGCCCAACCGGATGGAGATCTCACATTTCTCGGTTCTCAACCATCTGGCGCGTGGATCGGTCGAACGCACACCGGCCCAGCTGGCACGCGCGTTCCACGTCACTCGTGGCGCGATGACCAACACGCTGACCAAGCTCGAGATCGCGGGCTATGTGCATATCCGCCCCGATTGGGATGACGCGCGGCGCAAGCTCGTTTCGATCAGCCCGGCGGGGCTGGCGGCGCGTGAGGCGGCGCTGGCCGCGATGACACCGCTGATTTCCGAGATGGTTGGCGATCTAGGGCACGAACGCGTGCGCGCGTCGCTGCCTGTCTTGCGCGAATTGCGACTGCGGCTGGAAAAGGACTAGGCCGGCTTTAATGCCGCTGTCACGTAGTTGACCGACAGATCCCGGTTCGATAGCCGCCACTGCCAGCTGACCGGGTTGAACACAAAGCCCTTGCGATCCACCGGGTCGAGGCCGGCGTTGCGCATCAGTTCATAAAGCTCATCCGGGGTGATGAACTTCGACCATTCATGCGTGCCCTTGGGCAGCCAGCGCATGACGTATTCGGCGCCGACGATGGCCATGGCAAAGCTTTTGGCGTTGCGGTTTATCGTCGAACAGATGTGAAGCCCGCCGGGTTTCAAGAGCTGTCGACAGGCGGTCAGATAGGCCAACGGATCGGCCACATGCTCGACCACCTCCATGTTCAGCACCACATCGAACGCTTCGCCGGCTTGGACCATCGCCTCGGCCGTGGTGTGGCGGTAATCGATCTCCAGCCCCGACTGCGCCGCATGGGTCCGCGCCACGGGGATGTTACGTTCGGCGGCATCGACGCCGACCACCGTGGCGCCCAGTCGGGCCATCGGCTCACACAAAAGCCCGCCGCCGCAGCCGATATCCAGAATGCGCAACCCCTCGAACGGGGCGTCGACATTCAGATCGCGGTCATATTCGCCAGCGATTTGCGTGGTGATATAGTCCAGCCGGCAAGGGTTCAGCATGTGCAGCGGCTTGAACTTGCCTTCCGGATCCCACCATTCGGCGGCCATCGCTTCGAATTTGGCGATTTCACCGGGATCGACTGTGGTCGTGGTCATCGGCTCAGATTCCCGTGGTCTTTTGCTGTTCTCTGCCAATATAGGTAGGGTATGGACAAATTCCCGAGCCAAAAGCGCGCAGTGCAGTACCTTTACCCGCCTCTCGATCCGTTTGACCAGCGCATGATCGATGTCGGTGACGGGCACCGCGTGTATGTCGAGCAAAGTGGCCAGCCCAAAGGCATCCCAGTGATCGTGTTGCATGGCGGCCCGGGCGGCGGCTGCAGCCCGGCGATGCGGCGCTATTTCGATCCGAACGTGTATCGGGTGATCCTGTTTGATCAGCGCGGCTGTGGCCGGTCACGCCCGCATGCCAGCGTCAAGGACAACACCACCTGGCACCTGGTCGCGGATATCGAGCTGATCCGCGAAACGCTGGGGATCGATCAGTTTATCGTCTTTGGCGGCAGCTGGGGTGCGACCCTGGCGCTGATCTATGCCATCAGCCACCCGGAACATGTGTCGCATCTTGTTTTGCGCAGTGTGTTTCTGGTTACCAAAGTGGAACTTGACTGGTTTTATGACGGCGGTGCGGCGCAGTTCTGGCCGGAACCCTGGTCACGCTTTGTCGATCTGATCCCTGAGGATGAGCGCGAAGACCTAATGGCGGCGTATCACCGGCGGCTCTTTTCCGGCGATTTGCGGATTGAAACAAAATATGCGCGCGCTTGGTGCGCTTGGGAGAACGCGCTGGCCTCGGTCTATTCCAGCGGCATTGGCGGCGAGGCACCGGGGGACTATGCGCGCGCCTTTGCGCGGCTCGAAAACCACTATTTCGGCAATGCAGGGTTCCTAGAATATGACGGCTGGATTGTGAAAAACGCCGACCGGTTGGAAAATATACCGGGCGTTATCGTGCATGGCCGCTATGACATGATCTGCCCGCCGCAGCGCGCCTGGGAATTGGCGCAGGCCTGGCCGAATTGTGATTTGCGGATGATCCGCAACGCTGGCCATGCCTTGTCGGAGCCGGGCATCAGCGCCGAGCTGGTGCGTGTCATGGACCAGATCGCCGAGCAATAACCCTTCGGTGCCAGGCGATTCCCAACGAAACGCACTGCGGGCTTTACATAAAGCTGTCAGCCGTTAACCTATCGGAAATAAGAACGAAAGCCGACAGGGACTTTGAACTCAGTTCTCAAAATCATCGCACAGCGCCTGGCGCTTGGCCTTTTGACGCTGTTTATCGTGTCGATCGTGATCTTTACGGCGGTGAACCTGCTGCCGGGGGATTTCGCCGAGGCGATCCTCGGTCAGGGTGCGACGCCCGAAGCGGTGGAATCGATCCGCCGTGACCTGAGGCTCGATCAGCCGCCGATCACACGTTACCTGGAATGGCTGGGCGGAGCGGTCCGCGGCGATCTGGGTAACAGCTTTGCCCAGGCCAATTTCGCGAGCTTCGTGGGCGACGATTCCGGCACTCGCACCACGGTTGCACAGCAGATTGCACCGCGCTTTGCCAACACGATGTTTCTCGCCGGTGTGACCGCCGCCATCGCGGTGCCGCTGTCGGTGGGGCTGGGTGTGTTGGCCGCACTTTACCGTGAGACGGTGTTTGACCGCTTTACCAACATCTTCACCCTCAGCTCGATCTCGTCGCCTGAGTTTTTCCTGGCTTATGTACTGATCCTGTTCCTCGCGGTGCTGAACCCGCTTCTGCCGTCGCTGTCGAATATCTACGAGGGCATGGGCTTTGGCGAACGGTTGCAGAAAACGCTGCTGCCCGCGCTGACCCTGACGCTGGTGGTGATGGCGCATATGATGCGCATGACGCGCGCAGCGATCATCAACCTGCTGGCCAGCCCCTATATCGAGATGGCGCGTCTAAAGGGGATGAGCCCGATGCGCGTCATCGTTCGGCACGCGCTACCCAACGCGCTGGCGCCGATCATCAACGTGATCGCCCTGAACCTCGCCTATCTGATCACCGGGGTCGTGGTGGTTGAAGTGGTGTTTGTCTACCCGGGTATCGGGCAGCTCTTTGTCGATAGCGTGAAGATCCGCGACATCCCGGTGGTGCAGGCCTGCTGCCTGATCTTCGCCTCGGCCTATATCCTGCTGAACCTGACCGCTGACATCCTGTCGATCGTGTCCAACCCGCGGCTGAGGCATCCGAAATGAGTCTCTGGCTGACGATCATCGTGGCGCTTGTCGCCTGTCTCGCTGGCGGCTGGGTCATGCGCTTTGCCGGGCAAAAGGCGACAAACAATGCGCCGGCGTTCCGCGACATGCCGCTTGGTGTCGCCTTTGGCTGGGTGCTGGGTGTGACGCTGCTCATCTGGGTGGTCTACACCTATTACCTGGCGCGGACGCTGCCGCAGCCGGATGCCAACAAGTACTTCTTTTTCCGCACCGCGATTGAGTGGTTCATCATCTTTGCCGTTGCGGCCTGGATCTTTCGCGTGTTCGGGCGGCTGGTGGGCACGGCGGGCAGCCGCAAGCTTTTCCGCCAGATGCCGCTGACGGCGAGCTTTGGTCTCTTGGTGATCCTGTCCTACGCGCTGGTGGCGATCTTTGCCGGTATTCTGGCGCCCTATGGGCAGGAGCAAGTGCTAGAGGGCGTTGCGGCCAATATCCCGCCTGGCGGTGACCCGGCGATGGGCGGCAATCCCGAATACCCGCTGGGCACCGACCAGATCGGCCGTGATATCCTTTCCCGTCTGATCTATGGCGCGCAGAACACCGTGGGCATCGCCTTTGCCACAACCTGCCTCGCGTTTTTCCTTGGCGGCTCGCTCGGCCTCCTAGCGGCGGTTCTGGGCGGTTGGCTTGACCAGGTGCTCAGCCGGGCGGTCGACGTGCTGATGGCGATCCCGTCGCTGATCTTTGCGCTGCTCTTGATGACGATCGCGAGCGCCTGGGCCGGATCGGAGCGTTGGCTGCTGACGATCTACATGGTGATCATCATCGCAGTCATCGACTCGACCCGCGTTTTCCGTCTGGCCCGTGCAGTGGGTCTGAACATCGTCGTGATGGACTATATCGAGGCCGCGAAACTGCGTGGCGAAGGGCTGAGCTATCTGATCTTCAAGGAAATCCTGCCCAACGCAACGGCACCCTTGCTGGCCGAATTTGGCCTGCGGTTCTGC
This sequence comes from Paracoccaceae bacterium, assembly GCA_030066175.1. Lineage (GTDB taxonomy): Bacteria > Pseudomonadota > Alphaproteobacteria > Rhodobacterales > Rhodobacteraceae > JASJCC01. The sequence continues at coordinate 3,196 of JASJCC010000118.1, read as the reverse complement.
TTTGTCTTCCTGACCATTGCGTCGCTGTCCTTCCTCGGGGTGGGCATCCAGCCGCCCCTGGCTGACTGGGGCACCATGGTGCGTGACCTCGCGCAGTTCATCAACTTTGCCGCCTTTGCACCCCAGGTCGCTGCAGCGCCGCTGCTGGCTGCGGGCGCGATTGCCCTGCTGACCGTCGGGGTGAACTTTGTCGTCGACTGGATGTTGAAGCGTAGCTCGGGGTTGAAGGAATGACCGATCTCGTCGTCATGCGCGATATCGAAATAGAGGGCCGCAGTGACGAGGTCTGGATGCCGATCATCAAAGGCATCGACCTCACGCTGAAAAAGGGTGAGGTGCTGGGCCTGATCGGCGAATCCGGTGCGGGGAAATCCACGCTGGGTCTGGCCGCGATGGGCTTTGCCCGTGACGGCGTGCGGATTTCCGGCGGGTCGGTGGAGTTCGACGGGATTGACCTCTTGGCCGCGAGTGCGGATGTAAAACGCGGCTTGTTGGGCAAGCGCATCGCCTATGTGGCGCAGTCCGCCGCGGCGTCATTCAATCCGGCGCACAAGCTGATCGACCAGCACACCGAGGGCCCCACCCAGCATGGTGTGATGTCGAAATCCGAGAGCGAGATGGACGGGATCGAGCTTTATCGCAAGCTTCGCCTGCCTAATCCGGACGAGATCGGCTTTCGTTATCCGCACCAGGTATCCGGCGGTCAGCTGCAGCGTGCGATGACGGCGATGGCGATGTCCTGCCGGCCTGACCTGATCATCTTTGACGAACCGACAACGGCGCTGGACGTGACCACGCAGATCGAGGTTTTGGCCAGCATTCGCGACATCGTCGAGGAATACGACACCGCCGCGATCTACATCACGCATGACCTCGCCGTCGTCGCGCAGATGGCCGACCGGATCAAGGTGCTGCTGAAGGGCGACGAGGTCGAGGAAAACGAAACCCGCGAGATGCTGTCGCATCCGAAAGAGGATTACACCAAGTCGCTCTGGGCCGTGCGCGAGTTCAAACGTCCGCAGAAACCCGCGGTGCACACAGACGCAACCCCTGTGGTGTCGGTGCAGCACGTCACGGCGGCTTATGGCAAGGTGCCGGTCCTGCACGATATCAGCTTTGATATCCATGCCGGGCGGACCGTCGCCGTGGTGGGCGAATCCGGGTCGGGCAAATCGACGGCGGCACGCTGTATCACCGGTCTTCTGCCACCAAGCGAAGGGGTGATCGAGTTTGATGGCGAAGCGTTGCCGGGTAACTACCGTCAGCGCAACAAGATGCAGCTGCGCCAGGCGCAGATGATCTATCAGATGGCTGACACCGCGCTGAACCCGCGCAAGACCATCGGTGAAATCATCGGCCGGCCAGTGCAGTTCTATATGGGCCTGACGGGGCGCGAAAAACGCAAGCGGGTCGAAGAGCTGCTGGAACAAATCGAGCTGCCCGGCAGCCAGTATATCGATCGCCTGCCGTCAGAGCTCTCGGGTGGCCAGAAACAGCGGATCGGCATCGCGCGGGCACTCGCGGCCGAACCCAAGTTCATCATCTGTGACGAGGTGACCAGCGCGCTTGACCAGCTGGTGGCCGAGGGGATCCTGAGGCTGCTGGCGCAGTTGCAGGATGAGCTTGGGCTGAGCTACATGTTCATTACCCACGATCTGGCGACCGTCCGGTCGATTGCAGACGAAGTGGTCGTGATGAAAGACGGCCAGGTGGTCGAGCAGGGGCCCAAGGACGAAATGTTCACCCCGCCGCACCACCCGTACACTGACCTGTTGCTCAGCTCGGTGCCGGAAATGGACCCCGATTGGCTTACAAATCTGCTGGCCGAACGGGGAGTTGATAACATCGGCGATGCCGCTGTTGGTAAGATGGACTGAGAATCACCTCTTTCCAAAAGGGGGTCAAGCGGGCGAAGCTCCGCAAAAAACAACCAAGGGAGACACTACATGACACGTATTAGCAGACGTGGACTACTGACCACGGGCGCCGCCGCAGGTGTGCTGGCGGCCTCTGGCCTGCCACTTCGGGCGCAAGCCAAGCGCGGCGGTCGCCTGCGCGCCGGCCTTTCGGGCGCCAACACGTCCGACAGCTGGGACGGCCGGACCCATTCCGACCTCTTCATGATCGCCAGCGCCCAAGGCTCGGTGTTCGACAGCCTGACCGAAGTGCAGGCCGATGGCTCGCTCGTGGGTGAACTGGCCACCGATTGGGAGGCGACCCCGGACGCCAAGACCTGGACCTTCAACCTGCGTCAGGGTGTGACCTTCCACAACGGCAAGGCCTTTGGAGCCGATGACGTGATCGAGTCGCTGCAGATGCACGTGGCCGAGGGCGCGAAATCCGCCGCCAAGCCGATCGTCGAAGCCATTGTCGAGATGAAGAAAACCGGTGAGCATCAGGTCCAGATGACCTTGGCCGCCGGCAATGCCGACTTCCCCTACCTGCTGTCGGATTACCACCTGCTGATGTACCCCGCCGGCCAGATCGAAGAGGCCATCGCCAAGGGCATTGGCACCGGCATGTATGCCGTGCAGGCGTTTGAGCCCGGGGTCCGCATGGTCGCCAGCCGCGTCGACAGTCACTACAAGGACGGCAACGGAGGCTGGTTCGACGAAATCGAGTACATTGCGATCAACGACAACACTGCCCGGATGAACGCGCTGATGACCGGCCAGGTCGACGCGATCAACCGGATCGACTTCAAGACCGAAGCGCTTCTGCGCGCCAACCCGATGGTGCGGATCCAGGAAGTCACCGGCAACCAGCAATACACCTTCCCGATGCTGACCAACGTCGCCCCGTTCGACGACGTCAACATCCGCCGGGCGCTGAAATTCGCGATCAACCGTCAGGAAATGGTCGACAAGATCCTGCTGGGCCATGGCCGCGTCGGCAACGACACGCCGATTGGTCCCGCCAACCAGTACTTCCATGCTGACATGGAGCAGACGGCCTACGATCCGGACAAAGCCAAGTTCTACCTCAAAGAGGCTGGGCTGTCGTCGCTGGATATCGACCTTTCCGCCTCGAACGCCGCGTTCGAAGGGGCGGTGGACGCCGCCCAGCTCTACCAGGCCTCGGCCAAGGCGGCAGGCATCAACATCAACGTGGTGCAGGAACCGGCGGATGGCTACTGGTCGAACGTCTGGCTGAAAAAGCCGTTCTGCGCCTGCTACTGGTCGGGCCGCGCCACCGA
>JASJCC010000111.1 GCA_030066175.1 Paracoccaceae bacterium | reverse complement strand
TCGTCCTGGCCGACGATGGCGGAAAACGGAAAGGGCTGTTTCATATCGGGCGTTCCTTCAGGATGCGGGGGCTTTCGCCATTCCAGCTGCCGGCCTCGCCGCAGATGCGGAACCGGGCATAAAGCTCTTCTTTGAACCAGGCGCCATCGCGGACCGATTGGATGGCGCGGGCATGCGGCCCGTCTTTGCGGGCGAAATTCGCCATGGTCTGGGTGTCGGGCCAGATCGAAAAGGTGATTTGGTGCAAAAGCGGCACCTCACCGATGCCGATCTTGAACATCACGTTGGGGTCGGCGCCGATCACCTTGCTGATATTCGGCACCTGGCCCCAGAATTTCACCGCGACCGAGGGTTTCACGGTCGCGCGGGTCAGCGCCGCGATCGGCCCTTCCTGCGAATCGTCTTGCGGTTGGAATGGCGCCTCGTGCGACCATTCTCCGCGCGCTGAAATAGGTGTCAGGAATAGCGTCCAATCCTCGGCCGCCTTGGCGCGGTAGCGGTTGTAAAGCGGTGTTTCGGCGACGCGCTTTTGCGCGGTCTCGGCATCGGGCCAAGTTGCCAGAATCGCATAAACAGCAGTGTTCGGGATAGGTGTAAAGCCTTCGCCCGTGCCCGAGCCACAGAGTTTCCAGAACCCGATATCCTTGATCCGCGGCATCGAGAGCCGCGCCGCACCCATCATGCCCAGCGCCCAGAGCCGGGCAAGCACGGTGTCAAAGCGGAACAGGCTGAGGCTGACGGTCTGCATCTGTCATTCCAAAAGTGTCAACTTAGTTTGACACATTGAAAATTGAAAAGAAAGCAGGAAGCGGTATTGCATTTTGGCCGTATCGTCGCATTGTCAATTTAAGTTGACACTGCTACTGTAGGTTTATGATGACAAAGGTTGATCCTGGATTTTCGACGCAAAGCCGATCTGCCTCTGGCGCGCATGCGGTGGTGATCGGCGCAGGGCTTGGCGGTCTGGCCTCGGCGATGCGATTGGGGGCGCGGGGCTACCGCGTGACGGTCATTGACCGGCTGGATGTGCCGGGGGGGCGCGGCTCCTGCCTGCATCGCAATGGCCATCGCTTTGACCTGGGTCCGACGATTGTCACCGTTCCGCAGGTGTTCAAAGAGCTCTGGGCCGCCTGTGGGCGCGACTTCTATAAGGACGTCGATCTAAAGGCGCTGGACCCGTTTTATGAAATCCGCTGGCCGGACGGGTCGCACTTCACCGCGCGGCAGGATACCGAGGCGATGCGCGCCGAAGTGGCGCGCCTCTCCCCCGACGATCTGCCGGGCTATGACAAGTTTCTCGACGACAGCGAAAAACGCTATTGGTTTGGATTCGAGGATCTGGGCCGCCGGTCGATGCACAAACTGTGGGATCTGATCCAGGTCTTGCCGACCTTTGCGGTGTTGCGGGCCGACCGGTCAGTTTATGCCCATGCGGCGAAACGCGTGAAGGACGAACGCCTGCGCATGGCTCTGTCGTTCCATCCTCTGTTCATCGGCGGTGATCCGTTCAACGTCACGTCGATGTATATCCTGGTCAGCCATCTCGAAAAGCAGTTCGGGGTGCATTACGCGGTGGGCGGCGTTGCCGCGATGGCCGAGGCGATGGCCAAGGTGATCGAAGGGCAGGGCGGCCTGATGCGCATGCGCACCGAGGTCGACGAAATCCTCGTCAAGGACGGCAAGGCGCGGGGGGTCAAGCTGACCTCGGGTGAGATTGTCACCGCCGACGTGGTGATTTCGAACGCCGATTCGGGTTTCACCTATGACACGCTTCTGCGCAACCACGTGCGCAAGCGCTGGACCAAGCGGCGGCTGAAGCGGTCACGTTGGTCGATGGGGCTCTATGTCTGGTATTTCGGCACCAAGGGCACCGCCGATATGTGGCCTGACGTGGGGCATCACACCATCCTCAACGGCCCGCGCTATCGCGGGCTGGTGCGCGACATCTTTATCAAGGGGCGGCTGGCCGATGACATGTCGCTTTACGTGCACCGCCCCTCCGTGACCGATCCGACCGTTGCGCCTGAAGGCGATGACACGTTCTATGTGCTCAGCCCGGTGCCGCATCTGGGGCACGCCAACCCGGTGGATTGGGAGAGCGAGCGCGAGGCCTATCGCGAAAAGATGATCAAGGTGCTGGACAGCCAGCTGATCCCTGGTTTCTCCGACCGGATCTCGGCCTCGGAAACCTTCACCCCGCATGAGTTCCGCGATCGCTATTTGTCGCCCTACGGCACCGGCTTTTCAATCGAGCCGCGCATCCTGCAAAGCGCCTGGTTCCGGCCGCACAATGTCAGCGAAGAGGTCGAAGGCCTGTACCTGACCGGCGCCGGGACCCATCCGGGTGCCGGGCTGCCGGGTGTGATTTCGTCGGCCGAGGTGCTGAGCAAGCTGGTCCCCGATCCCGAGATCACCACCGTCGACGCCCTGCAGGCCGCGGAATGACCCGCGCGCAGGAGGATATGGCCACCTGCGCTGAGATGATCCGCCACGGATCGCTGTCCTTCCATGCAGCGTCCAAGCTTTTGCCCCGCCGGGTGCGCGAACCGGCGCTGGCGCTCTATGCGTTTTGCCGGCTGGCCGATGATGCCGTTGATCTGCAGGTGGAAAAGGCCGCGGCCGTTCTGCAACTGCAGGAACGGCTGGACCTTGTCTATCAGGGCCGCCCGCGGGATGCCGCCCCTGACCGCGCCTTTGCGGCCGTGGTCGAGCAATTCGATATGCCCCGCGCGTTGCCCGATGCCCTGCTGGAAGGGCTTGCCTGGGATGCGATGGGCCGAACCTATGCCACCCTGTCCGACGTGTTTGACTATTCCGCCCGGGTGGCCGCCGCCGTGGGTGTGATGATGTGCGTTTTGATGCGGGTGCGTGACCCGGATGCTCTGGCGCGCGCCTGCGATCTGGGTGTCGCGATGCAACTGACCAACATCGCCCGCGATGTGGGGGAGGACGCGTTGGAAGGGCGGCTTTACCTGCCGACCGAATGGCTCGCCGAGGCCGGCATCACGCCGGAGAGCTTTCTGGCGGAGCCCAAGCCCAGAAAGGCCATTCGCCAGATGACCCGCCACCTGGTGATGGAGGCGAACCGGCTTTACATGCGGTCAGAGGCCGGGGTGGCCGCGCTACCGCTGGGTTGCCGGTCAGGCATCTACGCCGCGCGGCATATCTATGCCGGGATCGGCGGTCAGATTCAGGGAGCGGGGTACGACTCGATTTCGTCGCGCGCGCATACCTCGAAACCGCAGAAACTGGCCTGGCTGATCCTATCCGGCATGCAGGCAGCGACCACCACGGTGATGCCGCGGTCCGCCGTGCTTTACGCCAAACCGCTGGACGAAGTAGCCTTTCTTGTCGATGCCGCCGCCGACGTCAAACCAGAGACCTGGACCCGGTCTGACAAGCTGATCAATGCGCTTTCACAGCTGGCCGCGACAGACCGCGAAAGAAAGCTTTCCTTGATCGAAGGACGCGCCCGGCCTACCTAGGGCGCATGTTCTGGGCCTTATTCGCGATCTTTCTCGCCGCCTGCTTTGCAGCCGGATCGACCGGCGGCCTGTTTCCGCCCGGCGAGTGGTATCGCAATTTGTCAAAGCCCAGCTGGACCCCGCCGGACTGGGTGTTTCCCGTCACATGGACCACGCTTTACATCTGCATGGCCACGGCCGGGGCGCGTGTCGCCTTGGCCGACGGCAACGCGATTGCCATGGCGCTCTGGTCTTTGCAAATCGCGCTGAACGGGCTTTGGACGCCGGTGTTCTTTGGTCTGAAACGCATTCGCATGGGCATGGTGGTGCTGGCCGCACTCTGGCTGTCGGTCGCCGCGACCTTGGTGGCGCTTTGGCAGGTCGACTGGATCGCCGGCGCGCTTTTTGTGCCCTACCTGGTCTGGGTCAGCATCGCGGGTGCGCTCAATGCCAGCGTCTGGCGGTTGAACCCGGCAGTGGCCAAAGGCGGCTAAGCCGTCAGATCCCAAACGTCCAACGCGGCCTGCGTGGTACGCGCACCGCCAGCATCGGTTTGAGCAATGGGGAGCGGAACCGCACCAGGTCCAGCGCCTCATGCACCCCGACGGAGCGTTCGCCATCGATCTGTGTTTCCACCATCGAGCGGGAGTAAAACGGCGCGTCCAGCATGTTCATGCGCTGCCGGGGCCGCGCGCCATGATCCCCCCGCGTTTCCCGCTTCACCGCCCAAAGCGATCGCCGGATCGGCAGCTTGGGCGGCAGATCGATTTCATAGGCGCCGCCATCGCGGTCAAACTGAAAACCCGAGCCAAGCTCACTGCCATCCAGCCGCGTCGCGTCATAGAAACAGGCGCTGCCGCCCTTGGCCGGAAAGCGGCCCCAGGTCCAATAGGCAAAATCCTCTTCCAGCGCACGGGTGCCGAAATTCGCGTCGAAATAGCCGTGGCCTGACCATTGCCAGCCCTTGGCCTCCAGATCGACCTCGATATCCGACACTGGCCCGAACGGCCGCCACACATGCGCGCCATCCGGTGTCAAAGGCAGCTCGACCTTCGTGATCGCCGAAGGGGTCACGCGGATTTGCCCGCGCACCCGGCCAATCACTGGCGGTCCGGCAATCTCGTTCACGTCGATCACCAAAGTCCCGCGGTCCCAGGTCATCGAGGATGGCCCCACCTCAAACTTGCGCGGGCTTTGCCGTAGCGCGGTGCGGCCGCGGTCCGTCATGGTGAACCGCCCGCCGGGGCCATAGGTGGCGACGTTGATGCAGACATGGTTTTCCGGATCGCGCCGCCCGGACCAGCGGTACCAGGGTGAAAAGACCGATCCGATAAACCCGATTACCGAGACAGCGCGCGTTCCGCAGTCGCTGATTCCGTCGACATACCACCAGGCATAGCCGTTTGGCGGGACGGCGAGGTGAAAGTTCGGTCCTTCAAGATCGCCTCGGCCGCGTGCCGGCCGGAGGTGGCCGCCATTGGCACACCCGCCCCCGGATGTGTCCCCCCGCCGCAGAGGTAAAGCCCCGGTATCCGCGTGCGCGCCGTTGGCCGGTCCAGCGCCGCCGTCATCCCATGTGGGCTCTGCCCGTAGAGCGACCCGGCGCTGGCGGGAAACAAGGCGTCGAATTCGCTTGGCATCGTCAGCGCAGGCCTTTGCGGTATCGGTTCGAAGCTCAGGCCGAAGCGTTCCAACGTCTGAAAAGTCCGCGTGTGACATGTCTCAAAATCCTTGTCTTCGGGGCGGCGCAGGGTCAGCGGCGGCGCGTTCATGATGATTTCGAACCGCTCTGTTTGTGCGGGTGAGTCTGGCTGTCCGCGATCTTCGGCGCAGACATAAAGCGTGGGATCGGCGGGAATGCGGCCCTGGCGCAGGTTATCAAATTCGCGCTTTGGATCGTTGCAGAAGAACACGTTGTGATGGACCAGATCGGGGCCGGTTGGCGTGGCGGCAAAGCTCCAGACGTTGGCCGACAGGCTGCGCGGCGCCTTCGCGGTTTGCGGCGCGACGCCCGCCACGTCCGGGCCCATTGCGCTGGTTGGCAAGGCGCGCGGGTCACCGTTGAAAATCACCTGTTTCGCTGGGAGGAAGCTGCCATCCGCCAAGGAAACCCCGGTGACACCGGTGCTGTCGGTCAAAATGCGGGAGACGTGGGCGTTGTAGCGGAACTGCCCACCTTTCTGTTCGATCAGCGCCGCGAGCGCCTTAGCCAAGGCATGCATCCCACCTTTGACAACCCAGACACCCGCCGCCTCAGCCTGCCAGATCAGCGACAAGAGCGCGGGGGATTGGTATGGGGAGCCGCCAACATAGGTGGCATAGCGCCCAAACAGCTGGCGCAAGCGCGGGTCGCGAAAGCTACGATCCAAGAGCCCGGCGAGTTTTGACATCGGCGCCATCGCCCGCAGCAAAGACGGATTGCGCATCACTTGCGCCGAGAGGGATGACAGGTTCGGTTCGGCACTCTCCATGACGGGTGCACGGAATTCCTCGAATAGCAGCCGCGTGCGCGCCTCAAACGCCTCAAAATCCCGCCGTGCGTCGCTGCCGGCGAAATCCCCAATCGACTGGGCGTTGCGCTTGGGGTCGGCATAGAGATCCAGCGGGCCGCTGTCCGGCCACCAATGGCGGGCAAGGATCTCTTGCTCATGCAGAGTAACGTGGTCTTCGAACCGCTCACTGACGCCGGTGAACAGCGCGTCAAAGACATGCCGCATCGTCAGCACCGTCGGCCCGGCATCGACGCCACCCGCGGCGCTGGGCACCTGGCGCATCTTGCCGCCGGGCATGGCATGACGCTCAACAACGGTCACCGTCGCGCCGGCATGCACCAGTGGCAAGGCCGCAGCAAGGCCGCCAATCCCCGCACCGATCACGACAATCGGGTCAGAACGGCGGATGCCGGTGCGATGAGGCAAAGAATTCATAGGACAATAGTTGACTCGTTACATCCAACTGTCCAGTATGATTTACACATATGTGTCATTTAAAGCTGACAGTTTTGGAAGAGGACAGTCCATGGGATTGAGCGAACGCATCGACGCCGCTGTCGAGAACGCCATTGCCACCGGCCAGAACGGGCCGGCGCCGCAGCAACTCTCGGCCGCGTTGCGATATGCCTGTACCCCGGGCGGCGCCCGCATTCGTCCGACAATCCTGATGTCGGTGGCGCTGGCCTGCGGGGATGACCAGCCGCAGGTGTCGGACGCGGCCGCCGCGGCGTTAGAGCTGATCCATTGCGCCAGCCTTGTGCATGACGATCTGCCCTGTTTCGACGATGCGGACATCCGGCGCGGCAAGCCGTCTGTGCATCGCGCCTTTTCCGAACCATTGGCCGTGCTGACCGGCGATTCCCTGATCATCCTGGCCTTTGACATCCTCGCGCGCGCCGGCGCGGTGGCACCGGATCGGGCGCTGCAATTGGTGATGACGCTGTCCCGCCAGTCCGGGATGCCACATGGGATTTGCGCCGGGCAAGGCTGGGAGAGTGAATCCTCGATCGATCTGTCGGCCTATCACCGCTCCAAGACCGGCGCGCTGTTCATTGCTGCCACGCAGATGGGCGCCATCGCCGCGGGGCAAGAGGCTGAACCCTGGTATGAGCTTGGCGCCCGCATTGGCGAAGCGTTCCAGGTCGCCGATGATCTGCGGGACGCCTGTTACGACACCGAAACGCTGGGCAAGCCGGCTGGGCAGGACGACCTGCATGGCCGGCCAAATGCCGTGGCCGAGCTGGGTGTCGCTGGGGCCATTGGCCGGCTGAACGACATCCTGTCGGGTGCCATCGCGTCGATCCCATCCTGCCCCGGCGAAGCGGTTCTGGCGCAGATGGTGCGCAAACAGGCCGAGCGTCTGACCCCGGTGATCGATCCTGCCCGCGTGCGGGCCTGATCCATGGTGATGACGGCGCAAGACCCGGCTTCGGCGCCGCGCAGGGGGCCGGGGCTGCGGACCCGTCTGGCCCGGATCGCCGCGCGGCCCGGGTTTCAGCGCTGGGCCTCGCGCATGCCCTTCATCCGCAGCATCGCTAAACGCGAAGGTGAGGCGCTGTTCGACATCGTTCAGGGCTTTGTCCAAAGCCAGGTGCTGTTCGCCGTGGTCGAACTGCGGTTGTTGCACCGGCTGCTGGACGGGCCGATGACAGTGGGTGAACTGGCGGCCGGGACGGGGGTTCCGACTGACCGGATGCAGCGTCTGGCCCAGGCCGCCGCGGCGCTGGGCCTGATGCATCGCCACGCCGATAACAGCTTTGCCCTGACCCATCGCGGCGGTGCCTTGATCGGCGTGCCCGGGTTGGAACAGATGATCCGCCACCACGATGTGCTTTACCGCGATCTGCAGGATCCGCTGGCCTTCCTGCGTGGCGAAACCGAGACCGAGCTGGCTGGCTTCTGGCCATATGTCTTTGGCGCAGAAGGGGCGGGCGATCCGCAAACCACAGCGATCTACTCTGACCTCATGTCGCAGTCCCAACGGCTGGTCGCGCAGGATACGTTGCGGGCCGTGTCATTGAAAGGCGTGCAGCACCTGCTGGATGTGGGCGGTGGTTCCGGCGCCTTTGCCGAGGCGGCGGCAGCATCGACGCCGGAGATGCACGTGAGCTTGATGGACCTGCCCACGGTGATCGAAGCGGCCCGTAAAAGGCTGGCATCGTCCCCCGTGTCCGACCGCATTGCCATGGCCGCCGGGTCGTTCCGCGACGATCCGCTGCCCACCGGCGCGGACGCGATTTCGCTGATCCGGGTGCTCTATGATCACGAGGATTCAACGGTCAACGACCTGTTGGCCAAGGTCTATGAAACGCTGCCACCGGGCGGGCGTCTGATCGTGTCGGAACCGATGTCGGGCGGCGCCACGCCGGACCCCGCCGGTGACGTCTATTTTGCGTTTTATTGTATGGCGATGCGCACCGGCACCGTGCGCAGCCAAGACCGGATCGCAACGCTGTGCAAAGCGGCCGGCTTCACCGACATCCAAACACCGCGCCCGGCCCGATCTTTCATCACCTCAGTGGTCTTGGCGCGAAAGCCGCAAGAGTGAGACATGCAAAACTGTCTATTTAAGTTGACACACCAAACTGTAAGTTTACACTGACACAGTAGACGTAATCCAATTTGGACATGGCGGGGATTCGGAAGCCTTGGCGATTGTCCAATCCATACGGGGGGAAAGGTGATGTTCACACAAGCTGTCCTCCTCAAGGGGCCGAAAGACCTTGAGTTGGCCGATCTGCAATTAACGGACCCCGGGCCGGGGGATCTGGTTGTGGATATTCGCCACTCGGGCATCTCGACCGGCACGGAAAAACTGTTTTGGTCCGGGCAGATGCCGCCTTTCCCCGGTATGGGCTATCCCTTGGTCCCCGGTTATGAGGCCGCGGGCGAAGTGATCGAAGCGGGCCGGGATACGGGTTACAGCGTCGGCGACCACGTCTTTGTGCCAGGCGCCAATTGTTATGACGGCGCCTTTGGCCTTTTTGGCGGCGCTGCGCATCGGGTTGTCACCGATCACACGCGCGTCACCAGAATCGATTCGGGCCACGGCGCGCAGGGCGCCTTGCTGGCCCTCGCCGCCACAGCGCGCCACGCGATGGCGGGTTTGGACAAGGCCTTGCCGGATCTCATTGTCGGCCATGGCGTTCTGGGCCGCCTGCTGGCCCGGCTGACCATCGCTGCCGGTGCCCCGGCGCCGACCGTGTGGGAAATCGATCCCGACCGGCGGCAGGGCGCGATGGGCTATGAGGTGGTACACCCCGATGAGGATGAGCGCCGCGATTACACCGCGATCTATGACGCCTCTGGCAATGGCGACCTGCTGAACGATCTGGTCGGGCGTATCGCCAAGGGGGGTGAGATTGTGCTGGCCGGGTTCTACACCGCGCCGCTGCAATTCGCCTTTCCGCCCGCCTTCATGAAAGAGGCGCGGTTCCGCGTCGCTGCCGAATGGGACCGAGAAGACCTCGCCGCCACGCGCGCGCTGGTCGAAAACGGGGCGCTGAGCCTTGACGGGTTGATCACGCATCAGGCGCAGGCGGCGGATGCCCCGCAAGCCTACACCACGGCCTTCGAAGATCCGACCTGCCTGAAAATGATCCTCAACTGGGAGCAAGCCGCATGAAAGACGAAGTACCCAACCTGAAGGATTTCGACCAGCGTTTGCGCGACGAGGCCAACGAGGACCTGGCCGATGTGCTCCCGGCCGAGGCGACAAAGAAGACCCAGATCATTGCGATTTATGGCAAGGGTGGGATCGGTAAATCGTTCACGCTCGCGAATCTCAGCCACATGATGGCGGAGCAGGGTAAGCGGGTGCTGTTGATCGGCTGTGACCCAAAATCCGACACCACTTCGCTGCTCTTCGGCGGCAAGGCCTGCCCGACGATCATCGAAACCTCGACCAAGAAGAAGCTGGCGGGGGAAGAGGTGAAGATCGGCGATGTCTGCTTCAAGCGCGGCGGTGTCTTTGCGATGGAGTTGGGCGGGCCCGAGGTGGGCCGCGGCTGTGGCGGTCGTGGGATCATCCACGGATTTGAACTGCTGGAAAAGCTCGGCTTTCACGATTGGGATTTCGACTATGTTCTGCTCGACTTCCTGGGTGACGTGGTCTGCGGCGGGTTCGGCCTGCCGATCGCCCGCGACATGGCGCAGAAGGTGATCCTGGTCGGATCGAACGACCTGCAGTCTTTGTATGTGGCCAACAATGTCTGCTCAGCGGTGGAGTATTTTCGCAAGCTGGGCGGCAATGTCGGCGTCGCAGGTTTGGTCATCAACAAGGATGACGGATCGGGCGAGGCGCAGGCCTTTGCCAAAGCCGCGGAAATTCCCGTTCTGGCCAGCATCCCGCAGGACGACGACCTGCGCAAGAAATCCGCCAATTATCAGATCGTCGGTACCGCCGAAGGGCCTTGGGGCGCGTTGTTCGCCGAACTTGGCCTGAACGTGGCCGATGCCCCGCCGGTGCGCCCGCAGCCTCTCACTCAAGATGGTTTGCTGGAATTGTTCGATGGCTCGGACACCGGCGCGGGCGTCGTGCTGGAGCCGGCGACCGACATGGATATGCGCGGCAAGAACGCCAAACCGAAAGAGTCGCTTGAGGTGGTTTACGACGACGCCTGAATGCCGACGCCCGGGGGCCAGCCCCCGGACCCCCGGAGTTTGTTGGGCAAGATGAAGAGACGGGAATGAGCAAGGAAGAGACATACGACGCAACGGCTGAGGTGGAAGTGATCCGCGGGGAACCCCGGGCGGAGACGCCGGATATGGCTGTGCCGTCGGATGGGCTGGGATGCCATTCCGGATCCGAGATGGAGAAGGCCGCGCGGCTGGCCGGCAATTCCGAGCTGTTGGACAAGTATCGCGCTGATTACCCGGTGGGTCCGCATGACCAGCCGCAAAGCATGTGCCCGGCCTTTGGGTCATTGCGCGTGGGGCTGCGGATGAAGCGGGTTGCGACGGTGCTGTCGGGCTCGGCCTGCTGTGTTTATGGCCTGACCTTCGTGTCGCATTTCTACGGGGCGCGGCGGTCGGTGGGGTACGTGCCGTTCAACTCGGAAACGCTGGTGACCGGTAAGCTCTTTGAGGACATCCGCGATTCCGTGCATGAGCTGGCCGATCCGGACCGTTTTGATGCCATCGTGGTAACCAACCTTTGTGTTCCGACCGCGTCGGGTGTGCCGTTGCGGCTGTTGCCGGATGAGATCAACGGGGTGCGGATCGTCGGGATCGACGTGCCGGGCTTTGGAGTGCCGACCCATGCCGAGGCAAAGGACATCCTGGCCGGCGCCATGCTGAATTACGCGCGGCAAGAGGTTGAGGCCGGGCCGGTCGCGGCGCCCGAAGGCGGCAAGTCTGACCGGCCGACTGTGGCGCTCTTGGGTGAGATGTTCCCGGCGGACCCGATGATGATCGGAGCGATGCTGGCGCCGATGGGGATGGCCGCGGGGCCGGTGGTGCCGTGCCGCGAATGGCGTGAGCTTTATGCTGCGCTCGACAGTTCTGTCGTGGCGGCGATCCATCCATTCTACACTGCGTCGGTGCGCGAATTCGAGGCGGCGGGTCGCCCGATTGTCGGTAGCGCGCCCGTGGGCCATGATGGAACCGCCGCCTGGCTGCGCGCGGTGGGTGAGGCGCATGGGGTGCCCGAGGCGCAGATTGCCGCTGCCCAGAACGCGTTCCTGCCCGCGATCAAGGGCGCCTTGGCGGGCGCGCCGATCAAAGGGCGGATCACGCTGTCGGGGTATGAAGGCAGCGAATTGCTGGTGGCGCGTCTGTTGGTCGAAAGCGGCGCGGACGTGGCCTATGTCGGCACCGCCTGTCCGCGCACCCCCTGGTCCGATCCGGATCGCGAGTGGCTGGAAAGCAAGGGCATCAAGGTCAAGTTCCGCGCGTGTTTGGAAGACGACTGTGCGGCGATGGAGGCTGTTCAGCCCGACCTGGCCATCGGCACAACGCCGGTTGTGCAAAAGGCCAAAGAGCTGGCGATCCCGGGTCTCTACTACACCAATCTGATCAGCGCGCGGCCTTTGGTGGGACCGGCAGGGGCCGGCAGCCTCGCCGAGGTGATCAACGCCGCCATTGCGGGCAAGGCGCGCATGGATCACATGAAGGAATTCTTTGAAGGCGTGGGCCATGGCGACACTGCCGGCATTTGGGAAGGTGATCCCAACCTGCGCCCGGATTTCCGCGCCCAGCATCAAAAGAAGTTGGACAAGCAGGCCCGCGCCGCCAAGGCGCAGGAGATGATATGAGCGGTTTCGTTTCCATTGCAGTGACACGTGTCCCGGACTTGATCCGGGACCTCATGCCCGTTGGGGCCCCGGATCAAGTCCGGGGCGCGATGTCTTGCGATCCGGAGGGCGCGCCATGCTGATCCAGGATCATGATCGCGCCGGCGGCTATTGGGGGGCAGTCTACGCCTTTTGTGCCGTCAAAGGTCTTCAGGTGGTGATTGACGGGCCTGTCGGGTGCGAAAACCTGCCGGTCACGTCCGTTCTGCATTACACCGACGCGCTGCCGCCGCACGAGCTTCCCATCGTGGTCACTGGCCTTGGTGAGGAAGAGCTGGGTCGGGAGGGAACCGAGGGCGCGATGAAACGCGCTTGGGGTGTGCTCGACCCAGCTTTACCTGCCGTGGTGGTCACCGGCTCGATAGCCGAGATGATCGGCGGCGGGGTGACTCCGCAGGGCACCAATATCCAGCGTTTCCTGCCGCGTACGATTGATGAGGATCAGTGGGAAAGCGCCGACCGCGCGATGACCTGGATCTTTACCGAGTTCGGCATGACCAAGGGCCGGATGCCGC
>JASJCC010000112.1 GCA_030066175.1 Paracoccaceae bacterium | reverse complement strand
GCCGCCTCGTGCAGATTGTCGTTCTGCCAGGCGACGTTGAAGTAGTTCTCATGACAGCCAGGGCCGGCCAGCTGCGACGGCCCGGCATTGGGCGACAGGTAAAAGACCCCCTGATTGACCGAGGCCGGCACTACCGCCATCGCCAGGTTCGACCAGATGATCCCGGTCATCACATCGACACGTTCCGACTGGATCAGCTTGTCCGACAGTTTGACGGCGACATCGGGTTTGCGCTGGTCATCTTCGACGATGACCTCGATATCGGTGCGGCCCGATTGTTCGATCGCCAAAAGAAAGCCGTCGCGCACATCGATGCCAAGGCCCGCACCACCGCCCGAAAGCGTGGTGATCATGCCAACCTTTGTCTCGGCCAAAGCCGGACCGGCCAGAAGCGCCGCCGCGGCGGTCGCTAGCAGTGTCTTTTTCATTCGTTTCTCCCTGTTTTTGGTATTCAGAACGCCGAGAAGGTGAGCGTTGTCAGCGTTCTTTCGACGCCCTCGACCGAGCTGATCGTGTCGTTCACAAACCGACCCACTTCCTGGTCGTCCGTCAGATAGAGTTTGACCAGAAGATCAAAATCCCCGCTTGTCGAGTACATCTCGGAATGGACTTCCTTGAGGATGATGGCATTGGCCACATCATAGGTTCGTCCGGGTTTGCAGCGGATCTGCACAAAGATACATGTCATCCGATCAAAGACTCCTTGGGTCCCGTTTCTGAACGCGCCGACCTTTGCGTTGGCATCCTTGGCCCGTCCTCACAAGAGCGCTTGGACACCAGGTTTCGCACCTCAGCGATTAGCGCTTTCGCGTGAGACTGCCGTTTTTTCTCCGGGGCGTCATCCCCGGAAATCTCACAATAGTGCAAAACTTGCACGAGGGTTCTGGCGTATGCCTTGTAGTAACTGGTGTATCATAATTGCTTTGAACGTAGGCAAGAGTGAGCTCTGGGTAGACGTGCTGACGAAGGTCTGTCTACTTCAGGCATTCTGACCAAGGCCAGCAATGCGTGGTTGGTACACGACTGCTAGGATCAGGACCCATTGATTTCCGCCTGACGGCGTTATTCACGGATCGAAAACCGAGCGGTGAACATGTCTGATCTTTTCTGGCTGACCACCGCCCGGCAATGCACTGCGCGGCAATGCCACGAGAGGGTGACGCTAGATGGCGGGTCTTGACCCCTTCTTCCCCAAGCCCCTCGGCAAGTCGCACGTCGATGGCCAACGTGCTTTGAGTGGAATTTTCTTCATCAATCGCAGAGGCTCAAGGTGGCGCGACGCGCCGAGCGGCTACGGCCCGCACAAGACGCTCCATAATCGTTGGAAGCGGTGGAGCGACAAAGGCGCCTTCGATTGGATCATTTCCGGCTTTGCGGCCGGGCACGGGGAGGACAAGACGGTCATGATCCCTTCTCGGGACATCACTTCGTGATGCCCTGCCAGGCAGTGTACGCGGCCTATCTGAAGGCACACAGAACCGCGACCAGCCTGGCCGCAAAAAGGGGGCGTGGACGTCTGATCCGTTGCCAGGAACGCGCATCCGCAGGATGCTGCGAGAGAGGCCGCATCAAAGGCGGCATGCACCACTGACCGGCAGGATATTTCAGAATGAATTGTCCCGAGAGCGGCCAAGCTAAACGCCATCTGCGAAAGCCTGGATCGGCCTCTCAACATGTTCGTCACCGCCGGACCCGCTCTCATCGAAACTGCGTTTCGACTGTCGCGCAACGGTTCAACGACAGCATCGGCTTGGCACTAGAAGCCGCTCGACTTGTCGTGGCATACGGCGGCAACAAGCGATCCCTGCACAGATCGGCTTGTGTTCCGCATGCGTCAACAAACACGTTGCCAGCTTTCACTTGGAAGAGACCTCAGAACAAACCACCCATTTCGGTCTGCCGCCACGCCGAATACGTTCAAGTGTCTGCCAAAGCAGAATACTGCGTCCGCACGAGCGTTTACCGGCGCAAGTTTCATCAGCCAAAATCCCGCAGATGGAATCTTCCCCGTGTTCAGGTGCGAAACCTTGGAACTGATTGCCTTGTGACACATAAGCGTAGGACCAAACACAGTGAGACAAACTGGAAAGCTGCGCAACACCGTAGCCAAACAAAAAAAGTATCTGGCAGTCAACCGGTTACTCCACATATCGAATTGGGTATCCGCGTCATATGGCAAATGACTTCAAGGTTTGACCCATTCTCCAAAACAAAAAGCTTGAACTCTGAACTCAGTTTTACAGAACTGCATTATTCCGTCATAATACTTACAAAACAGCAATTCTTTAGGAGGCTGCAATGCCGCGCGCCAACATGCGAGATTTGACCTTCGCAACATTCAATTTGTACAATCTTCAGGTTCCAGGCGGGATAACGTATGGAACATCTCCCGCGATTCCGGACACGCCGGAAGGGCAAAAGCAATACCTTGCAAAGGTAAAGTGGTCAGCCGAACAGCTTAGACGGCTTGACGCAGAGGTGATCGGGTTTCAGGAACTTTGGTCTAAACAGGCACTTGTGGACGTATTCGAGGCGGCAGAACTCGCCAACGAGTACGATCTCGTAGCTCGCGACGCGCCGGGGCGAGGTCGTCCGCAAGTAGCGCTTGCTGTCCGAAAAGATCGCAACGGCAAGAGTCAACTCTTACCTGGCGCAGATTGGGAACCAAATTTCCCTCCTAGCTTTCGCTTTGATCAAATCCGCGAAACCGATGGTGCTGCCGAAGAGGTCACGATAACGCTGAGCGAGTTCTCACGCCCGATCTTGAAGGCTCAAATACAACCGGAAGGACGATCCCCGAAGCCGCCAGCAGTGACTGTGTTTGTCGCGCATTTGAAGTCGAAGGGGCCAGCACGCGTGAGTTTCCCTGATGACCTTCCGCCTATCCTCGCCGACTATCCAAATATCGCGAAAAGTTCTTTGTCGCATGTGCGGCGGGTTCTAGAGGCTGGCGCGCTGCGCGCAATGCTGGACTCGATCATGGTCTCAGAGGATCGAGACGAGCTGTCGCCAGTGGTCGTTATGGGTGATTTGAATGACGGCACGCTTAGCGTTACGAACGAGCTGATTTCAGATCAGCCCACCTACAAGGTCGTCGAGAAAGGCACGGCTGGTCGGTCGTCGAACAAAGGGCTCTACTCTGCGGAACAACTCCAACAGCTCCGCTCACTACGACACGTCTATTACACCTATATCTTCAAAAACAAACTTGAGAGCCTAGACCATATCCTCGTGTCTGAGGAATTCTATGACCATTCTCGAAAGCGCCAGTGGAGCTTTCGAGAGATGGAGATTTTCAACGACCACGTTGGCAGACCTGAGGACAAAGACAAAGGTGCAGGTGACCATGGAATTGTCCATGCCTACTTTGACTGGAACCCAATGCCAAAGGAAACCGACGCAGTTTAGCTGTGTATTGGAACTTAGATATGCGTCTCAAAGAAACAGTTCTGTCATAGCGTTCAAATCTCGACACTCAGGTTTGGCACAACCTGCTACAATGCTGTTCATCAATACGGAACATCGTCGAGCGCACGATACTTGTGGGTAAGTATGAAGTGTGTCTTGCAACGTTTCTACGATCGATCTGGGTTGTTCGAGTTATCGGCTTTCGCTCCGCTGTCAGTAGGTGACAGGAGCCGCAAGGGCGATTTCGGACGGCCAGACCGTTGGGCTTCGGTGATGCTGAGGTGCCCAACCGGGTTGCGCGGCGCGATGAACTGAAGCGTTTCGACACGCCTTCCTTGTCTAAGACTATTCTCGTGCCGCCACCAGACAGCGGGCTGATGGTGTCGTTGCCTTGGCAGACCGATTGCGTGGGAACGGAAAACCCTGAATGATCACCGCTGTTGTCGAAATGCTCGTAGCATCTGCAAACCGCTCTTTTAGGCGCGCCAGAAATGGCGCACTGGGCCCGATTGCGAAATACTGTTACGAGACCTCCTGACTAGGGGCGGAAATGCGGGTTTTTGTGGCTATCGACCTGCCGGATGTTGCGATCGCTGAACTGGTGCGGTTGCAGAACGCTTTGGCGGTCGGTCGGCTTGTGCCGGAGGAGAATTTGCACCTGACACTCAGTTTCCTGGGGGAGCAGAGTGAAGAGGCGGTCGAGGCGGCGCATTTGGCCTTGTCGGGCGTTCGCGCGGCGGCTTTTGATCTTCGGCTTGCGGGTGTGGGCAGCTTTGGCAAGCAGGTGCCGCAGGTGATTTATGCCGATGTTGCGCCCTGCCCCGCTCTAATGGATCTCGCGCAGCGCATCACCCGATCGCTTAGAACCGCAGGTCTGATGTTCGAGAAGCGGCGGTTTCGGCCGCATGTGACGCTTGCCCGGTTGCCAAGATCTATGTCGGGACACGAAGCGGCAACTCTGCCCGACAAGCTGGCAAGGCTTGCGGCGTTTCAGGGGACACCGTTTCGCGTGCACAGCTTCCAGCTTTACCAATCGACGCTTTCGCCAAGCGGGGCGCGGCACGAAACCCTGGCAAGTTATCCGCTTGAGGCCGGTTCGGCGTGAGTTGCGCAGCCGAGTTACAGGAGGCGCCCAAAACGCTGACCTCGTTTGAAGACAAGACGCCGGGGCTATTGTCAGGTAGACTGGCCCAAACGCCAGACGGCCAAATCAACAGGGACGAAACGATGACGATCAGAACAACGGACGGCCGCGGTCAGCGCTTTGACAGCATTCTCGACACCGTGGGCAACACCCCCACGATCCGCATCAACAGGATCGCGCCTCCGAATGTGGAGGTCTATGCGAAGTTCGAGGCCTTTAACCCCGCGGGATCGGTCAAGGACCGCCTGGCGCTCAACATCATCGAGGCGGCGGAACGTGAGGGCCGGCTGCAGCCCGGCCAGACGGTTGTCGAGGCGACATCGGGCAATACCGGGATCGGGCTGGCGATGGTTTGCGCGGCCAAGGGCTATCCGCTGGTTGTGACCATGGCCGACAGCTTTTCCGTTGAGCGTCGCAAGCTTATGCGCTTTCTGGGCGCCAAGGTGGTCCTGACGCCGCGGGCGCTGAAAGGGTTTGGCATGTATACCAAGGCCAAGGAGCTTGCTGAAGAGAACGGCTGGTTCCTGGCGAGCCAATTCGAAACCCCGGACAATGCCGACATTCACGAGGCCACGACGGCGCGCGAGATCCTGGCGGATTTCGAGGGTAAGGCGCTGGATTACTGGATCACTGGGTATGGCACCGGCGGCACGGTTTCAGGGGTGTCGCGGGTGCTACGGCAGGAACGGCCAGAGACCAAGATCATCCTGAGTGAGCCGGCGAATGCCGCCATTCTGGGCTCTGGCTACATCAACACCCGCAACGAACAGCATCAGCCGACGGAAAGCCACCCGGCGTTTGAGCCGCACCCGATCCAGGGCTGGACCCCGGACTTCATCCCCTGGGTGCTGCAAGAGGCCGTCGACAAGGGTAATTACGACGAACTCATCCCGGTCACCGGGGCCGACGGAATCACCTGGTCGCGCCGGCTGGCCGCCGAAGAGGGCATCTTTACCGGTGTTTCCGGCGGGTCGACCTTTGCCATCGCGATGCAGCTGGCCGAAACGGCGCCAGAAGGCGCGGTGATGCTGGTCATGCTACCGGATACCGGTGAGCGCTACCTCTCCACCCCGCTATTCGAAGGTGTGCCAGAAGAGATGACGGAGGAAGAGGAAGCCATTTCTCTCTCCACACCCTCGGCGCAAATGCCGGCGGAGTAACTCCGACGCCGGCCGGCAGGTCAGTCCAGCGGCGCTTTGAGTGTGGTGTGTTTGGTGATGATCCCACCGCGGTTGCCGATTTCAATCGATCCGTAGCGCTGCTTGAACGTCTCCGGCAACGGCCGGTCGCCGTCAGGTGAGAGCCAGAGCCGCATCAGGTGCCGGCGCTTGGACCGCTCTGGCCAGTCGAAGAATGCCGTCCGATCGTGCAGTTGCGAGTGGTTGTAAACAAACTGCATGTCACCCGGCTGCAGCTGCATGCCAAAATGCAGCGCGGGGTCGTTGGACAGCGCATCGAAGAGATCCAGCGCTTCGACATGCTCCGGGGTCAAGCGAAACGCCTCGGGAAACCGCTGTGCGCTGTCGATATATTGCCGCTGGTAGAACACCGTCAGGCGCCCCGCGTGCCAATTCAGCACCGGGATATCCATGAAGGGTTTACAGCCCTCAGGCACCTCGCCGCGCCGGTCGGTGGCGATGGGATCAAAGAGCAGCGCCAATAGGTCAGGTCGCGTGGCACGCATGCGGTTATAGATCGTCTCGGCGCTGACCAGCAGGGATTTTCCGCCCTCTTTCGCCTCGCGTATACAGAGCAGCCCCACCACATCCGCGCTGTCGGTGTGAAAGCTCTGCCGGGCGTTGGTCTGGTAGATGCGGCTGTTGGGATCCTCCGGATCGGCACCGATATCGCGCACATGGCCGAGGATATGCCCATCGGCATTCTGCGACCGGGCCGATCCGATATGGGCACCAATGCCGCAAAAGATCGTGGCGGCGAGTTTCTGGGAATAGGTTTCGATAGGAAGGCCGCGGATGACCTCGAGGCCGATGCCCTTGAGCAATTTGGCCTTCAAAGCGGCCACATGATCCGCGAAATGCGTCAGCGGGAGATCCGCCTGGCTGATCTCACCCACATCCTTGCCCAGGCTCAGGAAATGCTGAGCCGCGGTCTCAAGATCGGCGATATCGGCAGGGGTAAGCGTGTAGAGCCAGGTCTCTGGGTTTGCGACCATGTCTACCCCCACCCAGGCCGCTGGGCCGGTCAGTGTTTCGGGCAGCCTGACAAGATCGATGGGCATGGGCGTTTCCTGTACTTTGCACGGCCAAAAGGCGCAGCGTGAGCATTGAAGCCCATGACGGGCCCAAACGCCATCGGGATTGTAGACGCAACCTTTCGAGCCGCGCATGGGCCGCGAAAGGGCTCACAAGAAAACCATTGCGCAGCGGCGCGGGTGTCTGCGACGCTCATAGCCATTCACTTTGCCTATCTGATCCCCGGAAGGAGTTGCCCAAATGCGTTATCGTCGGCTTGGCCAAAGCGGTCTTTTTGTCTCGGAACTCTGCCTTGGAACCATGACCTTTGGCGGGTCCGACGATATGTGGGGCCAGATCGGACAGCTGCAGCAGGAGGCAGCGGATGATCTGGTGCGGACGGCGATCGACGCAGGCATCAACTTCATCGATACCGCCAATGTCTATGCCTCGGGACGCAGCGAGGAAATCCTCGGCCGCTCTCTGAAAACCCTCGGCCTCCCGCGGGAAGAGGTGGTGATCGCAACCAAGGTGCATGGCCAGATGGGCGAAGGCCCGAATGCGCGCGGCGCCTCGCGCGGGCATATCATGGATCAGGCCAAGGCGAGCCTACGTCGGCTGCAACTCGACCATATCGACCTCTACCAGATCCACGGTTTCGATCCGGCCACCCCGATTGTCGAGACGCTAGAGGCGCTGGACACCTTGGTGCGCCACGGCCATGTCCGCTATATCGGCCTGTCGAATTGGGCCGCCTGGCAGGTGGTCAAGGCCGTCGGCATCACACAGATGCGCCAACTGGCGCCCATCGTGTCCTTGCAGGCCTATTACACGCTCGCCGGGCGCGATCTGGAGCGCGAGGTGATCCCGGCGCTTTTGTCCGAAGGTGTCGGGCTGATGGTCTGGAGCCCACTGGCCGGCGGGTTTCTCTCGGGCAAATACGACCGCGATGGCAAAACCGCGGAAGGCCGGCGGGTCAATTTCGACTTCCCCCCGATCGACAAGGACCGCGCATTTGATGCGGTCGACGTCATGCGCACAATGGCGGCAGAGAAAGGCTGTACGGTGGCGCAGTTGGCGATTGCCTGGCTCTTGCACCAGAAGGTCGTCACAAGCGTGCTGGTTGGTGCAAAACGTGTCGATCAACTGACCGACAATATCGGTGCCACCGAGGTGACGCTGACGCCCGAAGACCTGGCAGCACTCGAGGCCGTCACCCAACTCCCCGCCGAATACCCCGGCTGGATGCTCAAGATGCAAAACGAATACCGCGAAGGGCTGATGCGCGAACAACTGCGGTAAAGGCATATAGATGCAGTATTTCCTTGGGACATGAAATCCAAACTGCATCCGATATTTGTGCAAGGATGCTTTTCGGAACGCAGCGGCTGCGAAAGCAAATATCAAAGACGACCAGTGACACTTTCTTCTGTGTACTCACAATTCAACCTTGCTGACTCCACCCGTCTTGCACGCCTGTCATCACCCAAATTTGCCGGACACCTTGACAAAAGAACTGGGTAGGCTTGCAACCTTCTGGACCAGCATTGGGTTGAATCCGAACAACTCTCAAAAGTCTATTAACGCCTATAACTGCCCTGAAACTGAGCTACCGCCGACCAGTTCGCCCAAAAAATCAGCAAACGACGCGCTTCAGATTTTTGTCCCAAGCCCACTATTGCATTGCATCAACCCCCCGCGCCAGCTTTTGGCCTGCAGGACACCTAGGGTTCCGCCTTGGTAAAAAAAAACCAAGGGCCTGGTCCGAGAGGTGTCGCCGGGCTGGCAAATTCCACCCGGTACACGGCGGGACAAAATCCCGGGAGAGCACTGCACTTGAGGTCCGGCCGTTTTCTCCTGTTCCGCCACGGCGCCTGTCATCTCTGATCCTGGCGGAACGCCGCAAAGGGGTCTCCGCATGCAAGTTCTTCGTCACATCATGACTGGCGCCGCCGCGCTGTTGATCAGCACCGCCAGCACCGCCATCGCGCAAGAGAAAACCGAGTTCCGCGTCGCCTGGTCGATCTATGTCGGCTGGATGCCCTGGGGCTATCTGGAAGACAGCGGCATCATGGACAAATGGGCCGACAAATACGGCATCGATGTCGAGATCGTGCAGATCAACGACTATGTGGAATCGATCAACCAGTATACCGCGGGCGCCTTTGACGGGGTCTCGGCCACCAATATGGACACGTTGTCGATCCCGTCGGGGGGTGGGGTGGACACCACCGCGCTGATCGTCGGGGACTTTTCCAACGGCAATGACGCGGTGATCGTCAAAGGTGACGGCGATCTGATGTCGTTGAAGGACAAGCCGGTCAACCTCGTTGAGCTGTCGGTGTCGCATTACCTGCTGGCCCGCGCGCTCGACAGTGTCGGCATGAAGGAATCCGATCTCTCCAGCGTCATCAACACCTCTGACGCCGACATGATCGCGGCCTTCGCCACCCCGGATGTCGAGGCGGTGGTGACCTGGAATCCTCTGGTGTCGTCCATCCTTGAGGACCCGAATGCCAACAAGCTGTTCGACAGCGCGGACATCCCGGGTGAGATCATCGACCTGATGGTCGTGAACACCGAAACGCTTGCCGCGAACCCAAGTTTTGGCAAGGCCATGGCGGGCGCGTGGTATGAGGTGATGGGTCTGATGGCGGCAGGGGATGAGGATGTGTTGACCGCGATGGCCGAAGCGTCGGGCACCGATCTTGCCGGCTACCAGGCGCAGCTCGCCTCGACCGAGATGTTCTACGATCCCGCCGACGCCGTGGCGTTTACGCAAAGCGCCGAGCTGCCCGCGACGATGGTGAACGTGGCCGAGTTCCTGTTTGACAAGGGCATCCTGGGGGAGGGCGCGCCATCGCCTGATTTTGTCGGGGTCGCCTATCCTGACGGGTCGACCACCGGGGATGCCAACAACGTGCAGTTCCGCTTTGACACGACCTACATGCAGATGGCAGCGGACGGCGCTCTGTAATCCCAGCCAAGGGGCAGCGCCATGCGTCTGATCAATCGACATCCGGGGATCGTGCTGCGTGCGGCGCTGATCGCGCTGCCCTTTGTGCTGCTCTTTATCGCCTATGCTCTGGGTTCGCAGGCGCGGCTGGCCGAGAACCCGTCGGATAAGCTGATGCCGGCACCCGGAAAGATCGCCGAAACCGCCGTCCGGCTGCTGACCGAGCCGGACCGGCGGTCGGAAAAGATCCTGTTCTGGTACGACACTGGCGCCAGCTTATTGCGGTTGACGCTGGGGGTTGGCATTTCGGCGGCGTTGGCGGTGATCTTTGGCCTGTTGATCGGACTCTTGCCCTACGTGCGGGCCACCTTGGCGGGTTTTGTGGCGGTGGTGTCGATGATCCCACCGCTGGCCGTTTTGCCGATCCTCTTCATCGTGTTTGGCCTGGGAGAGCTGTCGAAGGTTGTCCTGATCATTGTTGGCATCCTGCCGTTCCTGATCCGCGATCTCTCGGGCCGCGTGCTGGAAATCCCGCGGGAGATGATCGTCAAGGCCGAGACTTTGGGCGCCTCCTCCCTCGTGATCGCCCTGCGCGTGGCGCTGCCGCAGCTGCTGCCGCGTCTCATTCAAGCGGTGCGGCTGTCGCTGGGACCGGCCTGGCTGTTTCTAATTGCGGCCGAGGCCATCGCGTCGGAACAAGGCCTCGGCTACCGCATCTTCCTGGTGCGCCGGTTCCTCGCCATGGATGTCATCCTGACTTACGTGATCTGGATCACCTTCCTTGCCTTCATGATGGACCTGCTGTTGCGCTGGGTGTCGCGGCGGTTCTTCCCTTGGACGGAGGCAACGCTATGAGCTTTGTCACCGCCACCAATATCTTTCAGTCTTACGGCCGTCGGCCGATCCTCGAACGGGTGAATGTAAGCGTCGAAGAGGGCGAGTTCATCTCGATCGTCGGCGCCTCGGGCTGTGGCAAATCCACCTTTCTACGGCTGCTCTTGGCGCAAGAGACGCCGACCAAGGGGGAAATCCGCATCGGCGGTGAAGAACCGGCGCGCGAACCCGGGCTCGACCGCGGCGTGGTGTTTCAGAAATACTCGGTCTTTCCACATATGACCGTGCTGGAAAACGTCGTCGCGGGCGAAAGCTTCCGCCGGCCCTGGGGGCGCTTTGCCGGCGCGGAGAAACGCGCCGCAAGGGACCGCGCGATGGAGACGCTGACCCGATGCGGGCTGGACCATATGGCCGATGCCTATCCAGCCGCGCTTTCCGGCGGCATGCAGCAACGGTTGGCCATCGGTCAGGCGCTGGCGGCCAAGCCGCGCATCCTGCTGCTCGATGAACCCTTTGGGGCGCTGGATCCCGGCACGCGACTGTCGATGCATGCCTTCCTGATGGATTTACGGGCCGAGACCGGGATGACCGTCTTCATGGTGACGCATGACCTTGAGGAAGGCTTCAAGCTGGGCGATCGGGTGCTGGTGTTCGACAAGCCACGCTGGGACCCGACCGATCCCGACATCATCGGCGCCACCATCACCTATGACTTTGATGCCCGAAACGGCGGCATCCCTTACCAGACGATCGAGGAGGAAACCCATGTTCTTCACCCCGCCTGACCGCACGCGGTCTCACCATCCCGGGGATTTGCGGCATGCCGACTGGCGCGCGCATCACCCTGACCTGACCAAGCTGCAGGGATGGAAATCGATGAAGGCCGAGGCGGATCTCCCCGAGGGCCGCTGGGACGAGGAGCGCCGCTGGGCGCTGCGCATGGGCCTCACGGGCGCGGACTCGATCGAAGACAAGTCCATCCCCACCTTCGCGCGCGGAGAACTGCCGCATTACGCCGGCATCAACACGTTTCTCAAGGCGCCTTATGCCGAGGACGTCACCGAGGTCAAAGACTATGACGCCACCGTGCTGGGCATCCCGTTTGACGGCGGAACTACCTACCGCCCGGGCACCCGCTTTGGCCCGCAAGGGGTGCGCAAGATCAGCGCGCTTTACACGCCCTACAACTATGAGATGGGAGTCGACCTGCGCGAACAGATGACGCTGTGTGACGCGGGTGACGTATTCACCATCCCGGCCAATATCGAAAAGAGCTTTGACCAGATCAGCCGGGCCGTCTCCCACGTGTTTTCAAGTGGTTCCTTGCCGATCATGATCGGCGGTGACCATTCCATCGGCTTTCCCTGCGTGCGCGGTATTGCCGAATGCACGTCAAAGAAGATCGGCATCGTGCATTTCGACCGTCACGCCGACATTCAGGAGAAAGACCTGGATGAACGTATGCACACAACGCCCTGGTTTCACTCGACAAACCTGCCCAACGTACCAGCCCGCAACCTCGTGCAGGTCGGCATCGGCGGCTGGCAGGTCCCGCGCGAGGCGGTCAAGGTCGCGCGTGAGCGCGAGACCAACATCATCACCATGTCCGACATGGAACGGATGGGCATCGACAAGACCGCCGAAATGGCGCTGGAAATGGCCTGGGACGGCGTCGACATGGTCTATATGTCGTTTGACATCGACAGCATCGATTGCGGCTTTGTCCCCGGCACCGGCTGGCCCGAGCCGGGCGGCTTCCTGCCGCGTGAGGCTTTGGCTTTGGCCTCGAAAGTCGCCGCCGAGGGCATCTGCGGGATGGAGCTGGTCGAGGTTTCACCGCCCTATGATACCTCCGACATCACCGCGCTTATGGGCACGCGGGTGATCGTGGATGTGCTGGGATCATTGGTGGCGAGCGGCAATCTGGGCAAGCACAAGGCCCATATCGACAAACCCGTGACGATCCCGCATGGCGAATTTGAAGGCAAGAGG
>JASJCC010000114.1 GCA_030066175.1 Paracoccaceae bacterium | reverse complement strand
GCCCTCCCACCAGGTCGTCGAGGCGGGCATCTGGTTGTACTGGTTCCAGTTGACCTTGTTGGTCACAAACCAGCGCAGCCCAGCCTGCACCATCAGCTGCGGTAGACAGCCGGGAAAGCCGAACGTGTCGGGCAGCCAGAGTACGGGCGTCTCGGCCCCCTCGCCAAACCGGCTTTCACAATAGCGGCGGGCCAACGTGATCTGGCGCACCAGCGCCTCTGGCCCGGGCATATTGGCGTCAGGCTCCACCCACATGCCACCCAGCACCTCCCACCGGCCCTCGGCCACGCGGGTCTGGATCGCCTCGAAAACCTCGGGATAGTCATCTTCGGTCCAGGCGTAGAGCTGTGGCTGGGTGTGTGAGAAATGGAACTGCGGATGCCGCTCCATCAGGCGCAACACGTTGGAATAGGTGCGGGCGTTTTTCTGCCGGATCTGCGCGATGGGCCAGAGATAGGCCACGTCCATATGCGCGTGCCCAACCCCGTGCAGCGTGATGTCGAGCGGTGGGCCGGCCTGCTCGATCCCCTGCATCAGCCGTTCAGCCGCGGGGCCGACCGAGGCGCGAAAGCCGTCCTCCATCGGGTCACGTGTATCGAGCGTCAGAAAGGCGGCATCCAGCGCCGAAAGGATGGCGTGTTTTTCGGGACGGTTGTCGTGGAAAGCCTCGGAGAGGTCGAGCGCGGTCTCCGCCAGCGTGATGAAGCTCTGCAATTCGCGGTCGATATCGACCACGGCGCATGCCTTGAGAAAGAGCCGCGACCGGTCGGTGGGATCGGGCGGCCAGCCAGTCAGCCCTGTCCAGCCATGCAAGAGGAGCGCATGCGGTTTGCCGTCGGCAAGCGCCTTGGGAAGCTCGACGGTGTGGTGATAGCGGTCGGCCGAGGCGTGCGGGCGCCCGTCGATATACAGCAGCGCCTCAGGGTGGGTAAAGATATCGCCAGCCACCCCCAAGGGCAGATGCAGGGCCGGGTTTTGCCATTTGCGCGGCACGGAAAAGCGCGAGCGCAAGGCGAAATGCAGGTTCTGTTCGCCCCAATAGCTGTTCCATTCCAACACCTCGCCCGGCGCCTCTTTGGCGCAGAGCAAGGGATCAGGTGCTACGGTCGCATCGGCCAGAGTTTCCAGCACAAAGCGATCGATCGGCACCCGCGCGCGCGCCACATGCGGGGCGATCAAGCGCAGTCGTTGGGCGATCTTTTCAGCCGTCAGGCGAAGGCGGTGCGACATCGGGTCAGCCTTGGCTCAACGCAAACCCCGGCACCTCGCCGCGATAGACCGTTTCGGGGCGGGTCTCGATCTCGGCCAACCGATCCAAAGCGGCGCGCGCGCTCTCATAGGAGCCCCAATCGCGGTCGAGCTCGGGCCAGGGGATCGAGTCGATCAAGAGCCGGGTATACGCGTGCTGCGGATCGCCGATCACCTCTTTCGGCGGGCCGGCTTCGACCACATGACCCTTGTAGAGCACCATCACATAGTCGCTGACGTGGTAGGCGGTGGCGAGGTCATGGGTGATGTAAAGGATTGAAATACCGTGCTGATCCTTGAGATCGTGGATGTTCTTCAGGATCGTCGCCCGCAGCGAGGCGTCGACCATCGACACAGGCTCGTCCGCGATCAATAGCTTGGGGGACAGCATCAGCGCGCGGGCCACGATCAGCCGCTGCCGCTGCCCCCCCGACAGCTGGTGCGGATAGCGGTCGAGCACGGTTTCGGGCGCGAGGCCAACGGCGATGCAGGCTTCTTCCATCGCTGTGCGGGTGTGATCGGCCCCTTTGCTGAGGCCAAAGCGTTCGAACGGGAATTTCAGCGCGTGGTTCACACGGTAAAACGGGTTGAAGCAAGCATAAGGGTCTTGAAACACCGCCTGCACATCCTTGCGAAAAGCCAGCTTTTCGGCGGCCGATTGCGTGTAAACGTCCCGCCCCTTGAACAGCACCTCGCCGGTGCTGGGCGGGTTGAAGCCCAGCATCAGGCTGCCCATGGTCGACTTGCCCGAGCCGGACTGCCCGACAATCGAGATGATCTGCGGCGTCGCGCCATCGAGCCGAAAGCTCATCGGATGCAGCGCCGTGACGTTGCCGTAGACCTTCGACACCCCGCGCAGTTCCAGCAGCGGGTCGTCGCCATGCTCACCCTCGGCCGGGGTGGCCGGGGCGGGGTCAAGAAAGCTTGCGCCACCGACCAGCGGCACGGACGAGATCAGCTCTTTGGTATAGGGATGTTGCGGGGTCTCGATGATCTGTTGGGTGGGCCCGTATTCCACCAGTTCCCCCTTTTTCAGCACCGCAATCTCATCGACCGACTGCGTCATCAGCCCCATGTCGTGCCCAATCAGGATCAGCCCCGCGCCGATCCGCGCCTGCGCCTCACGCAGGGTCTGCATCACGTGGCGCTGGGTGATCACGTCGAGCGCCGAGGTCGGCTCATCCGCGATGATCAGATGGGGGTCGAGGCAGGTGCCGATGGCGATGCAGACCCGCTGCTTCATCCCGCCCGACAGCTCATGCGGGTAAAGCCGCGCAACGATCTTGGGGTCGAGGCCCACGCCCTCCAAAGCCGCGTTGGACCGGCGTTTCAGCTCCGCCTCGGACACGCCGCCTTCATGCGCGACGATGCCATCCCAGATCTGATGCTCAATCCGCATGATCGGGTTGAGCGAGTTCATCGCGCCCTGCGGGATATAGGCGATCTTGGACAGGCGCACCTGCCGCATTTCCTCGTCGCTTAGGTCGAGCACGTTGGGATGATCGAGCGCGTTCAACCGGATCTCCCCACCCGACACGAAACCGGGCGCGGCCAGCATCCGCATCGCGGCCAGCGCGGTGGTCGTCTTGCCCGACCCGCTTTCGCCGATGAACCCGACGCGGCGGCCTTTCTCGACCGACAAGGTGACACCGGTGACCGCATGCACGACGCCCTTGGAGGTCGGAAAATCGATGGAGAGGTTTTCGAGATCAAGGATCGACATGGGGATCAAAGCCTCCGCAGCCGCGGGTTCGACACTTCGTCGAGACCCAGGTTGATCAGCAGAAGCCCGATGAACATCACCGCCAGCAGGATTGTCGGCGCGCCCCACCACCACCAGAGGTTCTGGATAAGCGCGCCCGAGTTGATCGCGTCATAGATCACCCGGCCGAGTGTCGGCACCCGTTGCGGGCCGAGGCCCAGCACCTCGAGCCCCACGGCGGTGACGATCGAGGTGGTCACATTGGCGATGAACGACCCGAAAAGGTAGGGCACGAGGTTCGGCAACATCTCACGAAACATGATGTGGCCGGTCGAGGCACCCGACAGGCGCGCCATCTGCACATAGCCGCTTTCGCGCATCGACAAGACCTGCGCCCGGATCAAGCGGGTCGGCGATTGCCAGACAAAGCAGGCGATCAGCATGGCCATCAGCGTCAGGGTAATGTCGCCAAAGGCCGCTTGCACCACCACCAGGATCAAGAGCGGCGGAATGGTGATCATCACGTCCGATCCGACACGGATCACGTCATCGGTGCGTCCGCCGATGAAACCAGCCGAAAAGCCCAGGAAAATCCCAATCGACATCCCGATCAGCGAGGCCAGAACGCCGACATATAGCGTATTCGGCGCGCCCACGATCAGCAGCGCCAGGATATCCTTGCCGGACACATCGGTGCCCAGAGGATGCGCCCAGGTGCCGACCTGGCCGCGGATATTCTCAACGCCAACAGGGCCTTGCCGCGGCATACCGGCGCCGGTGAACACCAGATCGGTGTCCCAAAAGAGCCGGCCGAGAATGCCGAGCGCCACGATGCCCAGCAGCAGGCCCGCGCCCCAGATCAGTTTTGGGTTGAACCACGGGTTGTCAAAGCGCTTCATGCGCTTGATCTGCGCGGCGGTCAGGCCCGTGGCATCAGGGGCCGCGGTTTCCGGGGCGGCGGCGGTGTCGGCGGGGGCAGGGCGCAGATCCTGGCTCATGATGTGGCCTCCCCGTGGCGAATCCTCGGGTCGATCAGCGGATAGATCAGATCCACCAGGAACACCGCCAAAGCCGTCATCAGGATGATGACAAAGCTGACGCCCTGGATGACCGGAAAGTCCTGATCCAGGATCGCGTCGTACAAAAGCTTGCCCATGCCGTTATAGGCAAAGATCCGTTCCACAAGCACCTGCCCCGCCACAAGCATGCCGATCTTCAGCGCAAAGGCGGTGATCTGCGGCAGGATCGCGTTGCGGATCATGTATTTGTAAAGAATGTAGCGCGGCTTCAGCCCCTTGGCCTTGGCCAGCACGGTGTAATCCTCCCCCTGCACGGTGATCATCAACCCGCGCATGCCCAGCGCCCAAAAGCCGAAGGTCACCACCACAATCGACAGCGCCGGCAGGAACCCGTGATAGAGCACCGACGCGGCGAAATCCCAGCTCCAGCCCGGTTCAACGTTGAGACCATAGGCACCAGTCAGCGGGAAGAGACCCAACTGGGTGGAGAACACATACATCAGCAAGAGCCCCGACAGGATCGGCGGGATCGAGGTAAAGACCATCGCCGCGGGGATCGCGACCTTCCAGAGGCGCGGGGTCCGCTCCCACACCATCAGCGCGCCCAGAAGGTTGCCGATGACAAAGGTGATCACCAGCGAGATCAGCATCAGCCCCAGGGTCCAGGGCAGCGCGTTGGCGATCATGGTGACCACGGGGGTCGGAAAGCTGGCCGTCGAGATGCCGAAATCAAAGGTCAGCGTGTTTCTGACGTAAAGCCAATATTGCACATACCAGGGGTCATTCAGGCCAAAGCGTTCGGTCAGCTGCGCCAGGATCGCGCCCGAGTTTTCGACCGAACCGCCACCCGCGGCCATCCGTCCGATCATCACGTCCACCGGATTGATCGGCGACATCCGCGGGATGATCCAGATCAGCGTCGCGGCGATGAACACCGTCAGAAACAGCGTGAAGAGGCGGTTCAGCAGATAGTCCGCAGGGATGCGACCCATGTTTTCCTCCCTTGTGCTTCCGGGCGGCCTCTTACCGGGCCGTCCCAGAGGGGTTCGCCGGCGCGCCGTCAGGCCGCCTGCCCCGCCGCGTGGCGGGAGATTGTGTGGTTCCAGCCGCGCAGCACCATCCGTTCATCGGGATGCGCATTGCCCGGCTCGACCTGGTCATGCCCGTCGTAAAGCTGGCACAGCACCGTCTTGCGGGTTTGCGCCGCGCGGTTCGGCATCGAGCCGTGCAGCGTGAAGTAGTGAAAGAACACCACGTCGCCGGCTTTGGCCTCGACCGGCAGCGCCTCATCGATCGGGTAGCGGTCAAGCACGTCGTTCTGCCGGCGGCCATCGGCGCCTTCGATCCGGCCCAGGCGATGGGATCCCGGGTAGACCCGCAGGCAGCCCATGTCGTCCGTCGCATCGCTGACATGGATGATCCCAGCGATCATGCTGTCCTTCAGCGTCGGGAAATAAGGCCAATCCTGGTGCATCGGAAAGGGCGAGCCATTCTCGGACGGTTTCTGAAAGAGCTTGGAGTGATGCAGGATGATGTCGGGGCCAAGGATCGCCTCGGCCACGTCCAGAAATCGCGGATTCAGAAAGGCGTTGAGCCAGGTGCGCGAGTATTTCTGCACGTTGTGGGTGTGCAGGATCACGTCACCCCGGCGCGCGATCTTGTCGGTTTGACCGCCATCCCACGTGGCGTCGACCTCTTCGCCGCTGGCGGTCAGCTGATCAACGATACCGTCAAAGTCACGCTCGAGCGCGGCGACCTCCTCGGGGGTGAACACACCTTTGGCGTGGTAGAAACCGTTCCGGTCGAAATAGTCCTTGATGCCAGACATCTGTCTGAACCTTTGTGTTGGGTGAGGCGGGGCGAGGAAGTTCGCCCCGTCTGAGGGCCAGCGCGCTGGCCAGTGCGCGCCCGCGTTACTGGGCGCGGGTCAGATTGTGGATGATCTGATGGCCCGAATTCCACCAGTGGAACGGGTGGTTGAAGTAGTTCTCATTGCTCGGCCAACCGCTCCAATAGGTTGTGTTCATTGGCAAAAGCTTGAACGACTGCACAAGCGGGATGAATGGCATTTCGGCCGCCAGATGACCGTAAGCTTCGGCCACCATGCCCGGGATCGCCGGATCACCCAGCGCCATGCTCTCCATGTCGTCAACGATGGCCGAATAGGCCTCGGCCGCTGCGCCATCCCAGCGCGCGGTGTTGTTAAAGCCCGGGCTGCGCTCACCCACTGGCACCACATCGGCCACGGTATACCGGCCCATCGAGGCCCAGGGTTCGTTCACCGATCCGCAGGAGAGCCAAGAATAGCTCATTTCGTACGACCCGAACGGCAGCACCTCACCCCAGAAGACCGAGTTTTCCACCGGGACCGAGCGCGCATCGACGCCCGCCCGCTGTAGCTGTTCGACAATCATATCGATGGTGCGGGTGTATTCGGTTGAGGCCGAGTTGACGTGGATTTCCACCGCCAGCGTCTCGCCGTCCTTTTCGTAGTAATCGCCGTTCCGGACCCAGCCTTCGGCCTCGATCAGCGCCTGACCGGCGGCCACATCGGCCTTGGGTGACAAGCCGTGACCAGCGGCGATCACCGCGTCCACAAAAGGCGCCATCGAGCCATATTCGGCAAACATCGTCCGGCTGGCCGTGGTCGCCCCTTCGACCGCGATGTTCACGATCTGGGTGCGGTCGATGATGTGGTTGACCGCCCGGCGCATATTGGCGTTGTCCCAAGGCGCGATGGTGGTGTTGATCTCTAGCTGTCGCGGACAGGGATCGGCGGCGGCATAGGGATAGTCGTCAAACCAGGCCGTGACAGCGGAATTCTGCGCCTTGATCGCCTCAAACGTGCCGACGCTGACATTCTGCGCGGCATCAAGGTCATTGGCGGCCATCAGCTGCGCGCGGCTTTCTTCGCCACCGGATTCCAGGAAAACAACGCGCTCGGGCTCGGGCATGTCCATAAACCCGGTGTCAGCCCCCCACCAGCTGTCACGCCGGTCCCAGATCGCCCGGTTCGACGCGCTTGAGGTATAGGCATAAGGCCCGGTGCCAATCGGCGGGTAGAAGGCAAAGGTGGCCGCGTTGTCCGCGGCAGACCAGACATGCTCGGGCATGATCAGGAAGCTGCCAAAGATCCGCACGCCGAAGTTTTCCACCACAAAACGCGGGTTGGGCGCGTTGAGCGTGAAGCGCACGGTCAGATCGTCGACCTTTTCGACGCTGGCCACCTGGGCGCGGACGGTGGCCACCTCCCGCGCGGTCAGCTCTTCGTTTTGCAGCGCCATGTTGACGGTGAAGACCACGTCATCGGCGTTGAACGCTTCGCCATCCGACCAGGTCACGCCCTCGCGCAAAGTGATCGTGAACTCGGTGGAATCGGCGTTGCCCTCGGCACCTGTGGCCAGCCAGGGATCCAGCTCACCCGAGCCGTAATTCAGGATAAAGAGCGGCTCCCACATGGTCTGGTGCGCGCCATGCATGCGGCGGATACCGGTGCCGTCGGTCATCCAGTTGAAGTTCTCGGGATCGCGGATGGTGCGGTCGAGATCGAAGATCACGGTGGCTTCGCGTGGCACGTCCTGCGCTTTGGCCGGGCCGGTCAAGGCCAGCGCCATAGCCGCACTGGCCAGAAGCAGCGTCTTGGTTGATGTCATCTAATGGTCCTCCCTTATGGTTTTTTATTCTCCGCGGCGTCCCGCGGGACCTTCCCAATTGTTGGCCGCCACCTCGCGCGGCGGCCTGCGCTATCTTAGATAATCCATGACAAGCACACGCGTGTTCTCAGGAATATCCGCACGTGTCAGTTGTACCGTATGATCGCAGGCAAAATCGACCGCTTCGTTTTTGAAATGCGCCAAAAAGCTTTCGATCCACATCGTGTTGCGGGGCCGGTAGGTCAGCGTGCGGAAATGCATCGGGATGATCAGCTTGGGCCGCACGCGGTGGATCATCGCCATGAGGTCGGGCAATTCGATGGTCAGATAACCGCCGGCGAGTGCGAGGAGGATGTCCACATCCTCGAAAAAGTCCTGCTGCGCCGTGGTCAACGGGTTTCCGACATCTCCCATATGGGCGATTTTCAACCCGTCCATCTCGAACCGATACATGCCGTTCTGGCCCGGCACCTCGTGTTCGGGGTGGTGATCCCACTCGGCTGCCTCGATGGCAGTCACCGTCAACCCCGCCGCCTCTGCCGTGCCGCCCTGCTGCGCCACCGTCAGCGCGTTGAGCACAGCCGGATCACCCGGGATCAGATCAGCCCGGCAATGGGCGCTGTCATCATCGGACGAGATGATCACCAGATCGGCGCTTTGCCGGATCGGCGGATAGCCGACGCCTTCGGGCGTGTAGGGATCGGTGATCACCGAAAACCCAGCGCTGTCCGTCAGCTTGAATGCGGCATGGCCGAACCAGGTGATCTCCATTCAGGCACCCCTCGCGCGGTGTTGGTTTTCGGACGGTTCAGGCTTGGTCATCGGCGCCCCCGATCAGTTATTGCCGACGACATGCGGGCTGTGCGTCGCGCGTATGTCGTCATTCTCAGGCCGCGGGTGGTGGCGCCATTGGCCGGTGGGGTCACTGCCGCGGGCAATGATCGCCTCGACCCCGCGGGCCCAATCGGCGTCGGTGATACGCACCTCGGGCGGGCAATAGCGCAGCGTCAGACCACAGCGCCGACGGTCCGACAGATTGGCCTGCGACCCATGCACCAGCATGTCGGCATGCAACGACATCTGCCCGGCTTTCAAGGCGTTGGTGAAGGGCGCGCCATAGCGTTCGGCATTGGCGATACCCTTGTGAAAGACGCTGTCGGCGCCCATCGCCGTGGTTTCAATCGCGCGCTGATCGTGGCTGCCGGGGATAAAGCGCATCGCGGCATTCTCGGCATCCGCATCGTCAATCGCCAGCCAAACCGTCACCGTGCGCGCCGGGCTCAAAGACCAAAAGCTCGCATCCTGGTGCCAAGGCACCTGTTTCGGATCGCCGGGCCGTTTCGACAGGATCGCACTCGCCCAGCAGACGATGTTTTCGCCGATGATGTCCTGTACGTGATCGAGGATCCGCTGGTCTGTGGCGATGTCCCAAATCCCCGCCATGCGCGCCTGATAGCAGTTGATGCCATAGGCGCCTTGGTCCCCCAGATCCGCCATCAGCCGGTCGAAATATGCGCGGATGCGCGCGATCTCTTCGGCGCCGAAAATGTCAAACGGCTGCACAAAG
This sequence comes from Paracoccaceae bacterium, assembly GCA_030066175.1. GTDB lineage: Bacteria > Pseudomonadota > Alphaproteobacteria > Rhodobacterales > Rhodobacteraceae > JASJCC01. Next base: position 3,251 of record JASJCC010000114.1, on the reverse strand, counting down.
CCAAAACTGTTGTATTGCGTGATCTCGGCCTTGGTCAGCCGCCGCGCCCGGTCGGGGTCGGCGGGACAAAAGCTTAGATCCAGCGCCTGCGCCGTATCCGCCATTGCGTTTCCTCCCAGTTGCCACGCTAGCGCAGGGCGCGGCAAAGGCGCAGACCCAAACTTGACAAAAAGATGTACATTATTGACTTTCTGAACTTGGGCCCGCCCCTGCAAAAGAAAGCAAGATCATGCGGCTGCCGCAGAAACTGTTCAGAATTGATACCTACCTTGCGGCCGGTGAGGCGTTTCATTTCACCCGCAAGGACGTGCCCGAAACCCCACCGCTGCTGGAGCATGACCACGATTTCTTTGAGCTGATGCTGGTTGAACAGGGCCAGCTGCATCACTGGATCAACGGCGTGGAAGAGGTGCTGGAGCCCGGGCATATGGTCTTTCTGCGCCCGGCTGATCGCCATGCGCTGCAGGCGGTGTCCGGCAGCGGCGCGCGCATTTTCAACGTGGCGTTTCGGCCCGACACGGCGGACCATCTGGTGGACCGCTACGGGGATGAGATCGGCGGGCGCTTTTTCTGGCAATCAGGTGCCCTGCCCGTCACCCTGCGCCTGCGCGGACCGCAACGCGAACGCGCCGTCAATGCCATGCTGACCCTGCGCACCAGCCACCGCAGCCTCGCTCGGATCGAGCATTTCTTGCTCTCGGTGATGACCCATGTGCTGGACGCCGCCGACGTGGTGGATGACCGCGCGCCGGCCTGGCTGCTCGCGGCCTGCCGCGCGACCCGCGAACCGCGGGTGTTCCGGCGCGGGGTCGACGGCTTTCTGACCGCTGCGGGGCGCAGTCAGGAGCATGTCTGCCGCCAGGCGCGGCGTTATCTGGGCATGAGCCCGACGCAATACGTCAACCGGATCCGCATCCAGCACGCCGCAATGCTCTTGGCCGGCACCGACCGGGGGCTGCCGGACGTGGCCGCCGATTGCGGGTTTGAGAATCTCAGCTATTTCCACCGTCTCTTTCGCGAGCAATACGGCACCACCCCGCGCGGCTATCGCATGCGCCACCGCCAGGACCGTGCCGGCCAAGGGCCGATCTGACGCATTGCAACGGCGATGAACGCCACAATCCTAACTATGGACACAAGTGTCTAGACACGCGCTTTGACCGCCGCTAGCCTCATCCCAAACGAACCAGGGAGGGTCTGTCGTGAAGAGCCATTATCGGGTTGTTGTCATTGGCGGCGGCGTGGTCGGCGCCTCGGTGCTTTACCATCTTGCGAAATACGGCTGGAGCGATGTCTGCCTGATCGAACGCAAGGTGCTGACCGCCGGGTCCAGCTGGCACGCGGCAGGCGGCATTCACGCGCTGAACGCCGACCCCAACATCGCCAGCCTGCAGGCCTATACCATTGATCTTCTGTCCGAGATCGAGCGCGAATCCGGGCAGGACATCAACCTGCACATGACCGGCGGGCTGACGCTTGCCGGCACGCCGGATCGCTGGGAATGGTTGCAATCGGCCTACCGCACCTTTCAGTCCATCGGGATTGAGGATGTGCGGCTGGTCACCCCGCAAGAGGCGGGGGAGCTTTGCCCCATCATGTCGACCGAGGGCATTCTGGGCGGCATGTGGGCGGACCGCGAAGGCTATGTCGACACCACCGGCACGGTGCATGCCTATGCCGGGGCCGCCAAGAAAAACGGTGCCACGGTGATCGAGAACAACCGCGTTTTGGAGCTCAACCAGACCGCCGAGGGCTGGCAGGTGGTGACCGAGAAAGGCACCATTACATGCGAACACGTGGTCAATGCCGCCGGTCTCTGGGCCAAGCAGGTGGGCCGTATGGCGGGGATCGAGCTGCCGCTGTCGCCGCTCAACCACCACTACCTGATCTCAGACACCATCCCCGAGCTTGAGCAGATCGATTTCGAAGTGCCGATGACCGTCGATCTCGAAGGCTTTACCTATATGCGGCAGGATCAGAAGGGCATATTGCTGGGGATTTACGAGGTTGATCACCAGCACTGGATGATGGACGGCGCGCCCTGGGAATATGGGTTTGAGCTGCAGCAGGAAGACCCCGACCGCATCGAAAAAGAGCTGATCCTGGGGTTTGAACGTTACCCCGCCCTGCAAGAGGTGGGAGTCAAGACCTGGGTCAATGGCGCCTTCACCTTCTCACCCGACGGCAACCCGCTGGTCGGCCCGGTGCGCGGCAAACCGGGATATTGGTGCGCCTGTGCGGTGATGGCGGGCTTCCTACAGGGCGGCGGTGTTGGCAAGTCGCTCGCCGAATGGATGATCCATGGCGAGCCTGAGGCGGATGTGTTCGGCATGGACGTCGCGCGCTATGGCGATTTTGCGCAGAACAAACGGTTCATCCGCGAAACCACCGGGCAGTTCTACACTCGGCGGTTCGTGATGACCTACCCCAACGAACAGTTGCCCGCGGGGCGCCCGCTGCGCATGGCGCCGGCGCATTCCGACATGACGGCGGCGGGCTGTCGCTGGGGGGCGAGCTATGGGCTCGAGGTGCCGCTTTACTTTGCGCCCAACGCCGCGTTTGAGGAAAAACCGACGCTGAAACGCTCAAACGCGTTTAAGATCGTGGCCGAGGAATGCAAGGCGGTGCGCGAGGCGGTTGGTCTTTTGGATATCTCGGGCTTTTCCCGCTTCGAGGTGACGGGCGCGGGGGCCGAGGCTTGGCTGGATCACATCATGGCGTCGAAACTACCCTCCCCCGGGCGGGCGCGGCTGGCACCGATGCTGGCCGACACCGGGAAGATGAAGGGCGACCTGACCGTCTTCAACTGGGGTGACGGCACCTGGTGGATCATGGGCAGCTATTACCTGCGCGACTGGCACATGCGCTGGTTCCATGACCACATGGCCGACGGCGTCGCCCTGCGCGATATCTCGGACGACGTGGTCGGATTTTCGCTGTCGGGCCCCAACGCACTGAAAGTCATGGAAAATCTGATCGACGGGCCGATTGCCGATCTGCCCTTCATGGGTTGCGGCAGCTTCGATATTGGGCTGGCGCGCTGCAAGGTCGGGCGGCTCTCGGTCGCGGGCGAGCTGGGCTATGAGATCCATTGCCGGGCCTCTGAGCATATCGGTCTGCGCAAAGCGCTACTGGAGGCCGGGGCCGATCTGGGCATCCGCGAATATGGCTTCAACGCGCTTCTGAGCCTGCGTCTGGAGAAGAGTTTCGGGATCTGGAGCGCCGAATTCACCCAAGGCTACACCGCCGCC
>JASJCC010000113.1 GCA_030066175.1 Paracoccaceae bacterium | reverse complement strand
ATGACCCAGATATCGGCGGGCTCCGAGAAGACCAGAACGCCGAGGAGCGTGGCCCAGACCAGCTGCAGGAAGGCCACGGGCTGGGTGACGGCGATGGGGGCGGCGCGGAAGGCGAGCGTCATGGTGTAATGCCCACCGGTGGCGAAGGCGGCGACAAGGAAAAGCCAGGCGATCTCTTCCCAGGTCGGTGTGACCCAGACGGCGGCGGCGAAAGGCGCCAGCACGAGCGTGACAATGATCGAAAGCCAGCCGACGACAACGCCCGCCGGCATCCGGTCAGCGAGGATCTTGGCGATGAGGTAGGACACCGCGAAGAGCACCGCGTTGACGAGCATCGCCAGGTGGCCCGGTGAGACCTCGCGCACCCCGGGGCGCAGGATGATCACCGCGCCGATCAGGGCGACGATGACGGCGGCGATGCGGCGTGCGGCGAGTTTCTCGCCGAGGAAGAGGGCCGCGCCGATGGTGACGTAGACCGGCGAGATGTAGTTCATCGCCGTGACCTCGGCGATCGGGATCTGGGTCATGGCGTAGAACCAGAGCATGACGCCGATGGCATGGGCGACGCCCCTTGTGCCGAAGAGGGTCATGGCCTGCCGGTCCAGGGTGGCGCGCAGCATTGGCCGGATCATCGGAAGCAGGAAGACAAGGCCGAGGAGATAGCGCAGGAACGCCGCCTGCGCCGCCGGAATCTCGCTGCCCACATGCTTCACGATCGCCGTGACGGCGACGAATTGTGCCCCGGTCAGCAGCATCCAGAGGATGCCTGCGACGGGGCGTTGCGAAGTGGGCGCGGGGTCGGGCATGGCGTTTGGGGTAGAGGGGTTCTTGGGGGAGGGCAAGCGGCAGGCCGTCAAATTGAGCGCTTGCAGCGCGTGGGTCAGTTTGCGCCGCCTCGGGCGCCGCCGGTGTTTGGGGTCGTCCCTGATTGCGCCATTGTTCCGAGCGACGAAGGGACGACGCCCCAAACCCCCGAGGTATCTTTGAACGGGAGAAGCCAGGTGAGACGGTGCCTTGGTATCGGTGGGTTTGGCTTGGCGCCACCAAAACCGCCGGAGGCAGCACGACGACACTAAGCGTCGGAGAAGCGTTGTCTGGCCTTGGTCAACCGCTGAAGATGAGCTTGGCCGCGATGGCCCACATGGTCAGGCCGACCACCACCTCCAGGATGCGCCAGGACGAGGGTTTGGCAAAGAACGGCCGCAAGAGCCGCGCGCCGTAACCCAGCGAGAAGAAGAAGACGAAGGACGACGTCACCGCGCCGGCGCCAAAGGCCACCTGGGCGCCCTCGTATTGCGTCGAGATCGACCCCAGAAGCACCACCGTATCGAGATAGACATGCGGGTTGAGCCAGGTGAGCGCCAGGCAGGTCGCCAGCGCCTTGCCGAGCGATCCGGTGCCAGTCGCGGCGGGCTCCAACGCGGCCGAGGGTCCAAAGGCGGCCTTGAACGACAAGGCCCCGTAGACCAGCAGAAACGCCGCGCCGCCCCAGCGCATCCAAGGCACGATGCCCGGCACCGCCTCGCTGACGGCGGCGAAACCCGCCACGCCGATCACGATCAGCACGGCGTCGCTGAGCGCGCAGGCAAGCACCACGGGTAGCACATGCGCGCCGCGCAGGCCTTGGCGCAGCACAAAGGCGTTTTGCGCGCCGATCGCGAGGATCAGCGACAGGCCGAGGGCGAAGCCCGCGGCGGCGGCGGTGTACATCGGCGTGCCTCCTTTGGCCTGCCCCTACCCCAGCGTGCGGCGATAGACAAACCCCGGCAAACCTGCGATGCCCGAGGCGTCCCATCCGGAGCACAGCGCCTTGAAAGACCCCCGCTACGTCACTGTCTTCGGCGCGTGTCTCACACAGTTCACCGTGATCGGGCTGCTCTTCTCCTACGGCATCTTCTTCAAGGCCTTCGAGACGGAATTCGGCTGGTCGCGCACGCTTTTGTCGGCCTGCTCGGCGCTGGCGTTTTTCATGATGGGCACGCTGGCGATGCTCGCGGGACGGCTCAATGACCGGTTCGGACCACGGGTGGTGCTGAGCGTCACAGGGGTACTTTATGGCCTGGGCTTCGTGCTGGTCTCGCGGGTCGAGGCACCCTGGCAGATGTTCGTGATCTTCGGGACCTTCATCGCGCTGGGGCTTTCGACGCATGACGTGGTGACGCTTTCCACCGTGGCACGCTGGTTCGAGAAACGGCGCGGAGTAATGTCGGGTGTCGTCAAGGTGGGCACGGCGGCGGGCCAGGTGGCGCTGCCGCCGATCGCGGCGCTGTTGATCGCGGGCTATGGGTGGCGCGCTGCTTTGGTGATCCTGGGGGCGGGCGCGTCGGTGCTGCTTCTGATCGCGGCGCAGTCGATGCGGCGGCCGCCAGTGCCCGCGCAGGCCTCGCCCGAGGGCACGGGGGCGAGCTTTGCAGAGGCGCGGGGGACGCGGCTCTTCTGGACGCTCTGCGCGATCCAGCTGGCGTTCTTTCCGGTGCTGACCTCGGTGCCGCTGCATGTGGCTGTGCACGGCATGGATCTGGGCATGAGCGCGGGGGCGGCGGCGGGGCTCTTGTCGGTGATCGGCGGGGCGAGCGTGGCGGGGCGGCTGGTCGTGGGGGCGGCCTCGGACCGGATCGGGGGGAAGAACGCCTACCTGCTGTGTCTGAGCTGTCTCTTGGTGAGCTTGCTGGCGCTGAACCTGACCGGGGCGGCGGGGGCGCTTTATCTGGTGATGGCGGTCTATGGGTTCGCCCATGGCGGGCTTTTCACGGTGGTGTCGCCGGCGGTGGCGGAGGCGTTTGGGATGCGGGCGCATGGGGCGATTTTTGGGGTGGTCTTGTTTTTCGGGACGATCGGCGGGTCGGTGGTGCCGATTTTGGTGGGGTGGAGTTTTGATGCGACGGGGAGCTATTCGATCGCGTTTGCGGGGCTGGCGGGGCTGGCGGCGGCGGCGCTGGGGCTGGTCTTGAGCTTGCCGGGTCGGGGACGGCTGGCGGTGGGGTGAGTCCGGGTGATTGTCCTGGGTGTCCTCATGGGGACACTATACCAAGTCATTGATATTGTTGATGGTTGCGCTAACAGTGGGTGGGGACGGAGAGGCGAGTCCGGGCCTGCATCCGGGAGGGCTCAGGGGGTTGCTGTGTCGGGGGTGTAGGGGTATTGCAGGGCCTCTTGCTGCATTTCCTCGAAGTCGAACCCGAATTCCTTGCAGAGCTGCTTTGCCCGCGCCTCGCGTGCGCCGGTGTTTTCGCCGGCGCGCGCGCGGGTTAGGAGGCAGGAGATGAGCCAGTAGGCGGTTTGTTTGCCTTCCGGGTGCTGCGCGTAGTTGTCGTAGGCTGCGCCTTCGACCTCCAGCGCCTCGTCGAGCAGCGGCTCGGCCAGATCGGCGCGCCCGGCCTTTAGCCACATTGCGCCGGTGCCCACTAGGCCATAGCCCAACCGCGCGTCGCCCGGGGGCAGCACCGCCCGGCGGATCGCCAGAGAGGCGCCGAAAAGCCGCGCGGCGGCGGCGGTGCGGCCCTGCGCGGAGCGCACCGCACCGAGATTGTTGAGCGCCTCGGCCACTGGGTCCCTCTGCCGCCCGAAGAGCCGCCGGCGCAGCGCCAGCGCCTGCTGGTACCGCTTCGCCGCGCGGGGCAACGCCGTCGCGTCGCCGTCGCGGGCCATGGCCACCAGCACCCCGCCTTGCAAGTCGTAGGCGTTCGAAGCGTCTTCCGACCCCGGCCTATACCTCTCTACCAACTCGATTGCCCGGTCGTATGCCTCGAGCGCGCCCGGCAAGTCACCTGTGGTCTTGAGCGCCCCACCAAGCGTCCCGTATGCCAAGGCTATAGCTCGATCCTCTTCCGGCAGCCGCGCCTCCTTCAGTCGCAGCGCCGCGCGCGCCATTTCCAGCATCCCGGAAAAACTGGCAATCTTGCCGAGATAAATCGCCGACTGGTTCAGCAGCGTGTGCATCGCGGCGGTCTCCGGGGCCGCGCCGCTGTCCCACAGCGCCCGGACATGGGGGGTCAGGCGGCGGCAGAGCGGCCAGTTTGGCGAGTGGTTGGGTTTGTCACCGCCCGGATACACCGCAATCAGCAGCGCCGCCGCCGCTTTGGCGATATCCAACGCGCCGCGCCGACCTTGCAGCGCGCGCAAGGCGGCCGCGGCCATGCGGTGCATCTCCGCCCCGTCCTCGCCACGGGTCAGGAGCGAGCGGTCCTGCAGCTCCGCCATTGCCGCGCGCACGCGGGCGTCGTCCTGCGCCAGCGCGCGCACCGGGCCGGGGATGTCGAGTTTGACGATGTCAGAGTCCCACCACTGCCCCTCCGGCGCGCCGGAGATCAACTCGGCCTCCAACCCCTCGGGCGCCCACCAGGCGAAGAGGTCGGCGACCAGTTTGGCGTCGTCGCTGAGTTGGTCATAGCTGAGGCGGACGGCGCCGATGACGGAGTCCTGATAGGCCTCGTTTTTTGGCTCGCGGCCGATGATCGGGGTGATGTCGGCGAGGTAGTCGGCGAAGCTGCGGCGCTCGCGTTGGATCAGACGGCCGGCCATGACGAGGGCGAGGGGGAGGCCGTCGAGTTTGGCCGCCAACGCCTGGGCGTCTGCGGGGGTGTCGTGGCGCTCGGCCGTGTCCATCAGCAGGCGGACGGCGGCGGCGTCTTCGCTGTCATAGGGCAGCTTGTCGGTGGGCAGGACCTTGAAACCGGGCCAGCCGGTGCCTTGGCGGGTGGTCGCGATGAGGTGGGCGTTCGGCGGCTCCAGCCCTTTGAAGTCGTCGTAGCTTTCGACGTTGTCGTAGATGATCAGCCAGCGTTGGTTGGAGCGCCCGAGGGCGGCGAGGACTTCTTGCGCGTTGGGTTCCTTGGCGAGCTCTGGGACGGGCAGGCCGAGGGGGCCGCAGAGCGCCATGAGCCCGTCGATGACATTCTGGCGCGTGGCGGCGAGGAGCCAAAGGGTGCCGTCGTATTCGGCGTGGTAGATTTCGGCATAGGCGCGCGCGAGGGTGGATTTGCCGATGCCGCCCTGGCCGGCGAGGATCGCGGCGGAGTTGGTGAGTTGGGCGTGCGGGTTTGCGGCAAGGGTTTGGTGGAGTTGTTCGAGGTCGGTTTCGCGGCCGATGACAGCGCGGCCGCGGGGGACGTTGAGGTAGGGACGGAGCTTGTCCGTCGCGGGCGGCAACGGTTGCACACCCTCCGGCGGGCCGAGTTTCGCCAGTTCGGAGAGGAGATGTGACAGTGGGTTGTTGCGGAGGTCGATATAGGCGCGGTCAGCAATCAGTTTGTCGAGGGTACAATCCGCGATGATGACCGGGACGAGGGCGTTGACCTCGCCATCGACGTCGAACCAGGCGTAGCTGTCGCGTTCCCAGCCGGAATACTTCGCTTCCGCCTTGAAATAGTCCGGTGAGCAGATCGCCAACATGCGGTCGCATTCGTTGGTGGCCTTGCGCATCCAAGTACTGATCTTTGTGCCAGGTTTGATTTCCCACCCGGCGAATTTGACCTTGTATCCTGCGTCTTTGAGCACCGTGGCGATCTCGGCCGTCGTGTCAGCGTCGGCGCTGTTGTAGGAGATGAAGAAGTCGGCCATCGCACTTGCACCCGGTTAATGGGTGCGAGGTAAGCACATTGGGGAAGGTGTGTTAAGCGCGGTTCTTCGGTGTGTTGAGGATCGCGCCCGGCACCGTGGTGGGCGCGGCGACATTTGCGGTGGAGGTGCTTCAAAGCACCCACGGATCAACCCTTGCGACCGTTCGGTAGTGGGTCAGTTTGAAATTGGGGATTTGCGTTAAGATCGCACCCGCCCCATATTGAGGGTATGTCAGATAGGCCCAAAAGACCCAGAGACGCAAACCAGCTTGCAAAGTCCATTGTGGATGTGGCCACAGGCGAAGACGCTTTGGCGGAGCCTACCCCAACGGAACGCAGAGCTGCGAAAGCGGGAAAAAAGGGCGGCCCGGCAAGAGCGAAAGCGCTTAGCCCGGAACAGCGTTCTGAGTTTGCGCGCGTTGCGGCAGCGGCGCGATGGAAAAAGTCGGACTAAGCCGCTTCGTCGTCCTCCCCAAGAAGTCCGTTAGCGATCTTCATCTCTTCGATGTCTTCCTCGAAGTCCATGACGATCTGAATGGGCTCTTCTGTCGGATGCGCTTCGTTGTAGTGATCGACCTTCATCACGAGCGCGTAGCAGTCGCTGGCAATAGAACGCCGTTCCTGCTGTACGCTCTTTTCGACATGAAGCCGGGGAGCTTCATCAATATCAGCCCACTCGAAAAGAGTTTCCCCGGTTTTGGCTTTTTGGCGCACCGGAATGTTGGCGCGATACTCACGGCCCGCCTTGTCGGTGCGCTTCTCTTCCCGCAAGGCCTGCGCCAAGTCATTGGCAAGGCTTGCGCTCAAGTCCATCGGACGCGGTTTCCAAAGCCCCCTCTCGATTGCCCAAGCGGCAACGGTCTTAAGGTCAACGGGATCGGAAGAAACCTCTTCGCGATACCGTTGCCACACGTTTTTTCTCAGTTGTTCCTTGTAGTTAGGCATTGTCTACTCCAATTACCTGCCTGTCGGAATTAAGTCGCCCCAGCCGTCCAGCATCATTGACGAAGCCAGGTTGTCCCGTACCTTGACCAAATGGCGGCGCAGAAAGTCGTAGCGCCCCATTTTTCTTTGAAGTTGGCCGACAACTAGACCAGGGTGGACATTCATTCGCTTTGCGAAGGCCATCACGTCGCGCTCAGAGAAGTAAGGGTTCTTCCGAAGATAGAACGAATGCATCTTTTGAGCCGGGACGCAAAAATCTGCCGCATCGCTGTTCGCAAGCGCCTCTTCTGCACTTATGTCAATCCCAGTTTCAGGATCAGCCACGTCACAATCCACAATCGCAACATCCTTGCCGTGGCCGTGCAAAACATGGGCGCACTCGTGTCGCAGCACAAACCAGAAGTTGTCTATCCGATCATACCGCAAAGACATACCAATCACCGGAGAGCGGTCGTCTAGCCAAAAGCAAACCCCGTCTATGGCGCTATTCGCGATGCCCTCAACAACCACAAACCTAACACCAGCCTTTTCGAGCAACTGAGGAACATGGCGGACCCCTTCAGGTCGTGATCGCAACTCCGCAAACCGCTCAACGGCGTCGACCAACAGAGTCTTGTCGTAAGGCGGCGGCATCATTTCCTCGGCGATCCGCTTCACCCTGAACAGCCAAGCTAGTTGCTGCGGTGGAATGTTCTCATAAGAAGTTTTTTTTGCGCTGTGAGACAGGTGCGGCACTTCTTCAATCGAAGAAACGCCAAAGAAATCGCAAACCTGATCTTCCAGTGTGCCGCGACCGTGGTCCGGATCGACCCAGCCGCGCTTTACCATCTCTCGCAATGGATATTGGCTTAAGATTTTTGCCCTGGCCGCAATTGCGGCGTCTGGTTCGTCGGCCTTCCCTATGTCCCACTGTGCCTGCAACGTCGCGATTTCTACCGCATCACAACCAAGAGCGGCGGCAAGCGATTTCGCCATGTTGTGGCTGATCGAGCGCTTGTCGCTGAGGATCTGATTGATAGACGCGGGTTTGGTGCCGATGGCGTATGCCAGATCGCTTTGCGTCCAGTCTTTTTCTGCCATCTTTGCTTTGACGAACTGCCCTGGTGAGGTCATGGGGTGCCTGCTCTCGCTTTTGGTTTTTTTCAACGTAGCGTAAATGCTAGAGCACGTCAATTATCGCTTTAGCGGTTTTGTTAAAATGACCAAAATGCTTGACTTATGGTGTATGGTCACTTAACTATTAGACATGAACAAACTGGACACCAAGACCCGCTCGCTGATCCTCCGGCTTTTGGTTGAAGGCAACAGCATCCGCGCCACTGCCCGGATCGCCGACGTGTCCAAAAACACCGTCAATAAGCTGCTGATCGATGCAGGTAAGGCTTGCTTGAAATACCATGATGAGAACGTGCGCGACGTGAAAGCATCGGTAATCCAGTGCGACGAAATCTGGTCCTTCACCTACGCCAAACAGAAGAATGTCAAGGCTGCCAAGGCCGCGCCAGAGGGGGCGGGAGACACATGGACCTGGACCGCGCTGGATAGCGATAGCAAGTTAATCGTGTCCTACATGGTCGGCGGACGGGACAGCGAATATGCCATTGGCTTCATGGACGATCTACGCGCCCGGCTGGCGACCCGGGTCCAACTGACCACCGACGGCCACAAAGCATATCTGGAAGCCGTAGAGGGCGCTTTCGGTGGCGATGTTGACTACGCACAGCTTGTAAAGCTGTATGGCGAACCTACCGGCCAGAAAGGCCATGAGCGCAAGTATTCACCATCCGAATGCACTGGCACCAAGAAGCGGGTCGTCGAGGGCAATCCTGTGAAGGCACGGGTCAGCACGTCTCACGTTGAACGCCAGAACCTCACCATGCGGATGCACATGCGCCGCTTTACCCGACTGACCAATGCTTTTAGCAAGAAGATTGAAAATCACGCTTATGCCGTGGCGCTGCATTTCATGTACTACAATTTCTGCCGCATCCATCAGACACTCAAAGTCACAACTGCGATGGCCGCTGGGTTGACCGACAAACTCTGGGATGTTGATGACTTGGTGGCACTGGTTGAAGCTGATGCGCCAGCCCCCAAGAAGCGTGGCTCCTGCAAAAAGCGGATTTCAAACTGACCCACTACCGACCGTTCCAACGCATCGCGCCCGCCCGGGGGGCGGGGCTGGGCGCGATCCGGGCTTGCAGCCCGGGGGGACAGGTCGGTGGCGTGGAGAAACTGAAAACGCCCGCTGGGGGCGGGCGTTTCCCTGATGAAGCGGAAGTGGAGGTCAGGCCGCGCCCAACTGGTCCATGACCTCGTCGCTGACCTCGAAATTGGCGGTCACGCGTTGGATGTCGTCATCGTCTTCCAGGACCTCGATCAGGCGCATGAGTTTTTGGGCGCCGTCGAGGTCGAGCTCGGTCGTCGTGGTGGGCTTCCAGATGAGCTTGGTTGACTCCGCTTCGCCGAGCGCGGCCTCCAAAGCGGTAGAGACGTCGTTGAGGTCGGTGTCGGCGGTGTAGATGATGTGGCCGTCCGGGCCGCTTTCGACGTCGTCCGCGCCGGCCTCGATGGCGGCCTCCATCACGGTGTCTTCGTCGCCGGCCTCGACCGGGTAGACGATTTCGCCGGTGCGGTCGAACATGAAGCCGACCGAGCCGGTTTCGCCGAGGTTGCCGCCGTGCTTGCCGAAGGTGGAGCGCACGGTGGAGGCGGTGCGGTTGCGGTTGTCGGTCATCGCCTCGACGATCACCGCGACGCCGCCGGGGCCGTAGCCTTCGTAGCGGATTTCCTCGTACTCGTCGCCCTCGCCGGCCTGGGATTTCTTGATCGCGCGGTCGATGACGTCCTTCGGGACCGAGTTCGACTTGGCCTCCTTGACGGCGAGGCGGAGGCGGGGGTTCTTGTCGGGGTCGGGGTCGCCCATCTTGGCGGCGACGGTGATTTCCTTCGAGAGCTTGGAAAACAGCTTGGACCGCGCGGCGTCCTGGCGGCCCTTGCGATGCTGGATGTTGGCCCATTTGGAATGGCCGGCCATGGGTGTGGCTCCTGCGTGGGGTCGGGTTGCGCGAAGGTTTACGGCATCGCGCGGGGGCGCTTCAAGGGCGTCAGGTGATGCGGCGGGCGAAGGCGGCGGGGTCGGCGACGTGCCAGAACGCCTGCGCCTCGGGGCCGATCCGCGCCAGCACCCGGTCGAGGTCGATCCGGTGGGTGTGGCGGCGCAGCGCCCAGGCGACCGCGGCGATGCATTGGTCGGGGGTGAGGTTGTGGTGCGGGCGGATCGCCTTGGCCTCGCCGGTCATCTGGGCGCGCGACGCGAAGGGCACCGGCGGTGCGGTGCCGTCCCAGCCGTGGACGAAGATCGCGCGCAGGACGGCCGGCAGCTGGTCGGCGAAGGCCAGCGCCTCAGGCACGGTCAGGCGGCGGCGGAACACCTGGAACACGGCATCGACGGCGGTATAGGCCGCATTGTCGCTGTCGAGCCCAAGCCGGTCCTTGGCGTCGTCGAGAAAGGCGCGCCAGTCCTTCGAGGCGTGGGCGTAGGTGCGGGGCAACGGCATTGGGGCACTGTGCCGGGCCGCGGCAGGGGGCGCAACGGCGGCGGCTTGACCTCTGCCGCCCTGCCGCTTAGCCCGCCCGCCATGGCCACCTACACTGCCCTGACCACCCTGCCCGGCCGCGACGCCGCCGAAGCCCTGGGCGCAGCGATGGAGCGGCTGGCGCCGGAGCCCACCGGCATCGGCGTTTTCGAGATCGAGGATGGATCGGGGCTGTGGGAAGTCGGCGGCTATTTCGAGGCCCCGCCAGATGCGGCCGGGCTGGCCCTGCTGGCGGCGGCGTATGGCGCGAAACCCTTCGCGGTGTCGGAGCTGCCGCAGATCGACTGGGTCGCCAAGGTGCGGCGCGACCTGTCGCCGGTCGAAGCCGGGCGGTTCTTTGTCTACGGCGCGCATGACGCCGACAAGGTGCCCCCGGACCGTGTCGCTTTGCGGATCGAGGCGGCCATGGCCTTCGGAACCGGGCATCACGGCACGACCCTGGGCTGCCTGACCGCGCTCGACCGGCTGGTAGCGGCCGGCGTCGCGCCCGGGGCCGTGCTCGATTTGGGCTGCGGCACGGCGGTGCTGGCGATGGCAGCGGCAAAGGTCTGGCCAGGGCCCGTGCTGGCCAGCGACATCGACCCGGTGGCGGTGGAGGTGGCGCGCGCGAATGTGGCCGCCAACGGCCTTGGCGACCGGGTCCAGTGCATCGAGGCGGCGGGGCTCGACCATCCCGACCTGGCGGCGGGCGCGCCCTACGGTCTGATCTTCGCCAATATTCTCAAAGGCCCGCTGGTCGCGCTGGCCCCAGATTTGACGCGCGCCCTCGCGCCCGGTGGCAATGCGATCCTATCGGGAATTCTCAATGCGCAGGCCGGCGACGTGGAGGCTGCCTATCGAGCGAGCGGCGCTGCCCTGGTGCACCAGGACACGATCGGCGACTGGACGACGCTGACGCTGCGGCGTGGATAACGGAAAGCCCACGTGCCGGGCCACGGCTTTGAAAGCCCGAAGGACGGATATTTGACGTCCTGCGCCGGCGCCGGCCCCATTCTCGCCTCGATTCGAAAACGGCGATTTCGCCGTCGGAGGAAACAGTCCCGACCGCTCCTCCCCCGCCGTTTCCAGCAAAACCTGTCCTTTTGGCCAATTTTAGGCAATTCGGGCGAGAATGGGCCCGGCCCGATCCGCAGCCACATTTCCGCCACATTTCGGACCGACATTCTTCTCAAATCAAACGCCTGGGAACCTCCAAATGTACCTTACACTCGGCAAACAGAAAGCATACGCAACCAAGCACGCCGCTGCGCGGTCGGTGCAAAGCTTCAACCATGACGGGCTGGAACTGGCCCGCCGCCGCAAGCACAGCCGGTTCTATCCGCTGCCGCAGATCCTGCAATTCGCGCTGGCTTATATCTCGTTCAAAGTCTTCCTGTACTTCCAGATGGGCGCGGGCAGCTACGGCGGGAAGATGACGCAGCTGGCCGAGGGTAGCCTGCTGGAGCGCGTGGCGGCGAAGGTCATGACGCTCGACCCGCTGTCGCTTTGGGTGATCGACTTCGTGCGCTACGGGCTTTGGTAAGAGCCTCAAGCACTTAACAAAATTAGGGCCGCGTTCCGAGGAGGTGGAACGCGGCCCTTTTTTTGTCTGCGGGTTCGAGATGTATTTCAGAACCGGCGCAGATTGCCGGCCATCGCGTCGATGTCGCCGCGGCTGAGGCCGAGATCCTCAAGCTCGTGGTCCGACAGTTTCGACAGGGCGTTGCGGGTCACCCGGGCATCGTTCCAGGCGGCGATGGCGCCGTGGATGCGGGCGAAAAGAGTGCTGGGACGCGCACCGTAGAGGTGACCGTCAGCCATCGGGCGGGTGGTGTCGAACGAAGCCATTTCAGTGGTCCTTTTGCTTGGCGTTTCGGGTTCGGCGCGGTCTTGTGTCGTGATCCGCACCTAGGCCTGTCGTTTCGCCCGCACAAGTGAGGTTTTTTGCATATCACTCATGCGATTTCTGCATAGCGAAGGGCGCGAGTAACCCTTTGGAATAAATAGAGGAAACTGGAAGGCAAAGGTGTCGTTTTCAGGATAGGTTCTGACGAATTCCGACCTCGATTGCGGCGAAATCGAGGACGTCGGACTTGGCGGATGTTCGCCTTTCGTGCTATCGCTGGGCCAACGAGAGCACGGGCAGGACATCGCGATGCGTGTTTTGGGGATCGATCCGGGTCTGAGGACCTTGGGATGGGGTGTGATCGAGGTCGCCGGATCCCGAATCGGTCATCTGGGTAACGGCCACTGCGTCTCGGCCGGCGCAGACCTTGCGGCGCGGCTTTTGAGCCTCTTCGAGCAACTGACCGAGGTGGTGGCGCGCTATGCGCCTGATGCGGCGGCGGTCGAGCAGACCTTCGTCAACCGCGAC
>JASJCC010000108.1 GCA_030066175.1 Paracoccaceae bacterium | reverse complement strand
TGGGCATCGAGAACCTGTTGCGGCACTACATCCCCGAGGTGACCGAGGTCCGCCCGGTTGCCGTCTGACGGCGCACGCCCCGACGGAACTCCTTTGACAGGGCGCTGCTACTGCGGCGCCCTTTCGTTTTCTGTGGCCAGCCCGCCGCAGACCGTCGCCTATTGCCATTGCGACGACTGCCGCCGCTGGACCGGCGCGCCGGTCGGCGCCTTTGCGGCGTTTGATGTTGAGGCGCTGCGCTTTGATCCGCCCTTGAGCGACCCTTTGGTCAAGACAGACAGCGTGGCGCGCTGGAACTGCCCAAAGTGCGGATCACCCCTGGCGGCGACATTCGATTATCTGCCCGGGCAGGTTTATGTGCCGCTGGGGGTACTCGACCAGATCGACGATGTGCAGCCCGAATTGCATTGCCACGCCGACAATTGCGCGCGCTGGCTGCGGATTCAGGATACACTGCCCAAGTACCGGCACTCCGGCCGCAGCATGCTGAGAAAGGGATCCTGATGGCAGACACGATCGAGGTTGAAAACGTCAATCACCCGGGCAAGGTCGAACGTGTGGATGCTGCCAAGTATCAGGCCATCCGCACCCTGATGCTGGCCGCGTTGCCCATCGGCCAGCCCGGCCTGACGGCGGCCGCATTGAAAGAGGCGATGCTGGCGGATGTGCCGCAAGACCTGTTTCCCGGTGGGCAGACGCTGGGTTGGTGGGCGAAATGCGTGCAGCTGGATCTGGAGGCCAAGGGGCTGGTGACGCGCGCGGCCACCAAACCTTTGACATTCTTCCGTCCAGAATGACATAGGCGGGCATGTTCCTCGCCTTTGACACGTCCGGTGCCTATGTCAGCGCGGCCCTCTATGATGGACACGCCGTGATTGCCGCGGCGGATGAAGAGATGGCGCGCGGCCAGGCCGAACGCTTGATGCCGCTGCTGCAAGAGTTGCTGGATCACGCGGGGCTCGATTGGCAGAGCCTCACCGCGTTGGGGGTCGGGATTGGCCCGGGCAACTTCACCGGCATCCGCCTGTCGGTTGCGGCGGCACGGGGCCTGGCTTTGGGGCTGGGGATCCCGGCCGTTGGGGTCAGCCTGTTGGAAGCGCTCGAGCTTGACAGTGACGGGCCGGTGCTGACCTGCATCGCCGCGCCACGCGAGTCAGCTTATGTGCAGGGGCACCGGATGGCCGCGGATATCCCCGCCCAGCAGATCGCCTTCAGCGAGGTGCCCAAAGCCTGGGCAGAACCGGGTCTGAGGGTCATCGGCTCCGCCAGCCCGGCCCTATCCGAGGCGCTCGGCTGCACCGACGCCCCTGCACAACACGCTCCTGCGCAGGCCATCGCCCGGATAGCGGCGCGGGAGTGGCAGAACAACCCGCCCCGCCCCGCACCGCTCTACCTGCGCGCCGCGGATGCCGCGCCGTCGCGTGATTTGCCGCCGGTGATCCTGGATGACGCCTGACGCGCTTGCCGCCCTCTCGGCCCGCGCCTACCGGTACATGGCGCCGTGGTCGGCGCAGGCCTTTGCCGACACCCTGACCAGGCCCACCAGCCTGCTGAAAACCTCTGACCATGCCTTTGTCCTAGGGCAGGTGGTGGCGGATGAGGCAGAGATCCTCGCCCTCGCCGCCGACCCGGCACATCAGCGCCAGGGCGAGGCCACCACCGCCCTGCAAGCCTTTCACAAGGCCGCAAGCGCGCGCGGCGCGCAAAAAGTGTTTCTCGAGGTGTCGGCGGAAAATGCCCCGGCCATACGCTTTTACCAATCCCACGGCTATTCCGAACGCGGGCGGCGCAAAGCCTATTATCGCCTGCAAGTCGGGCAAACTGCCGACGCATTGATTATGGCGCGGGATTTGCCCTGACGTTGCGCGACCCGAAACGCGCCAACGTTAAGAATCGGTTGACCATTCCACCGCCGCACGGCCTTAATTGGCGCATCATGCAGAGGCGGAGACCAAACGTCCGCCCGTCAACCAACTGGGAGCATATCATGAGTTTTCTGAGCAAAACCCTCGGCACCGTTGCGGCGCTCGCCTTGTCGACCGGCGCAGCCCTTGCCGATCCCGCGCTGATCTACGATCTCGGCGGCAAGTTCGACAAATCCTTCAACGAAGCGGCCTTCAATGGCGCCGAACGCTTTGCGTCGGAAACCGGCGGGTCCTATCGCGACATCGAGATCCAGTCCGAAGCCCAGCGCGAACAGGCGCTGCGCCGCTTTGCCGAGGCCGGGTTTAACCCGATTGTGACCACCGGCTTTGCCATCGCCAACATCATGGGTGAGGTCGCCAAGGACTATCCTGAAACCAAGTTCGTCAACGTCGATGGCTGGCTGCCCGAGGTGCCGGACAACGTGCTGCTGATCAACTTTCAGGAACACCAGGGGTCGTACCTCGTGGGCATGATGGCGGCGATGGCCTCTGAATCGGGCACCATCGGCTTTATCGGCGGCATGGACATCCCGCTGATCCGCCACTTTGGCTGCGGCTATGCGCAGGGCGCCAAGGCGATCAACCCCGATATCAATATCATCGCCAACATGACCGGCACCACGCCAACCGCCTGGAATGACCCGGTGAAAGGCTCCGAGCTCGCCAACGCGCAGATCAGCCAGGGCGCGGACGTGATCTATGCCGCCGCAGGGGGCACCGGTGTCGGCGTTCTGCAAACCGCCGCTGACCAGGACATCCTGTCGATCGGCGTCGACAGCAACCAGAACCACCTGCATCCGGGCAAGGTGCTGACCTCGATGCTCAAGCGTGTGGACGTCGCCGTCTTTGAGGCGATGAGCGCGGGCGAAGCCGTCGAGACCGGCAAGTTCATGACGCTGGGCCTGGCCGAAGAGGGTGTGGGCTATGCGCTCGATGACAACAACGCCTCGTTGGTCAGCGAAGACATGAAGATGGCCGTCGACACCGCACGCCAGCAGATCATCGACGGTGATCTCGAGGTGACGGCCTATTACACCAACGACAGCTGCCCGGTTCTGGACTTCTGATCCGGCTTACGCGCGGGGCCGTCACGCATGGCGGCCCCGGCTTTCCTTACGACCAGCGCCGCTATTGCCCATCGGGTGCGCGGCCCGACCACACGGCCAGTTCATGACAGACACGCCAGCGATCGAGCTGAAAGGCATCTCCAAGGCATTCGGCCCTGTGCAGGCCAATAAGGATATCTCGATCCGGGTGATGCCGGGCACAATCCATGGCATCATCGGCGAAAACGGCGCCGGCAAATCGACGCTGATGTCGATCCTCTACGGCTTTTACAAGGCCGACAAAGGCGAGATCTTTATCCGCGGCAAGAAGACCGAAATCCCCGACAGCCAGGCCGCCATCGCCGCCGGCATCGGCATGGTGTTCCAGCATTTCAAGCTGGTGCAGAACTTCACCGTTCTGGAAAATGTCATCCTGGGTGCCGAAGATGGCGCCCTGCTGCGCCCCTCGCTGGCCAAGGCGCGGGATGTGCTGAAACATCTGGCCGACGAATACGAATTGCAGGTCGCGCCCGAGGCGTTGATCGAGAACCTGTCGGTGGGCCACCAGCAGCGGGTCGAGATCCTGAAGGCGCTTTATCGCGAGGCGGATATCCTTATCCTCGACGAGCCCACTGGCGTGCTGACCCCGGCCGAGGCCGACCACCTGTTCCGCATCCTCGACAACCTGCGCAAAGAGGGCAAAACGATCATCCTGATCACCCACAAGCTGCGCGAGATCATGGAGATCACCGACACCGTCAGCGTCATGCGGCGGGGGGAGATGACAGCGACGGTGAACACGTCCGAGACCGATCCCGCGCAGCTGGCCGAGCTGATGGTCGGGCGTAAGGTGCTGTTGCGGGTCGACAAGAAACCGGCCGAGCCCAAGCAGGTCGTGCTTGAGGTGGAAAACCTGCGCCGCACCGACAGCAAGGGGGTGGAGCGGCTGAAAGGCATTTCGCTGCATGTCCGGGCAGGGGAAATCCTCGGCATTGCGGGCGTGGCGGGCAATGGCCAGTCGGAACTTCTCGAGGTGTTGGGCGGGTATGCCGACGCCACAGGTTCCATTCGGATCAACGGTGAAGAGATTGACCTGACGGGCAAACACTCCGACGGCCAGTCGCGTCGAGCGCGCGGCATCGCGCATGTGCCCGAGGATCGCCAGCACGAAGGGCTGATCATGCCCTTTGGCGCCTGGGAAAACCTCGTCTTCGGCTATCACCACGACCCGGAATACCAATCCGGTATGCTGATGGACAATGCCGGGATCCGGGAAGAGGCCGCCGGCAAGATGGAGCGTTTTGACGTGCGCCCGCCGAACCCGGCGCTGGCCGCGCGCAATTTCTCTGGCGGCAACCAGCAGAAACTGGTGCTGGCGCGTGAGATCGAGCGCAACCCCGACCTCTTGCTGGTCGGCCAGCCCACCCGCGGCGTCGATATCGGCGCCATCGAGTTCATCCACCAACGGATCTTGCAGTTGCGCGACGCAGGCAAGGCCATCCTGCTGGTGTCGGTGGAGCTTGATGAAATCCTGTCGATGTCGGATCGCATCGCGGTGATGTTCGACGGCCAGATCATGGGTGAACGCCTGCCCGAGGAAACCGATCAGGCGGAACTGGGTCTTTTGATGGCCGGTGTGACCGAGCAAACCGACAAACCCGCCATCGACGCGATCAACGAACAGCTTGAGGCGAAACTGGCCCGGGAGGAGGCGCGTAATGGATAGAATGCCGCCCTGGGCTGATGCCGTCCTTGTTCCGCTGTTCTCGCTGGTACTGGCGGCGATCCTGTCGGCTCTGGTGATCCTGGCCATCGGCGAAAGCCCGACACAGGCATTCTGGCTGATGGTCGATGGCGCGCTGATGCGCTCGGCCGGCTGGGGCTATACGCTCTATTATGCAACGAATTTCATCTTTACCGGGCTCTGCGTGGCGGTCGCCTTTCATGCCCGCATGTTCAACATCGGTGGTGAAGGCCAGGCGATGATCGGCGGTCTCGGGGTGGCGCTTGCCTGCCTCTTTATCCCGTTCCCGCATTGGATCATTGCGTTGCTCTTCGTGACCGTGGCGGCGGGTGTCTTTGGTGCGGCCTGGGCGCTGATCCCGGCCTATCTGCAGGCCACGCGCGGCAGCCATATCGTGATCACCACGATCATGTTCAACTTCATCGCCGCGGCGGTGCTGAACTACTTCCTCGTCAACCTGCTGCGCCCGCCTGGGTCGATGGATCCGGCCACAGCGAACTTCCCCGAGGCCACGCATCTGCCGACCTTCCAAGAGATGTTCTCGACCGCCGAAACCACGCTCTTCCGCGGCTCACCGGCCAATGTCACCTTCTTCCTCGCCATCGCCGCCTGCGTCGTGGTCTGGTACCTGATCTGGCGCACACGGCTGGGCTATGAAATCCGCGCCTTTGGCCATTCCGAGACCGCGGCGCGCTATGCCGGTATCTCACCCGTCCGGATCACCGTGGTGTCGATGCTGATCTCGGGCGCGCTGGCCGGGATGATGGCACTGAACACCACCATGGGGGAGGCCGAGCGTCTGGTGATGAACGCCACCGAAGGCGCGGGGTTCATCGGTATCGCCGTGGCACTGATGGGGCGCTCACACCCGGTAGGGGTGTTCCTCGCCGCGCTGCTGTTCGGGTTCCTCTATCAGGGCGGGGCTGAGCTCGCGCTCTGGACCGACATTCCGCGTGAGTTGATCGTGGTGATCCAGGCGCTGGTGATCCTCTTTACCGGGGCGCTCGACAACATGGTGCGCATGCCGCTGGAGAAGATCTTTCTCTCGCTGCGGCGCAAGGAGGCGTGATGGACTATTTAACGCTTCTGCAGATTCTCGACAGCACAATCCGCCTTTCGATTCCGCTGCTGCTGGCCTGCCTGGCCGGGCTTTTCAGCGAACGGGCGGGGATTTTCGACATTGGCCTTGAAGGCAAGATGCTGATGTCGGCGTTTTTCAGCGCCGCGGTGGCCTTTACGACCGGGTCGGTCTGGATTGGCCTGCTGGCGGGCATTTTGGCCTCGATGTCGATGTCGGCAATCCACGGGTTGGCCTCGATCACCTTTCGCGGCAATCAGCTGATCTCAGGCGTGGCGATCAACTTTCTCGCCGCCGGGATGACTGTGCTGATTGCGCAGGACTGGTTCCGCCAGGGTGGGCGCACCCCGTCGCTGGAGGGCAGCGCGCGGTTCCAGGAACTGACCCTGCCCTTCGCCGACGCCTTGCGCGGTGTACCGATCTTTGGCCCGCTTTATGCTGACCTCATCTCGGGCCATTCGATCCTGGTCTATATCGGCTTTGCGGTGGTGCCGCTCAGCTGGTGGGTGCTTTACCGCACACGCTTTGGCCTGCGCCTGCGCGCCGTGGGTGAAGCGCCCGAGGCAGTGGATACCGCCGGCGTTTCGGTCATCGGCCTGCGCTTTGCCGCCGTGGCGATCTGCGGCGTGCTTTGCGGGCTGGCCGGTGCCTATCTGGCCACCGGGCTGCAGGCGGGCTTTGTCAAGGATATGACCGCGGGCCGCGGATTTATCGCGCTGGCGGCGCTGATCTTTTCCAAATGGCGGCCGTGGTACGCGCTCTCGGCCTGTCTGCTCTTTGGTCTGCTGCAAGCGGTGGCGCTGCGCTATCAGAGCATCGATCTCGGTGGCTTTGTCATCCCGGTGCAGTTCATGGACGCCCTGCCCTATATCCTGACGGTGGTGATCCTGGCCGGGTTCGTCGGCAAGGCTATCCCGCCCCGGGCCGGTGGCGAGCCTTATGTGAAAGAGCGCTAAACCCGCGATAGTATTTCCAGAAACAACGGTGCAATGCGGCAGTGCTGCGCTTGCAAAACGCCGATCCATGGGACTAGGTAGATATATGCAAATCTACCTGCCCATCGCCGAGGTTTCGGTCAACGCCTACCTGCTTTTGGGGCTGGGCGGGATGGTGGGCGTGCTATCGGGTATGTTTGGCGTGGGCGGCGGCTTTCTGATGACGCCGCTGTTGTTCTTCATCGGCATCCCGCCCGCGGTGGCCGTGGCGACCGAAGCCAACCAGATCGTTGCCTCGTCGTTTTCCGGCGTGCTCGCCCATCTCAGGCGCAAGACCGTCGATCTGAAGATGGGGACGGTGCTGTTGATCGGCGGCCTTGTCGGGGCGGCGCTTGGCGTTCTGGTCTTCAACTATCTCAAGAGCCTCGGTCAGGTCGATCTGTTGGTCCGGCTCTGTTACGTGGTGTTCCTGGGCGTAATCGGCGGGCTGATGTTCATCGAAAGCCTGAACGCCCTGCGCAAGACCCGCAGCGGCGTTGTCCCCCAGCGCAAGAAACACAACTGGGTGCACGGCCTGCCGTTCAAGATGCGGTTCCGCACCTCGGGGCTTTATATCTCGGTCATCCCTCCGCTGATTGTGGGCGTTGTTGTCGGCGTATTGGCGGCGATCATGGGGGTGGGCGGCGGATTCATCATGGTGCCGGCGATGATCTACCTGCTGGGCATGCCGACCAAGGTGGTTGTGGGCACCTCGCTCTTTCAGATTATCTTTGTCACCGGCTTCACCACGCTCTTGCACGCCACGACCAACTTCACCGTTGACGTGGTGTTGGCGGTGCTGCTGCTGGTGGGCGGTGTGATCGGCGCGCAGGTCGGCACCGTCATTGGCGCGCGGCTGAAGGCGGAACAACTGCGCATCCTCTTGGCGATCATGGTGCTGGCGGTGTGCGGCAAGCTGGCGCTCGACCTGCTGATCATGCCGTCGGAGCTCTTTACCATTGGGGTCGGGGGGCACTGATGCGCTGGCTGATGCTCTTGCTGCTGCTGGCGCTGCCTGCCAAGGCAGAGGAGGTGGTGCTGGGCCTCAGCAAAGACACTGTGTCGATCTCAACCAATTTCGAAGGCAGCGAGATCCTGATCTACGGTGCGATCAAGCGGGCCGAGCCCACGCCCGATGGCCCGCCGCTGCAGGTGATCCTGACGGTGTCCGGCCCGTCGCAGCCTTTGACCGTTCGCCGCAAGGATCGCCGCTTTGGCATCTGGGTGAATACCCAGGCGGTCGAGGTGGATGCCGCGCCGTCGTTTTACGCCATCGCCACCTCGGCTCCCTGGGAAGAGGTGATCACCGAGGTCGAAGACCTGCGCCACCGCATCTCGATCCCCCGCGCGATCCGGTCGGTCGGGGCACCGATGGATGTGGAAGATGCGCAAAGCTTTAGCGATGCGGTGATCCGCATCCGCATCGACAACGGGCTATATCAGCTGCGCGAAGGCACGGTCGAGCTGCGCGAAGAAACGCTGTTCAACACCCGGATCGCCATGCCCGCCAACCTGACCGAAGGCGATTACGCCACGCGGATCTTTCTCACCCGCGGCGGGCAGGTGATTTCGCAATACCAAACCACGATCGACGTGCGCAAAGTGGGGCTGGAACGTTGGCTGTTCACCCTGTCGCGCCAGCAGCCGCTGATCTACGGGCTGATGTCGCTGGCCATCGCCATCGCGGCGGGCTGGGGCGCCTCGGCCGCCTTTCGCCTGCTGAGGTCGGGATGAGCCGCCCGCCCCCGGCCCGCCGCGCCGAGTATCGCGCTTTTCGTGCCCTGCCAACGCGTTGGATGGACAATGACGCCTATGGGCACATGAACAACGCCACCTATTTTTCGCTTTTCGACACGGCGATCAGCCTATGGCAGATGGAACAGGGGCTGGTGATCGACGGGCCCGATCCAATGCGGTTTCTGGTGGTCGAATCCGGCTGCCGCTATCACGCCGAGGCGGGCTTTCCCGACATGATCCATGCCGGGCTGCGGCTGGGGCATTTGGGGCGGTCGTCTTTCCGGACCGAGGTGGGGCTGTTCCGCAATGACGACGACACCGCCTGCGCCGAAGGCTTCTTTGCGCAGGTCTACGTGGATGCCGCCGGCACCCCCACCGCCCTGCCCGCCCCGCTGATCACCGCACTGAACACGCTGGCCTAAGCGGGCGCCACGGCCACAAGAAGGCGTTCTTTTGTGGCATGCCTTGTTTGTCCCACCTTGGCCATCTACATCACGCTCCATGAAACGCTGGATCCCTTTTATGAAGTCCGGGCCAATGGTGTCGGTTGTGCGCCTGCAAGGTGCCATCGGCATGCCCGGGCGCAGTTCGATGAGCGACCGCAGCGTCGCGCCGCTTTTGGAAAAGGCGTTTACCCGCGGCAAGCCCGATGCCGTGGCGCTTGAGATCAACTCGCCCGGCGGCTCACCGGTGCAGTCCGGCCTGATCGGCGCCCGTATCCGGCGGCTGGCCGAAGAAAACGAAGTGCCGGTTTACGCCTTTGTCGAGGATATCGCCGCCTCGGGCGGATACTGGCTGGCCTCGGCGGCGGACGAGATCTGGGGCGACGCAAGCTCGATCCTGGGCAGCATCGGGGTGATTTCAGCCGGGTTTGGCGCGCATGTGCTGCTGCAGCGCCAGGGCATCGAACGCCGCGTTTATACTGCCGGCAAATCCAAAAGCATGATGGACCCGTTCAAACCCGAAAAGGAAGAGGACGTCGCCCGCCTGAACCGCCTTCTGGGCCAGCTGCACGAGACCTTCATTGGCCATATCCGCGACCGGCGCGGCGACAAGCTGGCGGATGACCCGGATCTCTTCACCGGCGAGGTCTGGATCGGCCAATCCGCCGTTGATGTGGGCCTGGCCGACGGGATCGGCCATCTGGCGCCCACGATGAAAGAGCGCTTTGGCGACAAGGTGAAATTCCGCCGCTACGAACAACGCCGCCCGCTGCTGCCGCGCCTCGGCGCGCAGATGGCCAGCGACGCCCTGGTGCAGATCGAGGAACGTGCGGAATACGCGCGCTTTGGGCTCTGACGTGATCTTCAAGATCGTCACTTTATTCCTCGTCTTCATTGGCGTGTTGGGCATGTTTGGCAAATGGCGCTTTCCGGGCGCCAAGCGCCTTGCGGAGGCCAAATGCCCCAAATGCGGTCGTTACCGGATCGGCAAAGGCCCCTGCCCTTGCACCAAGGGAGCGGGCTGAATGGTCTTTGCCTTTGCTGCTCTGGGGCTGGTGATCCTGCTGCTGGCCGGCGACGCGCTGGTCAAAGGTGCGGTGAACCTGTCGCTGCGGGTGGGCATCCCGGCTTTGATCGTCAGCCTGACCATCGTCGCCTTCGGCACCTCGGCGCCCGAGCTGCTGATTTCGATCAAGGCCGCCTTGGACGGCGTGCCGGGGATTGCCCTCGGCAACGTGATCGGCTCCAACACGGCCAATGTCCTGCTGGTGCTGGGTGTGCCCGCGCTGCTGACGGTCATGCATACCAGCGAGCACAATTCGCGCAAAAGCTATGTCATCATGCTTGCGGCGAGCCTGTTTTTCATCGCCATGGCGTTTCGCGGCGTGTTCGACCGGTACGCCGGAATTGCGCTGCTGGTGGTGCTGGCGGTGATCCTCGGCGACGCGCTGCGCGATGCGTTGCGCCACCGCCGCGAAGGCGAACCCGACGAGGATCTGGAAGAGCCCGAAGGCGCCGATCCGGACATGCCGTGGTGGAAGATCGTGCTCTTTCTGGTGCTGGGCCTCATTGGTCTGCCGCTGGGGGCCGATCTGCTGGTCGACAGCGCGCGTGAGATTGCCCTGATGTACGGCGTGCCCGACACCGTGATCGGCCTGACGCTGGTGGCCATCGGCACCTCCCTGCCCGAGCTGGCCACCACCGTGATGGCCGCGATCCGCCGGCAGGCGGATGTGGCGATTGGCAATGTCATCGGCTCGAACATGTTCAACCTCTTGGCCATTATCGGCGTGGCCGCCGTGATTGCGCCAATGCCGGTCGACCCGGCTTTGCTGCGCTTTGATGTCTGGGTGATGCTGGGCGCCAGCCTGATCCTGATCCCGTTTGTGTTCTTCGGCCGCGATCTTGGCCGGGTCTGGGGCATCATCTTGTCCGGGCTCTATCTGGGCTACATCACCTTTGTGCTGAGCGTCTGAAGAGGACCCTATGAGTGACAGTATCAAACGCGCGCTGGTGACCGGCGCGGGCAAACGCCTGGGCCGCGCGATGGCGTTGTATCTGGCCGATCGGGGTTATGACGTTGCCGTGCATTACGCGGGCTCTGCCGAGGCTGCAGAGGAGGTGGCGGAGATGATCCGCGCCAAGGGCCGGTTTGCCGCGACGTTGCAGGCCGACCTGCTGGAGGAAGCCCAGACGCAAGCGCTGCTGCCGCAGGCCGCCGATGCGCTTGGCGGGCCGCTGCACGTGCTGGTCAACAACGCATCGATCTTTGAACACGACACGGTCGAGAGCGCCACGCGAGACAGCTGGGACAGGCATCTGGAATCAAACCTCCGCGCGCCGTTTGTGCTGACCCAGGCGCTGGCGGCGCAGGTGCCTCAGGCGCTGAGCGACGAAAATGGCGAGCCGCTGGCGCAGGGCCTGGTGGTCAACATGATCGACCAGCGAGTGCGCAGCCTGACGCCGGAATTCATGACCTACACCATCGCCAAGATGGGGCTCTGGGCCTTTACCCGCACCGCGGCTCAGGCGCTTGCCCCGCATGTGCGTGTCAACGGCATCGGCCCCGGCCCGACCCTGCGTGGCGGCCGGCAGACAGAAGAAAATTTTGCCACCCAGCGCGCCGCAACCGTGCTGTCACGGGGCGCAAACCCCTCGGATATCACCGCGGCCTTGGGCTATTTTCTGGACGCGCCTGCCGTGACCGGGCAATTGCTGTGCATCGACGGTGGTCAGCACCTTTCCTGGGAAACGCCGGACGTTTTGGGGGTTGAATAATTCGGCAAACCGGCAAGTTGTGCACCGGTTACAGATTCGTTACCAAAAGGTTACGAAAACATTAAGAAACGCAAAGACTTAGCGCTAACTCAAAAAATTATCGTTTGTTTTCAATGGCCTCATTTGGTGCCTAAAAAATAGGCATTTCAACGAAGTGGGCCGAAAACAAAGAAAAAATCCATGTGCCTGTAATTTGCCTACAGCTTTATCCACAGAAAGCGTGGATGTCTTCACGCTTGAAAACGAACACGGACCATTGCAGCCATGCGCGGGGAATCGCACATTGGGCGGCAGGAGAGAAACCGATCTTGCATGACTGACACGGACTTGCAGAAAACCGCGCCGCAACCGACCGGCCATGAGGTCATTCAGGGCTACCTGAAAACCCTCGATGGCAGCCCCGGGGTTTACCGGATGCTGGATGCCCAGGCGCGGGTGCTGTACGTCGGCAAGGCGCGCAATCTCAAGGCGCGGGTGTCGAACTACGCTCGACCGGCGGGGCATTCGGCGCGTATCGCGCGGATGATCCGCGAGACCGCCTCGATGATGTTCCTGACGACGCGCACCGAAACCGAGGCGCTGCTGTTGGAGCAGAACCTCATCAAGCAGCTCAAGCCGCGCTACAACGTG